>NZ_JBFAZD010000005.1:0-439307 GCF_040681655.1 Streptomyces sp. NPDC051662
AGCTACCGCGGAGCACCGCTCCCCGGCGCCGATCACGCGCTCATCGGCACGTCGGAACACGGGGTGCTGGGCCGGCGGTGGATCTACGACGGAACTGCCGGGGATCGCGCTGCCAGGACCCGGGGTACGGCGTATGCCCGAGCCCGGAGTGGCCGCCGTACCCACCGCGCGCGGCGTGCAGCCCGGTGCCGAAGGCGGTGAAGCCGAGGTTCTCCTCATTGCTGCGGTCACCGGGCAGCGCCCTGAAGGACCGGCGGAATTCGGAGTACAGCGCGTCGTAGATCGGGGTCGTGGAGAACCCGTCGGCGACATCCTGCGCGGGGCGCATGGACGGGATATGGCTCTGGTACTGCTGGCGGGTGGGGTCGTATGAGTGCACGTACGTGCCAACGACCTCGTCGCCCCTCGGATGCGGGCTGTCCTGGGATTTCGCCGCCACCGGGTTACGGAGCGGCTGGTGGGCGGGGCGCGTGGCCCCGGTCATGTGCCGGCCAGCGGCATCGCCGCGGCGACCAGCTCGCCGTTGGCCGCGGCCTTCTCCAGGGCGTCGCGCAGCAGGTCCTCACGGGGCTGCTGGCCGATGGAGCCGACCGGCGCCGCGAAGACCAGGACGGTGTGTGACTTGTTGGCCGCGGTCCGCCACCCCTCGGTGACCTGGAGCGGCTGATGGGCCTGCCACCAGGCGATCGGGGTGCCGCCGCCGGTGCCGGGCTGGAGTACGGCGTGCAGCTGTCCCATGGCGAGCAGCACCGACCAGCCGGGCAGCGGGGCGGGCACCTGGTTCAGATCCCCGAGCGGCTGGAAGCCCTGCTCGATGAGGAGCGGCAGGAACTCGTCGGTGGTGGCGTCCGAGCCCGGCCGGACGATCGGAGCGGTCGGCTCGACGACCAGGGCGGGGTGCAGATCGCCCTCGATCAGCACCAGACCGCTGGTGACGCCCAGCACCGCCTGATTGGAGCCCGCGGCGGGCACGCCCGGCGCCCCCGGGGGCTGGGGCTCGCCGCCCGTGATCGACCGGACCGCCCCCTGGAGCTGGTCCTCGGCGACCTGGACGACCTGGGAGGGGATGCAGGTGGCGTGGGCGAAGGCGAGAACGGCGGTCTCCTCACCGACGAACAGCACGGTGCTGGTCCGCTCCTGTTCGCAGTCGCCGGGGGTCCGGCAGGACGTGCAGTCGTAGCTGCCCGGGGAGTTCTCGCCGGAGAGCAGCCGATCGGCTTCTTCGTCGCCGATCTCGGCGCGTACGTCCTCGCTGACGTCGAGCATGCGCGGCACGGGTGGCTCCTCGAACTCGGTGCGTGAGCCGGGCTGTTCCCGGCTCGTACAGAAGACAACGGGCGAGCCGTCGCCCGGGTCACGCGCGAAGGGGCACGGAATCGAACCATCCCGGGCCGGGCGCGGGTCATCGGCCGGAACGGGCCGGTATGGCCCAACGTATGCCGGGCGAGGGGAAGTTGACCCGGTACCGCCAGGGCGCGGATCGGTACATGGACAGATGGACAGGTCGACAAAACGGGAGAACACGGGAGAACGGCAAATCGATGGGATGGCCGAAACTCATTGCTCCCTTCGGCGGTCCCGGCGCGGCGGTCCGTGTGGCGTCCGGGGGGTGTCCGCGCGGCTCGCGGGCGCGCGGACGGCGCGTGAACGTATGAATCCGCTTCGAGTCGGCACCATGTGGGTCATTTCCGCATCTACCCAGTCGGCCCGAACAGGAACCGGCGGAAACCGGAAGGACCAGGGAGACCCGGCACGGCATGCACCTCTCTTTTCTGCTCCACAACACGGGAGAGGCGGCGCGCATGGCGTCGGCCCGCTTCGACCCGGCGCGGATCGCGGATCGCCACGCGGCGCTCCGCGCCGAGCCGGCCCGGTTCTCCCGCGCGGTGTCCCGGGGCCTGAAGCCCCGCGACGCGCTCTGCCGCGGCGGCGCCTTACTCGGCGGCGCGTCGACCGGACAGGACCTAGGCAGATGTGATCCGAAAGGGCAGAACCGTATGACCAGAGCCATCGGGCGGCGGGCGTCGCCCGCCGTGTGCACCGCCGACTGCATCGCCGACTCGGCGGGCGGAATCACCTTCGACATCACGGACGCCGCCCGCCCCGACGCGACGCTGGTACTGCGCCGCCGCGCCGGCCACGCCGACGGGACGCGGAGCGCCGGTGAGGACGAGGTACGGCTGCCGCTGACCGGGCCCGCCACCGCCATCGGCGCGGGGCGGACGCGGCTGCGGGCCGTGCTGCCCAGCACCGTCGAACTGGCCGAGGGCCACTGGGACATCTACGCGGGCGCCTCCGGCGACCAGCCCGTACGGCCCGGGATCAGGGACGTACGGGCGCTGATCGACCGGGTGCCGGGGGCGGGCCCGGTCGCGGCCCGTGTCCCGTACCCCACCGCGGACGGCCGGCTCGCCCTCAGGACCTGGCTCCGCGCACCGCACGCCGAGGCCGGGACGGTCCGCTGCGAGCCGGCCGGGATGTCGGTCGAGGGCGTGCTGTACGGCGCCGAGCTGGGGGAGCACGCGCGGGCCGAGGCCCGGCTGCGCGGCGGCGACCGTACGCACCGGGTGGCCGTGACCGGCCGGGGCGGGGTGTTCGCGTTCACCCTGCCGTACGGACCGCTGGCCGCGGGACCGGGCGGGCCGGGCACCCCGGGCGAGCAGCGCAGGCGCTGGGATCTGTGGCTGCTGCCCGCGCCGGACGCCGCCGGCATGCGGATCTCCCGCATCCTCGACGACATCTGGGACAAGCGGGCGATCCATGTCTATCCGGCGCACAGCGTCTCCCCGGCGCCCGGCACGTACGGCTGGCTGGCCGCCCCCGGCTACACCCATGACAACGACTTCTGTGTACGGCTGGACCCCGCGCCCGAGCCCGCGCCCGTCCCGACGCCGGCGCCGACGCGCTGACCCGAGCGGGGCCGCGAACAGCGTCGAACAGCGTGGGACCGGGAGCGGGAGTACTTGCGGACAGAAGCTGTCCGCGAGGACTGCCAGACTCACGCCCATGTTGGAGACCTCGGCACGACTGCTGCGTCTGCTCTCACTGCTCCAGGCCCACCGCGAGTGGTCGGGACCTGACCTCGCGGACCGGCTCGGCGTGACCCCGCGCACCGTACGGCGCGATGTCGACCGGCTGCGCGCACTCGGCTATCCGGTCAACGCCAGCCCCGGCACGGGCGGCGGCTACCAGCTCGGCGCCGGGGCCGAGCTGCCCCCGCTGCTGCTGGACGACGAGGAGGCCGTCGCGGTCGCCGTCGGGCTGCGCACCGCCGCCGGAAACGGCATCGAGGGCATGGGCGAGATCTCCGTACGCGCCCTGGCGAAGCTGGAGCAGGTGCTTCCCGGCCGGCTGCGGCGCCGGGTCAGCGCCCTCAACTCCTTCACCGTGCCGATGCTGAGCGGGCCGCGGGGGTCCACGGTCGACCCCGGCGTCCTCACGGAGCTGGCCAACGCCTGCCGGGACAGCGAGCGGCTGCGCTTCACCTACCGCGACCACGAGGACACCGTCACCCGCCGCACGGTCGAGCCGTATCGCCTGGTGTGCACCGAACACCGCTGGTATCTGGTCGCCTGGGACCCGGACCGCGCCGGCTGGCGTACGTTCCGCGTGGACCGGATCACCCCCACACCGCCGCACGGACCGCGCTTCACCCCGCGTACCCCGCCCGCCGAGGACCTCGCCGCGTATGTCTCCCGGGGCGTCTCCACCCGGGCCTACGCCATGGCGGCCGTGATCCGGCTGCACGCGTCCGCCGAGGAGGCGGCCGAGAACGTCTCGCCGTCCTCGGGCGTTCTGGAGCCGGTCGACGAGCACAGTTGTCTGCTGCGGACCGGGGCGGCGACCCTGGATGTGATGGTGATCCATCTGGCGCTGCTCGGCTTCGACTTCGAGGTGATCGAGCCACCGGAGCTGACCGAGCGCGTCAGGGACGTACGGGACCGGCTGTCCCGCGCCCTCGGCTGACGGGCTCGCGCCGGCGGGAAGACCCGGGTACGTGTCGGCCGGCGGCGGATTGTGCGGGGGACTCGTGAATTCCTCGACGGCCCGTCAATTGATTTCCGAGGTCGTCCTGAAAACCACTGTCGTGGGCGGTCGAATTCTGGTGGGCTATTTATGTGATCTTCGAAGTTGTGGAATTTCTAAGAAGTCGGATGTGAAGGGGCCGTAAGAGTGACGCCGTTCGCATCCGGAGCGTGTCGGAACCTGTGACACAAGTGTGACGCGGAGGGCCGAGAAGCATACGGGCGAGGTATCCGTTCGGCTTCCTTCGGCTGTCCCCGGCGCCTACGGTGAGTGGTATGGGACCGATACCGACGCCACCCCGACAGCCCGACGACGCCCCCGACTCCTATGTCGGACTCGACTCCGAGAGCGCCGAACGGATCGCCCGCGAGCGCGGCTGGACCACGGTCAGAGCGCTGCCCCCGGGCTCGATCATCACCATGGAGTTCGTCGTGGGCAGGCTCAACTTCGAGGTGGAGGCGGGCCGGGTCATCCGCTGCTGGCACGGCTGACCGGCCGACCCGGTGGCCCGGCTGACCGACGGCCCGCCACAGGGCTTCTCACGGGCTCCTCGCGGGCTCCTGGCGCATACGAAGGCCCCGGCTGGAGCCGGGGCCTTCGTATGCGCGGGGTGGGGCTGTGCGTACCGTCCCCGCGGTCCCTGGGGGCGGTCAGCCGCCCGTCATGGGCCGCGAGTGCGGCGGTCGGCGGCTCCCGGCCGGAGTGCCCGGCGTACGTTCCGAGCGCACCGCGTGCGGCCTCGACTGGGTCAGCCGGCCCGTACCCGCGACGGTGCCGGTGTTCAGGCCCGTGCCGGTGTGGCCGCCATGACCTGCCCCGATGGGCTCGCACGACGGGTCGCCGCCCAGCGCCGAGGTCTCCGCGGGCACCGGCGCCGACCGTGGGCCCCCGGAGGCGACCGGCGTCGAAGGGGTGGTCCTGTTGCGCGCGCGCCACCGCTCGCGGACCGCGAAGATGACCAGCTCGGCCCGGCCGATCAGCGGCTCGAACAGGGGCAGCCCCAGCAGGATCAGCAGCCCGGCGGCCCAGCCGAGCAGCACATCGCTCAGCCAGTGCGTACCGAGGTAGACGGTCGTCGCGCCGACCCCCAGGGCGACCACGGCCGACATGACCGACAGATAGCGCCTGGCCCGGGGCGTGGTGGCCAGATAGGCCAGGATTCCCCAGGTCACCACGGCGTTGGCGGTGTGTCCCGAAGGAAATATATCGCCGCCGGCGAAGAGCTCGGTCGAGCCGATCTGCGTCGCGTAGTGGGGGCCGAGCCGGCCCAGACCGAGCTTCACCGCCCCGACGGTCACGTTGAGCAGCAGCAGCGCCGTGCCGAGTACCAGCAGCGGCCGGAGCGTGTGCTGCCGCCAGGAGCGCCAGCCCAGCCAGGCCGCGATCATGACGGCCGTGGGGCCGCGCTGCCCCAGCACCACGAAGTAGTCGAGAAAAGGATGCAGTTCCGGCCATTGCTGATAGGGCCGGAAGAGCATGACCTTCCAGTCGAGGATCACCAGCGAGGACGAGACGAGCACGGCAACGACGATGGCGAGATAGAACGCCAGCGTCCCGCCGAAGAGAGCCTTGCGGGTGCGGCTCATCCGCGGGATCTCTATCTTCGGCGGTTCCGGCTCCCGGTCCAGACGGGCAAAGATGTCGGTACGCACCCAATCGACGTTACAGCGAGTGAGCGAGTGAACCGGTCGATCCGGTCTCTTTGTGATGACGATGTGATGTGGAGTACGTCTCGGAGCGGGGTTTATCAGGGGCCGTTCCGGAAATCGAAGGGACCTTCGGCCCTATTAATCGGCATGCCGTTCCCGGAACTGTCTTTGTGCGGAACAGAATTAGTTCACCGTGGCGTCGCACGGAATTTCCCTGCCGCTTGTGCGCGCTCTGGGCCCCGGTCCTGGCGCGGGGGAGTGGTGTACGCCACACTCGTCGGTCGGAACGGTGAGAGATGCACCACGCGCCGCGTACGGTCACTCGCGTACGCTGGCGGCTCACTCGCCCGTCGATGCCGAGCCACTCCGAGGGACCAGTGTCCCCGTTGGCCCGCCGAGCGCGAGGGACGCATTGGGAGGTACTCAGATGTCCGGGAGCACCACGGCCGGCGCACGGCTGCGCGCGGCCGGGGCCCGCGGCGGTGCCAACCGCTGGATCGTCCTGGTCGTCCTCTGTGTGAGCCTGCTGCTGGTCGCGCTCGACGCGACCGTGCTGCATGTCGCCGTTCCGGCCGTCACCGCCGACCTCAGGCCCAGCGGTGTCGAGCTGCTCTGGATCGTGGACGCGTATCCGCTGGTCTGCGCCGCGCTGCTGATCCTCTTCGGCACGCTGGGTGACCGCATCGGAAGACGCCGGGTCCTGCTCATGGGCTATGCGCTCTTCGGAGTGGCCTCCGCCGTCGCGGCCCTCGCCGATACACCGCTCGTACTGATCGGGGCGCGCGCCCTGCTCGGTGTCGGCGGCGCGATGATCATGCCCGCGACGCTCTCGATCCTGCGTGATGTCTTTCCCGACCGGCGCGAGCGCGCCATGGCCATCGGTGTCTGGACGGCGGTCGCCGCGGTCGGTGCCGCCCTCGGCCCGGTGCTCGGCGGCTTCCTCGTCGAGCACTTCTGGTGGGGCTCGGTCTTCCTGATCAATATCCCGCTGCTGGCGCTCCTGCTGCCGCTCGGCCGGCTGGTGCTGCCCGAGTCGAAGGGCCTCGGTGACGGGCCCTGGGACGTGCTGGGCGCGCTGATGGCCGCGGCCGGGGTGCTCGGGGTGGTCTTCGGGGTGAAGCGGCTCGGCGCCGGGGAAGGGCCGCTCGGCCCCGAGACCCTCGGGCCGCTCTGTGTCGGCGCGGCTCTCCTCGTCCTCTTCGTCCGCAGACAGCGGCGCAGGGCGCATCCGCTGATCGATATGAGGATGTTCGCCAGGCCCACGTTCTCCACCTCCGTCGGCTGCATCGTCCTCGCCATGCTGGCCCTGGTCGGCCTTCAGCTGATCGCCGTCCAGTACCTCCAGCTCGTGCTGGAACTCAGCCCGCTGGAGACCGGGCTGCGGCTGCTGCCCCTCACCTTCGCCGCCATGGCGGCGGGGGTCACCGGCTCGGCGACACTGCGCCGGGTGGGGCCGCGCCGGATGGTGGCCTGGGGCTTCGTGCTGACCGCGGGCGCCGTGCTGGTGCTGACGCTGATGGGCCAGCACGACCGGCCGGGGCTGCTGGCCGCGGCGTTCGTACTGCTCGGTTTCGGGCTCCAGACCACGCTCTTCGGCGCGTACGAATCGATGCTCAGCGAGGCTCCGGCGGACCAGGCGGGCGGGGCCGCGGCCATCGGCGAGACCTCGTACCAGTTGGGCGCGGGCATGGGGATCGCCCTGCTCGGCAGCGTGATGAACGCCGTGTACGCGCCCGGGCTGTCGTCGCTGAGGGGCGTGCCCGCGGCGGCGGGTTCCGCGGCGTCCGACTCGCTCGGTGAGGCCTATCAGGTGGCGGCCAGGCTCGGCGGACCCGCGGGGGAGACGCTGCGTACCGCCGCGCGCCACTCGTTCGTGCACGGCCTGCATGTCACGCTGCTCGTCAGCGCGGGGCTGCTGCTGCTCGGCGCGCTGGCCGCGCTGCGGCTGCCGAGGGTCATGGAGTGCCCGCCGCGCGCCGCCGAGGAGCCGGGCGCCGAAGCGCGCGAGACGCGCGAGGAGACGCCGGAGACGGCCGAGACGCCCGGGTCCGGGGAGGCACGGCCGCTCCGCCCGCAGGAACGGCGCCCGCCCCGGCCGCGCAGAGCGCCATCGGCGCCACGTGAGTCCGAGGCGGCGATCCCGGCGGGCCGTCTCTCCCGTTAGAGCGTAGTGAGGCGCCGGGCCCGCGAGCCGGGCCGACAAGGGCGGGGTGCGTCTGGACGCGCGGCAGACTGAGTCGTACCGTCGTCACCGAGCCGTAACTAGCGCTGCTAGTTACGGCTTGTCCGAGTTGTCCGATGCCGTGCGAGCCGCCGGAGGCCGTCCCATGCCCGTACCTTCCGCTCCTTCCGCGTCCTCTTCGGTCAAGCCCCCGCCCTTCGACCCCGGTGACCCCCTCGGCCTCGACGATCTGCTCGAACCCGAGGACCTGGCGATCCGGGACACCGTACGGAGCTGGGCCGCCGACCGGGTCCTGCCGCATATCGCCGAGTGGTACGAGCGCGGCGAACTGCCCGTGATCCGTGAACTGGCCCGCGAACTCGGCGGACTCGGCGCGCTCGGGATGTCCCTGACCGGGTACGGCTGCGCGGGCGCCACCGCCGTCCAGTACGGACTCGCGTGTCTGGAGCTGGAAGCCGCCGACTCCGGGATCCGCTCGCTCGTCTCCGTACAGGGCTCGCTCGCCATGTACGCGATCCACCGTTTCGGCTCCGAGGAGCAGAAGCGGCGGTGGCTGCCCGGCATGGCCGCCGGCGAGATCATCGGCTGCTTCGGACTCACCGAGCCCGACCACGGCTCCGACCCGGCCGGAATGCGTACCCATGCCAAGCGGGACGGCTCCGACTGGGTGCTCAGCGGTCGCAAGATGTGGATCACCAATGGTTCGGTGGCCGGGGTCGCCGTCGTCTGGGCGCGGACCGACGAGGGCATCCGTGGATTCCTGGTCCCGGCCGGCACCCCTGGATTCTCGGCCCCGGAGATCACCCACAAGTGGTCGCTGCGGGCCTCGGTCACCAGCGAACTGGTGCTTGATGACGTACGGCTGCCCGCCGACGCCGTCCTCCCGGAGGTCACCGGACTGCGCGGCCCGCTCAGCTGTCTGAGCCACGCGCGGTACGGCATCGTCTGGGGCTCGATGGGCGCGGCGCGCGCCAGTTTCGAAGCGGCGCTTCAGTACGCCGGGACCCGGGAGCAGTTCGGTCGGCCGATCGGCGGCTTCCAGCTCACCCAGGCCAAGCTGGCGGACATGGCGCTCGAACTGCACAAGGGCATCCTGCTCGCCCACCATCTGGGGCGGCGCATGGACGCGGGCCGGCTCCGCGCCGAGCAGATCAGCTTCGGCAAGCTCAACAATGTGCGGGAGGCGATCGAGATCTGCCGGACCTCACGGACCATCCTCGGCGCCAACGGGATCTCGCTGGAGTATCCCGTGATGCGCCATGCGACGAACCTGGAGTCGGTGCTCACGTACGAGGGCACCGTCGAGATGCATCAGCTCGTCCTGGGCAAGGCGCTCACCGGCCTCGACGCCTTCCGGTGACCCCGTGCGGGACCGGGCGGAACCGGTGAGCGCCCTGCTCAGCTCTGATTGAAGAAGCCGTCCTTGCCGCGGCCCGCGGCCTCGCCGGTGACGATCTCGGTGTCGGCGGGGCTCAGCAGGAAGACCCGGGTGGCGACGCGGTCGATCGAGCCGCGCAGCCCGAAGATCAGTCCGGCGGCGAAGTCCACCACGCGCTTGGCGTCGGCGGGCTCCATGGCCGTGAGGTTCATGATGACCGGGGTGCCGGCCCGGAAGAGCTCGCCGATGGTCCGGGCGTCCCGGAAGCTGTCCGGGGAGACGGTGGCGATTCTGCGGTCCTGCTCGGGGGCGGCCTCGGCGACGACCCGTACGCGCGGGTCGGTCCGCCAGTTGTCGCTGTTCTCCGCACCCTCGGCGTACTCGTCGTCGTAGTAACGCTCGTCGTTGTCCTCAACGAGGCCCAGCCAGGCACTCGCCTTGCGCACCGATCCCATGGACGCCTCCTTTCACCGCGGTCACATGACGTTCCCTTATCCCTATGGTCGACCATCATGCGGATCGCGCGCCAAGGGGATAGTCGGCGCGCAGATGATTCGTGACGGTACTGGTGCAGAAGATGTGGCGGTTCGTCAAGGTTCTTCCAGCGTACAGGCCCGGAGTCGGTACAAAATATTACGTTCCGGCCAGATGGGTGACGCTGGGGACGTACGGGTGAATCGATCGCTCGGTACGATGCGTCACGCACTTGTGAACGACTCTCGGGGGACTGTCGTGTTCGGAATCGTCAGACCGTGTACGCACCGGCTCGCCGATGGGCTCAAGGCCGAGTGGATGGCCCATCTCTGCGGGCTCTGTCTGGCACTTCGCGCGGACCACGGGCAGTTCTCCCGGATCGTCACCAACTACGACGGGCTGATCGTCTCGGTTCTGACGGATGCTCAGCTCGAACGCACCGCGCTGCGGCGGCGCACGGCGGGCCCCTGTCCGCTGCGCGGTATGCGTACGGCGCCGATAGCCAGGGGCGAGGGCGCGCGGCTCGCCGCCTCCGTGTCACTGGTGCTCGCCTCGGCGAAGATCCGGGACCACGTCGCCGACGGGGACGGGCTGTTGGGGCGCCGGCCGCTGGCCGCCGCCGCGCGCCGGGTCGCCCACGGATGGGACAGAGCGGGCGCGCGCACCGGCGCGGAGCTGGGGTTCGACACGGCCGTACTGGTCGACGCCGTCGAGCGGCAGCAGGGGATCGAGGCGCTGGCCCACTCCGGCACTCCTCTGCTCACCGTCACCGAGCCGACCGAGACGGCGACCGCCGCGGCCTTCGCGTACACCGCCGTCCTGGCGGGACGGCCGGGCAACAGCGCTCCGTTGGCCGAGGCGGGACGGCTCTTCGGGCGGCTCGCGCATCTGCTGGACGCCGTGGAGGACCAGTCGGCTGACGCCGCGTCGGGTGCCTGGAACCCGCTCACCGCGACCGGTACGTCCCGTGCGGAGGCGCGGCGGCTCGCCGACGACGCGGTGCGCGGAATCCGGCCGGCGCTGCGGGACACGGAGTTCACCGACGGCAGGCTGGCGCATGTGCTGCTGGCGCACGAACTACGGGCGTCGGTCGACCGCGCTTTCGGTACGACGGCCTGCGCGCACCAAGGGCACGGCAGCCACGGCGGTCAGTTCAGCCAGGGCAGTGGCGGACTGCCGCCCGGCTTCGGGCTGCAGCCGCCGCCGAGGCCGGGCAAGCGCGGCTTCCTGGCCGGCTGCGCGGCCTTCGTCGGGCTGTGCTGCACCTGCAGATTCTGTTGTGCGGACGAGTACGAGGGCCCGTGGTCACGCAAGAAGCGTGAGGGCTGCTGCGACTGGTCCGACGGCATTGACTGTTGCTGTGACAGCTGCGACTGCTGTGACTCGTGTTCCTGCGACTGCGGAGCATGACGGACGTCCCTACGAGACGGGCGTCCATGCGAGGGGAGGGAGAAACGTGGTGCTCTGCGTGTGAAGGCACGCGGGGAAACGGCGCGCGAGCGCCGGAGGTACCGGGGGGCCGTGCAGGGCGTCAGCTCAACAGGAAGAGGACCACACGCGACCGAAGTCGATGTGGGAGCGCGTGACCAGCCACTGCTGCGAATGCATGAGCCAAGTGGAACAGGCATCCGTTTCCGCGTCAACCGAGCCGGGACGGACGGCTCACAGTACGGACAAGCTTGACAACAGGCCGTACACACCACTTAGCCTCGTACGGACAAGCGGATCGTGCTGAGGGGCTCGGTCCGCCCGCGTTTTCTGTGAAGGCACTCCCGTGTTCGATCGCTGTATCCACGGAGCCTTCGCATGCCCCTGTCCTCGGTCACCGTCCGCACCCCACCCCTGACCCCGTCCGTAGTCGTGGTCGGGGCGGGGCCGCGCGGCACGGGCTTTCTGGAGCGGATCGCCGCCAACGCGCGCTCCCTGTACGACGGTCTGCCGCTGGACATCCATCTCGTGGACCCGCATCCGCCGGGTGCCGGACGGGTCTGGCGCCGTGATCAGTCGCCGCTGCTCTGGATGAACTCCATGGCCGAGGACGTGACCATGTTCACCGATGACACGGTGGCCCTGGCCGGTCCCGTACGGCACGGACCCGCGCTGCACGAATGGGCACGGGACATCAGGGAGGGCAGGGCGCGGCTCTCCGCCGAGTCGGAGGCGGCCGAGTCGGCGCTCCCTCCGTCGAGTTCCGGGCTGCGCGCCGAGATCGCCGCCCTCACCGGCCAGACCTTCCCCAGCCGCCGGGTGCAGAGCGCCTATCTGAGCTGGGTGTACGAACAGACCGTCGCCGCGCTGCCGCCCGGTGTCACCGTCCATCGGCACCGCACGGACGCCGTGCGCGTCAGCGGTCCGCGGGGCGGACGCCAGCGGGTCTGGCTGGCGGACCGTACCGAACCGCTCCTCGCCGACCTCGTCGTGCTGACCCTCGGACATCTCGACGCCGAACCGGACGCGGAACAGGTGGAGTTGGGCCGGTTCGCGGAAGAACACGGACTGATCCATCTGCCGCCCGACTTCACCGCGGACAGCGATCTGTCCGTCCTGCCCGCCGGTGAACCCGTCCTCGTCCGGGGCCTCGGACTCGCCTTCGTCGATCTGATGGTGCTCGTCACCGAAGGGCGCGGCGGACGGTACTCGGGGAGCGCCGACCGCGACGACGGGGAGCTGGTCTACCACCCTTCGGGACGCGAACCGGTCCTGTACGTCGGATCGCGGCGCGGTGTCCCGTACCACTCCAAGATCGGCTACGGGCTGGACGGTGAACGGCCCCCGCTGCCCCGCTTCCTCGGGC
The DNA here is from genome assembly GCF_040681655.1 of Streptomyces sp. NPDC051662. Lineage (NCBI taxonomy): Bacteria > Bacillati > Actinomycetota > Actinomycetes > Kitasatosporales > Streptomycetaceae > Streptomyces > Streptomyces sp. NPDC051662. The sequence goes on from NZ_JBFAZD010000005.1 coordinate 12,504, forward strand.
CCGGGCAGATCGACGAACTGCTGAGCCGGCCGGCGCCGCCCGACTTCCGGCGCGATGTCCGGCCGCTGATCGACAAGGAACTCGGCTTCGCGCACTACCACCGCCTCTTCACCGCGCACCCCGAGCGCACCCGTGTCGACTGGACCGACTTCGAGGAGAAGTACGCCGCCGCCGACCCCGGCGGCCCCGAGCTGGACGCCCTGGTCGGCGCGGCCGTCCCCGACCCCGCCGACCGGCTCGATCTCGCCGCCCTCGACCGGCCGCTCGACGGGCTGCGCTTCCCCTCGTACGACGCGCTCCAGGACGGGCTGCGCGACTACATCCGCGCGGATCTGGCCCGCAGGCACGATCCGGCACACAGCGCGGACCTCGCCGTCTTCCTCGGGCTGCTCTCCGTCTACGGCCAGCTGATCCGCCTCGGCGATCTCGGTGATTCCGGCGGCGGCTGGCACGGCTTCTTCAGCTATCTCGCGTCCGGCCCACCGGGACCCCGGCTGCGCCGGCTGCTCGCGCTCTCGAAGGCAGGCGTCGTCCGCTTTCTGGGCGCCGGCATGTCGGTCGAGGCCGACGGGCGGCGGGGGATCTTCCGGGCGGGCAGCGCCGTCGTACCGGGGGAGTACGTCGAGGCGCGCGCGCTGGTCGAGGCGCGGCTGCCCGATCCCTCGCCCGAACGCACCCGCAGCCCGCTGCTGCGGGCGCTGTACGAGGAGGGTGCCGCCGCGATCTCGGCGGGTCTGGTCCGGGTCGACCCCGACGACGGGCGGCTGCTGGAGCGCGACGGCACCCCGCATCCCCGCCGCTTCGCGCTCGGTCCTTACACCACCGCCCGGTCCAGCGGCGCCTTCACCCGGCCGCGTACGGGCGGCCCCGCGTTCCGGCAGAACGACGCCACCGCGAGGGCCGCGCTCACCCTGCTCGCCGGCCTCGCGGGGCCCTCGGCCACACCGCCTCCGGCCACACCGCCTCCGGCCGTACCGCCCGCGGGCGCACCGTCCACGGCCGCTTCGGCTCCTCAACCGCCGGACGGGCTGCCCGTCCGAAGCTGAAAGGTAAGGCCCGCCATGTCCGCCACTCAACCTCCGTACCGGCCCCAGGACACCCCGCCGCGGAAACCACCGCACAACCCGCCGCACCGGCCGCTGTATCTCGCCGCCGAGATCGGTGGTCAGCGGTCCTACGACGCGGCGTGGTACGTCGAACTCGCCCGGCTCGCCGAGCGCGGCGCCCTCGACTTCGTCACGCTCCAGGACACCTTCGCGCGCCCCGGCCTCGACGCGCTCGCCGTGCTCTCCCGGGTCGCGCCCGCGACCGAGCGCATCGGGCTCGTGCCCACCGTCACCACCACCCACACCGAGCCGTTCCATGTCTCGGCGGCCGTGGCCACCCTGGACTGGGTGAGCCGTGGCCGGGCCGGCTGGCTGGTCGATGTGTCGACCACCCCGGCGGAGGCCCGGCTGTTCGGCCGCCGCCCGGCCGGGGCCGTACCCGCCCTCTGGCAGGAGGCGGGCGATGTGGCCGACGTGGCCGCCCGGCTCTGGGACAGCTGGGAGGACGACGCCGAGATCCGCGATACATCGACAGGGCGCTTCATCGACCGCGACAAGCTGCACTATGTCGACTTCGAGGGGGCCACGTTCACGGTCCGCGGCCCGTCCATCGTGCCGCGTCCGCCGCAGGGCCATCCCGTCACCGTGGTCGACGCGACCGAGGGGCACAGCAGGGAGACCGCCGCGCGCCACGCGGATGTCGTCCTGATCAGGGCCGACCGGCCCGACGAGGCGGCGGCGATCCGGGAGAAGCTCCGGTCACGGGCCGCCGACCACGGCCGTGCCCCCGGCACACCGCGGGTGCTGGCCGCGCTCACCATCGATCTCGGCGACGGCGAACGCCCGCTGGAACCCGGTCTGGAGAGCGCGCCGCGCACCACGGCCGGCGCCGCGGGACCGCACTACCGCGGCGGCCCCGTCGATCTCGCCGATCTGATCACCACCTGGCACGGCACCGGTGCCGTGGACGGCTTCCACCTCACCCCCACCGAGCCGCGGCGCGATCTCGAACGGCTCGTCAACGGCACGGTGGCGCTGCTCCAGCACCGCAGTCTGTTCCGCGCCTTCCATCCGGGCGGCACACTCCGCGAGCATCTCAACCTCGCGCGCCCGGCCAACCAGTACGCGCCCGCCGGGGGAACCTCATGACCACCGACACATCCCGTACCGCACCTCAGCGGATTCATCTCGCCGCGCACTTCCCCGGGGTCAACAGCACCACCGTATGGTCCGACCCCCGCTCCCGGTCCCAGATCGACTTCTCCTCCTTCGAGGCGCTGGCCCGTACGGCGGAGCGCGGGAAGTTCGACTTCTTCTTCCTGGCCGAGGGGCTGCGGCTGCGTGAACACAACGGCCTCATCCACGATCTGGACGTGGTCGGCCGCCCCGAATCCCTCACCGTGCTGAGCGCGCTGGCCGCCGTCACCGACCGGCTCGGTCTCGCCGCCACCGTGAACGCCACCTTCAACGAGCCCTACGAACTGGCCCGCAGGCTCGCCACGCTCGACCATCTCAGCGCGGGCCGTGCCGCCTGGAACGTGGTGACCTCCTCCGACGCCTTCACCGGGGAGAACTTCCGGCGCGGCGGCTATCTCGACCGCGCCGACCGCTACACCAGGGCCGCCGAGTTCGTCGCGACCGCGCGGGAGCTGTGGGACTCCTGGACCCCGCCCGCGCCCGGCGCCCCGTACGGCACACCGCGCCCGTTCGCCCACTCCGGGCGGCAGTTCGAGATCGAGGGGGAGTTCACCGTCCCGCGCTCGCCGCAGGGCCATCCCGTGGTGATCCAGGCGGGCGACTCGGAGGAGGGCCGGGAGTTCGCCGCCTCCGCCGCCGATGTCATCTTCACCCGGCACGGCACCCTGGAGGCGGGCCGCGAGTTCTACGCCGACACCAAGTCCCGGCTGGCGAAGTACGGCAGGGATCCGGACGATCTCAAGATCATGCCGGGGGTCACCTTCGTCCTCGGCGACAGCGACTCCGAGGCCCAGGAACGGGCCGCAGAGATCCGCAGGCAGCAGGTCTCCCCGCAGAACGCGATCCTCGCCCTGGAGCAGGTCTGGGGACGGGACCTGTCGGCGTACGACCCGGACGGGCCGCTGCCCGGCATCGATCCGGACCCGGACTCCGAACTGGTCCAGGGCCGGGTGCGGCACGGTGACGCGCTCGCGGTCGCGGCCAAGTGGCGGGCGCTGTCCGAGGCCAAGGGGCTCTCCATCCGGCAGACCGTCATCGAGACCACCGCGCGGCAGTCGTTCATCGGCACCCCGGAGAGCGTCGCCGAGAGTCTCGACACCTTCGTACGGACCAGGGCGGCGGACGGATTCATCCTCGTACCGCATCTGACCCCCGGCGGTCTGGACGACTTCGTGGACCGGGTCGTACCGCTCCTCCAGGAGCGCGGGGCCTTCCGTACGGAATACGAGGGCGCCACCCTGCGCTCACATCTCGGGCTTCCCGCACCCGAATGGAAGGGTTCAGCAGCATGAGCACGGATGTATCCGACGTTTCCCCCATAGCTGTTCAGGAATGGGAGAGTTGGCGCGAGCGCCGTACGGCCACGGTCTCGGCGCCGTACGGACCGCTCTCGCTCACCGGCACGCACTGGCTCGCCGACCATCCGGAAGGCCGGCTCCCGGATGTTCCCGGGGTCTGGCGCGCGGACGAGGACGGTGACGAGGTGGTGCTGACGGCGGTGGACGGAGACGGTCTGACCGCCGACGGCCGACGGCTCGGCGGTGAGATCCGGCTGACCGCCGACCGCGGCCCGTCCGAGGAGTCCCGGATCGCGGCCGGCGGGCGCAGGCTCGTCGTGCTGCGCCGCGAAGGGCTCTGGGCGGTCCGTTCCTTCGACCCGGAGTCCGCCGCGCGGCGCGCGTTCCGGGGCATCGGGACCACGCCGTACGACCCGGACTGGACGCTGCCCGGCCGCTTCCGGCCGTACGACACGAGCCGGACCGTCCGGGTCGAGAACGCCGACGGGCGGGAACGGGGCCTCGGGCTCGGCGGTGAGATCGCCTTCACCGTCGACGGTACGGAGCACACCCTCCAGGTCGCGGTCGAGCCCGACGGCTCGCTCTGGGCGGTCTTCGCCGACACCACCAGCGGGAAGGAGAGTTACCGCTTCCGCTTCCTGCGGCCCGCCGCTCCGGCGGCGGACGGGACGGTGACGGTCGACTTCAACCGTTCCCTGCTGCCGCCGTGCGCCTTCGCGGACCACTTCATCTGCCCGTTCCCGCCGCCCGGCAATACTCTCCCGATCGCTGTGCTGGCGGGTGAGCGCGACCTGATGCCGGGCTGAGACGCCGGGGGACGTCTGCGGCCCGGCGGGGGCGGAGGGAGCGGCCGGGCGCGGGGGAGACAGGGCGGATCGCGGCGGGTCGCTATGGATCGCGCCAGAGGGATGGGCGAATTCAAGACAGGACTAGTCCTCACCCGCTGATGACGCGGCGATCGCTCCGGGTGTTCGCATATGGAACCGCCCCTGTCCGGAAGCGGTCGTTCGACTGTGCGGCGTACAGAGGCTGTTGGGTACATCAGTCCTGAAGTCGACCTTGTGTGTTACTGGTCAGTTTCGGAATAGTGGGCGCCTCATCCTCCGTGTCAGGACACCCCACATGGCCTGACGCGGTCCCCCCACAGGAGGCTGACGTTGAATCATCGACGCATATCGAAGAAGCGAGTGACGCTGGCGGGAGGTGCCGTGGCCGCTCTGGTGGTCGCCGGATTCACCTTCCAGACTGCGAACGCCAGTGAGGGCACGCCCCAGTTCACGGTGAAGTCGCTGACCGCCACGGCGGCCGGAACTCTCGCGTCCACCCTGGACGACAGCCTGGGCACCGACGCGGCCGGCACGTACTACGACGCCAAGTCGAAGGCGCTCGTGGTGAATGTCGTCAACGAGCGGGCGGCCGAGACCGTGCGCCAGGCCGGTGCCAAGGCCAGACTGGTTCAGAACTCCCTGGCCGAGCTGAAGAGCGCCCGGCAGACCCTCGCGGACCGGGCGACCATCCCGGGCACGTCGTGGGCCGTCAACCCGGTGACCAACAAGGTGGTCGTCACGGCCGACCGTACGGTCACGGGCGAGTCCTGGAACAAGCTCAGCGGCGTGGTGAAGGCGCTCGGCGACAAGGCCGAACTGAAGAAGACGGCCGGGGAGTTCAAGCCCTTCGTCTCCGGCGGTGACGCCATCACGGGCGGCGGCGGGCGCTGCTCGCTCGGCTTCAACGTGGTCAAGGACGGCGCGCCGTACTTCCTGACCGCCGGGCACTGCACGGAGTCCATCCAGACCTGGTCCGACGCGCAGGGCACCGAGATCGGGACGAACGAGGGCTCCAGCTTCCCGGACAACGACTACGGCCTGGTCAAGTACACCGCCGAGGTGGAGCACCCGAGCGAGGTGAACCTCTACAACGGCAGCACGCAGGCGATCGCGCGGGCCGGTGACGCGACCGTCGGCCAGCAGGTGACCCGCAGTGGCTCCACCACCCAGGTGCACGACGGTGAGGTCACCGGGCTCGACGCCACTGTGAACTACGGCGGCGGCGACATCGTCAACGGGCTCATCCAGACCTCGGTCTGCGCCGAGCCGGGCGACAGCGGCGGCTCGCTCTTCGCGGGTGACACCGCGCTCGGGCTGACCTCGGGCGGCAGCGGTGACTGCTCCTCGGGCGGTGAGACGTTCTTCCAGCCGGTGCCGGAGGCGCTCGCCGCGTACGGTGCCGAGATCGGCTGACCGGACCCGCTGAGCCGGCCGGACCGGCTTGACAAAGGGGCCCGGTCCACCACGACCTGTGGTGGGCCGGGCCTCTCTGTGCGCTCCATCCATTACGGAGAGTGTCTTTTGCGTCGCGAACCGTCGCTCACCCATGCGCCTCGACCGGGGGGCTCCCTCAACTGCGCTGCCTGGTCGGGGAGGTGACGGGATGACGTCTGTCCGGGGCGCCGTCCCTCCCCTCGAAAATCGTTTGTGCGTTCGAATCTGGTCGCTGACCTGGGTTGATGGGGTTAGAGTAATCGAACGAGCGTACGATGAACATATCGGGCGTATGGCCAAAAAGGGGTGGAGTGATGGAGGTGCGACATGGCGGGCTTCGCCCATCTGCACGTCGCGTCCGGTTACTCCATCCGCTATGGAGCCGCCCACCCCGAACAGCTCGTCCGACGGGCGGCCGAGCGGGGTGTGACGGCGCTCGCGCTCGCGGACCGGGACACGGTCACCGGTCTTGTCCGGTTCGCACGGGCGTGCGCCGGGGCCGGTGTCCGGCCCGTCTTCGGGGTCGATCTGGCGGTGGAGGCCCTTGCGCCCCCGCCGCCGGTCCAGCGGCGCCGCACCCCGGCGCGCGGTGGTGCGCATGTCGTCGAGCCGCCGCTGCGGGTCGTTCTGCTGGCGCGGAACCGGGCGGGATGGGCGCGGCTGTGCCGTATCACGTCGGCCGCCCATGCCGGTGCCGTATCCGGTACGGCACCGGTGGTGCCGTGGGAAGCGCTGCGTGAGTACGGCGGCCCCGGCCTGACCGTGCTGCTCGGACCGCTCTCGGAGCCGGTGCGGGCCCTGGCGGCCGGGCGCGAGGACGTCGCGGTGAAACTGCTGGCGCCGTGGCAGGAGATCTTCGGTGAGGGACTCAGGCTGGAAGCTGTTGTGCATAAACGTTTCGGCACTGGGCCGGGATCGCTTCGGTCGGCTGCCAGGACCCTGGCACTGGCCGACCGCACCCACACCACCGCGGTGCTCTCCAATGCCGTCCGCTACGCCGACCCGGACCAGCACCGGCTCGCTGATGTCCTGGACGCCGCGAGGCTGCTGCGGCCGATCGACCCGCGCCGGCTGGACAGCGGGCAGCGCTGGCTGAAGGACGAAAGGGCGATGACGGTCATCGCGCGGATGATCGCCGAATGCGCCGGAGCGGATGCCGGGCGGGCCCGCCGGCTGATGGCGGACACCGCCGCCACGGCGGCCATGTGCGCGGTCGACCCCGCGGCGGACCTCGGGCTGGGCACACCGCACTTCCCGGAACCGTCGCTCTTCGGTGCCGGATCCGTAGCGGCCGGATCCGGAGCGGGCGGAGCCGTAGCGGCCGGACCCGTTGCCGCCGGACCCGTTGCCGCCGGACCCGGAGCGGCCGGACCCGGGGCGGGCGGAGCCGCACAGCTGTTGCGCCGGTGGTGCGAGACCGGCATGGCCCGACGCGGGTTGGACCGCGACCGCGCCGCGCTCGATCGGCTGGAGGAAGAGCTCGATGTGATCTCCAAGCTGGGCTACGACTCGTACTTCCTCGCCGTCGGCCAGGTCGTGGCCGATATCCGGGAGAAAGGCATCCGGGTCGCGGCCCGCGGCTCGGGCGCGGGATCGCTGGTCTGTCATGTGCTGGGCATCGCCACGGCCAACCCGCTCGACCACCGCCTGCTGTTCGAACGCTTTCTGAGCGTGCGCAGGGGATCGCTGCCCGATATCGACATCGATGTGGAGTCCGCCAGACGGCTGGAGTGCTACGACGCGATCTTCGACCGGTTCGGCAAGGAGCGGGTGGCGGTCACCGCGATGCCCGAGACCTACCGGGCCCGCCGGGCCCTGCGGGACACCGGCCTCGCCCTCGGGATCGCGCCCGCGGACATCGACCGGATCGCCAAGAGCTTCCCGCATCTGAGAGCCTCCGACATCACCGGCGCGCTCGCCGAACTTCCCGAACTGCGACAGCTGGCGGCCGAGGCGGACCGGTTCGGGCCGCTGTGGGAGCTCGCCGAGGGCCTTGACTCCCTGGTCCACGGCATGGCCATGCACCCGTGCGGGGTGGTCATCAGCGACGCCACGCTCCTGGACAGGCTGCCGGTGCAGCCCACACCCCAGGGTGACTACCCCATGGCGATGGCGGCGAAGGAGGAGATCGAGGACCTGGGCAATATCAAGCTGGACGTTCTGGGCGTACGGATGCAGTCCGCGATGGCCCACGCCGTCACCGAGATCGAACGGACCACCGGCGACCACATCGACCTGGACGATCCCCAGCAGGTGCCGCTCGACGACGTCTTCGCGTTCAAGCTCATCCAGGAGAGCCAGACCCTGGGCCTGTTCCAGCTTGAGTCGCCCGGCCAGCAGGATCTGCTGTCCCGGCTGCAGCCCCGCGACCCACAGGACGTCATCGCCGACATCAGCCTCTTCCGTCCGGGACCGGTCGCCGGTGGTATGCCCGAGCGGTATGTCGCCGCGCGCCACGGCGGCTCACCGTCCTATCCCCACCCGGATCTGGAGCCGGTACTCGCCGACACCTACGGCGTGACCATCTGGCACGAGCAGATCATCGAGACGTTGTCGGTGATGACCGGCTGCGACCGCGCGCTGGCCGAGATCGCCCGGCGGGCACTCGGCGACAAGAACCGACTGCCCAGGATCAAGGACTGGTTCGACCGGGAGGCACGCGCGCGCGGTTACGGCGCGACCGTCCGGGACGAGGTCTGGAAGACCGTCGAGGCCTTCGGCGCCTATGGCTTCTGCCGGGCCCACGCGGTCGCCTTCGCCGTACCGGCCCTGCAGAGCGCCTGGCTCAAGGCGCACTATCCGGCGTTCCTGCTGGCCGGTCTCCTCGAACACGACCCCGGTATGTGGCCCAAGCGCGTCCTCGTCTCCGACGCCCGTCGGCGCGGTGTGCCGGTGCTGTCCGTCGACATCAACCGCTCCAGGGTGAAGCACACCGTGGAGAAGGCCGACGGGGAGCGGTGGGGCGTGCGGCTCGCACTGTCCGCGGTGCACGGCATCAGCGCGGAGGAGTGTGCTCGGATCGAGGAGGGCCAGCCGTACGGATCGCTGTCGGACTTCTGGCAACGGGCCCACCCCAGCAGACCGGTAGCCGAGCGCCTCGCTGAGATCGGCGCCCTGAACGGCCTTCACGACGGCCACCTCACGCGCCGCGATCTGCTGTTGCAGATCGCCGAACTCCACCGGCAGTCCCGTACCAGGTCCGCGGGCAAAGGCCAGCTGCCCATCGACGCGAACGCCGTCGGCGGAGCGGAGCCGAGCGGTCTGCCGGAGATGACCGGACGCGAAGCCCTGAGCGCCGAGCTGAGCACCCTCGGTATCGATGTCTCCAAGCACCTGATGGAGCACCATCACCGGCTGCTGCGCGAGATCGGCGCGACCGACGCGGCGCATCTGGCCGGCCTGCGCCCCGGTCAGCAGGTCCTCGTCGCCGGCGTACGGGCTTCCACCCAGACCCCGCCGATCGCCAGCGGCAAACGCGTCATCTTCGTCACCCTGGAGGACGGCTCCGGCCTGGTCGACCTGGCGTTCTTCGAGGACTCCCACCCGGCCTGCGCGTACACCGTCTTCCACAGCGGTCTGCTGCTGGTGCGCGGCACGGTCCAGGTACGCGGCACCCGCCGCACCGTCGTCGGCACCATGGCCTGGGACCTGGACGAGATCGCCGCCGCCCGCCGTGACAACGGTCCCGAGGCCGCGCTCGCCCTCCTCGGAGCCGACCGCCCGCACCCGACCCCCGCCCAGCCGCGGCGCACCCTCGCCAACGGCACCACCGGCGCCCGCCTGCATCCGTACGCCGACCTCCAGCCTCCCGGCAGCCGCTCGGCCGATCTGAAGAAGTTCGGCCATCGCAGTCCGGGGAGCGCGGGATGACCACACGGCAGCGGCATATCGCCCACCTCTATCTGCACGCCGCGCTGACCGAGGATCAGTACGGCGATCTCCTCGAACTGATGTCCGGTATCACACCCCATGTCCAGGCCGCCCCGCCCGACGCCGTCCAGCTCGATCTGACATCGGCACTCCGGTACTTCGATCTGCCTCCCTACGACGTGGTCCAGTTGGCGAAGCTCAGACTGAAGGGCTTCTACGGCATCGACAGCAGCGCAGGACTCGCGGGCAACCGCATGCTCGCCGTCATGGCGGCCGACACTTCCGCGCCGGGGGAGACCACCTGGGTCCCCGCCGAACGGGCCGCCGACTGGCTGTACCCGCGCTCCGTCACCGCACTGCCCGGGATCGGCCGCGCCACAGCGGCGACACTCGGCAGATACGGTCTGCACACCATCGGTCAGATCGCCGACACGCCTCCGGCGACCCTCCAGCGTCTCCTCGGTGTCGACCAGGCGCGGCTGTTGACCGAACGCGCCCGCGGCCACGACCCCCGCCCGGTCACCCCCAGGGAACCGGCGGCGCACCTGACCGCCGAGCGCGTGCTCGACCGGGACTGCCTCGATCCGGCACAGCGCCATCGAGCCGTCCTGGGGCTGGCCGATCAGATCGGTCAACGCCTGCGCGGTGAAAGCCGGGTCGCCGGCCGCATCGTCCTCACGGTGCGCTACGCCGACCGCAGCTCCACCACACGCACGCGTGCGCTCCCGGAACCCACCAGCCACTCACCCGCCCTCGCCGTCGCGGCCCTGGGTCTGCTGGCGGCGCTTGGGCTGCAGCGAGCACGGGTCCGGGCCTTCGCGATCCGCGCCGACGACCTGTGGCCGGCCAACAGCGCCTACCGTCAACTCTCCCTGGATCCTCGTGACGCCCGTGCCCGCGCCGCCGAAGCCGCCGCGGACCGTGCGCGTCGCCGCTTCGGGCCGGAGGCCGTACGGCCGGCGGCTCTGGCCAACTGACCGCTTGTGCGCGGTCGCGGATGAGCGCCGACAGCACAAACCGGTGCCGCGCGTCGCACTTTTTGCCGACGCGTAACTTCCCTTCTTCACCTTACTCATGCGTAACTTCATAGCGGAAGCATCTTTGTGGTCCGGGCCACAGGGCTGACAGTCATCGCCATTTCCCTTGAGCCGCAAGGAGATCACACGATGCTGCCCTGGAAGCGCGCGCTCGGACCACTGACCGCGCTGCTGCTGGCCGTTGTATGCCTGGCCACCCCCGCCGTTGCCGCGCCCCCCACCTCCCCCACCTCCGTGTCCGGCGCCCCCACCGCCGCCGTCTCCGCCGTCTCCGCTGTTTCCGATGTCTCCGCTGCCGCCGCGTCGAGCAGCGGCTGGAACGACTACTCCTGCAAGCCCTCGGCCGCCCATCCCCGTCCCGTCGTCCTGGTCCACGGCACCCTCGGGAACGCCGTCGACAACTGGCTCGGCCTCGCCCCGTATCTGGTGAACCGCGGATACTGCGTCTTCTCGCTCGACTACGGGCAGCTCCCCGGCGTCCCGTTCTTCCACGGCCTCGGCCCCATCGACGCCTCAGCCGGGCAACTCGCCACCTATGTCGACAAGGTGCTCGCGGCCACCGGCGCCGCGAAGGTCGATATCGTCGGCCACTCCCAGGGCGGCATGATGCCGCGCTACTACCTGAAGTTCCTCGGCGGGGCGGCGAAGGTGAACGCCCTGGTCGGCCTCGCCCCCTCCAACCGCGGCAGCACACTGCTCGGGCTGACACGGCTGCTGCCGTACTTCCCCGGAGCGGGCGATCTGCTGGACGAGAAGACCCCCGGGCTCGCCGACCAGGTGGCCGGATCCCCCTTCCTCACCAAGCTCAACGCGGGCGGCGACACCGTTCCCGGGGTGCGCTACACCGTGATAGCCACCCTGTACGACGAGGTGGTCACCCCGTACCGGTCACAGTTCCTGACCGGCCCCGACGTACGCAATGTGCTGCTCCAGGATCTGTGCCCGGTCGATCTCTCCGAGCATGTGGCGATCGGGACGATCGACAGGATCGCCTTCCACGAGGTGACCAACGCGCTCGATCCCGCCCGGGCCACTCCGACCACCTGCTCGTCGGTGATCGGCTGATCCGTACACCCGTACACCCGTACACCCGTACACCCGTACACCCGTACACCCGTACACCCGTACACCCGTACACCCGTACATCCGCGATACACACACGACTGCCTTCCGCCGCCGGGGAGTTCCCGGTGGCGGAAGGCAGTGTGCGGTGCCGTACGGCGGGGGTCAGCGGCTATGACGCCCGGCCGATACGGCCTTGCGGCGAGCGGTTCCGAAGGTCACCGCGGCACCGATGGCGAGCGCCGCCGCGCCACCGATCGCGAGATATGACGTGGTGCTGTCGCCACCGGTCGCGGCGAGGGTGTCCTGACCGTCGGCGCTCTTCGCCTCGGGGGCGTTGGCCTCGGTGCCGGCCTCGGCGTCGGCGCGGGTGTCGGAGTAGACGTCGGTGCTGGTGTCCGGCTGCTTCTCCGCGGTGGCCGGGGTGTCCGGAGTGTCCGCGGTGGCCGGGGTGTCCTTCGCCGAGACCTTCGTCGCGTCGGTACCGAGGTCACCATGGCCGTTGTGCTCGACGGTGGACTTCTCCGTACCGTCCGCGATCTTCTCGTCGGTGGGCGCGGAAGCGGCCGGCGCGCCGCCGCCCGCTCCGCCGTTGTCCTGCCCGAAGACCACGTCGGAGCAGGTGTAGAAGGCCTCGGGGCTGTCCGAGCGCTGCCAGATGGAGTAGATCAGATGACGGCCCGACTTGTTCGGGACGACGCCGTCGAAGACATAGGCGCCGCTTTCCAGCTTCGGGTCGGTGACCTTGAGGAAGGGCTTCTCCTCCAGATCCGACCACGTCAGCGGCTTGCCCGGGTCATAGCTGTCCTTGGTGACATACAGCTCGAAGGAGCCGCGGTGCGGCGCGGTCGCCTTGTAGCGGAAGGTGCGGTTGCCCGGTGCCAGCTCGGACGACGGCCAGTCGCCGCGCGCCTGATCGAGTCCCTTGTACTTGTCCTTGCCCGCGCTGCACAGCTTGCCGTCCGGGATCAACTGCCGGTGGTTCCCGGCGGCGTTGGCGATATTGACCTCGTTCCAGTCGTAGAGCGCCTGCGTCCCGCCGGCCGCGACCGCCGCCTTGCACGCCGCCGACCGCGGACTCTCCGGCCCCTCGGCGAAACACGCGGCGACCCGGCTGACCGGATCGGTCATCGAACCATGGGCGGCGGCGGGCACCGCGGCGAGCCCGGCCAGCGCGAGCGGAGCGAGGCCGAGGACGACGATCCCGGTGGCCGTACGTCGAACGGTCATGAACTGGTTCTCCTTCGGAGCGGCGGCAGCGGGGAGGGGGACAGCCGGAGCGGCAGGAGACCTCCCCGTCGCCGTACCGCCCCAGCGATCAGCAAACTAGCCGCCCCGAACCGCGAAATCGGCTGCTGGGAGCCGGTGACGGCGATCCTTATGCTCGGCTTAAGGAGCGGCTAAGAGACCGCTCAGGAAGGCCGGGGGAAGCCCCCGGGAAGTCGCCCGGAAGCCCTCGGGACGGGTAGGGTGACCAGCGCAGTACGAGCTGTGGACGTATCTACCGAAGGAGGCGAGACCCATTACCGCTGTATCAGGTCGGGTGCTCCCTTCTCACGGCCACGCGGTTCCGCAGGCATAGCTGACCGCCGGGAGTGCCCATCGGCATCCCGAAAGGCTCCCCCCTCCCATGTCAGCTCCTTCTCCTTCCCCCTCTCCTTCTCCTTCTTCTTCTCCTTCCTCGTCTTCTCCTCCGCCCTCGTCCGCGGCCGAGTCCGGCATCGTCACCAGGCTCCGCGCCGCCGGCTGTGTCTTCGCCGAGGACGAGGCGCGGCTGCTCATCTCCACGGCGGCGACGCCGGACGGTCTCGCCGCCATGGTGGACCGGCGCGTCGGGGGTCTGCCGCTGGAACACGTCCTCGGCTGGGCGGAGTTCTGCGGACTGAGGATCGCCGTGGACCCCGGGGTCTTCGTACCCCGCCGCCGTACCGAATTCCTTGTGCGGCAGGCCGCTGTCGCCGCCACCGCCCTCGCCGGGCCGGGAGCCGTCGTGGTCGACCTGTGCTGCGGCTCGGGTGCGCTGGGCGCGGCGCTGGCCGGGATCCTGGGCGGGGCCGAGCTGTACGCCGCCGATATCGACCCGGCCGCGGTGCGCTGCGCCCGGCGGAATGTCGCGGCCGTCGGCGGCCGGGTGTACGAGGGCGATCTGTACGGTCCGCTGCCCGCCACTCTGCGGGGGCGGGTGGACATCCTGCTCGCCAATGTGCCGTACGTACCCACCGAGGAGGTCGGACTGCTGCCCCCTGAGGCCCGTATCCATGAGGCACGGGTGGCGCTCGACGGCGGTGCGGACGGACTCGACGTCCTGCGGCGCGTGACCGCGCGGGCGCCGGGCTGGCTGGCCCCGGGCGGGAGCCTGTTGGTCGAGACGAGCGAGCGCCAGGCGGCGCGCGCCGTCGAGACCGTCGCCGGGAGCGGGCTGATCCCACGTGTGGCGCGCTCCGACGAGCTTTACGCCACTGTCGTCGTGGGAACCATGCCCGCCCCCTAGGCCAGGTCCTGTCCGGTCAGCGGAGCTTTCCGGCGCCCGCCGCACCGTCAACCAGACGCGGGACCGCGCGCGGGTCGTCGACCCCGGTGCGGAGCGTCGGTGTCCAGCCCGCGTCCGGGCGCAGTGTCTCCTCGGGGACCTCCGCGTTGTGGACGGCGAGCAGATCGATGTGTTTTCCGTTGATGTAGTTGTCCGCGGTGGTGACCGGTGAGTCCTTCCACTTCTTCAGGATCCGCCCGGCGCTCACGCCCGTCGGCATCGTGAACGCGTTCTTCTCCGCGACCAGTTGGGATTCGAGACCGATACCGAAGGAGTATCCGTAGCCGGACCGCTGGACGATGTAGTGGTTGTTGTAGGTGTCGACCCGGCCGAAGCGCACCCGGGGCGCCCGCTCGACGAGGTTCTTGAACTGGTTGTGGTGCAGGGTGACCCGCAGCTTGCCGCGGTCGGTGGTGGCCGCGCTGTCGCTGTTGCCGATCAGCATGGTCTTGTCATGGTCGGCGAGGACGTTCCAGGAGACGGTGACCAGATCGGAGCCCCGGACGATATCCAGCTCCCCGTCGTGCTGCTGGTACAACCGGCCGTAGTGGTAGGGCTGTTCACTGTCCGGGCGGCGGCCGTCGGTGAAGGTGTTGTGATCCACCCACACATGCGTGGCGTTGTACAGCACCAGGTTGTCGTACTCGGAGTTCCAGTTGCCCAGCTCGGTGTCCGTCGGGTCCCACTGCGGGAAACAGTCGAAGGTGTCCTCGAAGGTGAGGTTGCGGATGATGACGTTGTCGACATCCTTCACCTGGAGGCTGCCGCCGAGGATACGGGCGTCCCGCCCCACGCCGACGATGGTCGTGTCGGCCGGGACGTACGCCTTGATCTGCGCGTCCTGGTTCCTGGCGGAGGCGGCGCGCAGCTCCTCCTGTTCGCCGCTGACCGGGTTCTCGCGGCCCCAGACCGCCGGATCGTACGCGGCGAGGTACCTGGCGAGGGAGTAGCCGTCCGCCGCGTAGTCGTCGCAGGTGAGAGGGGTTCCTTGGGCGTCGCTGAGCGCGTCCAGGGTCCCCTTGACCCGGATGACCGACGGGCTGCCCGCCGCGTCGGCCAGCGCCTTCCTGAACTCGGCCCAGGTGGTGACGGTGTAGACGTGTGCGGGGTCGGCGGCCCGGCCGCCGGTGGTGCCGCCCTCCGCGGCGGCCCAGCCGTCGTCCGGGGCGAGGACGGCCCGTTCGGGGGACGGCCGCGCGAGCGCCGGTGCTGCTGGTGCCGGTGCCGCCTGGGCGGCCGGGGGCAGCGCCAGCGCGCACGCCAGCCCCGTCGCCGCGATGAGTGCGTGATGTCTCCGTCTGCGCATGACTCCTCCTCCGTCGGATCAGCTCTTGGTCTGTTCGTTCCACTCCGCCTGGGCCTCGTTGAGCTCCTTGGCGACCTTGTCCGCGAACTCCTTCGCGGTCATGTCACCGAGCAGCACCTTCTGGAAGTTCGGTTCGTTGCCGCTCTTGCTGATCGTGTTCCAGTCGGGCAGGTAGTACGGCAGGTTGACGATCGTGGTCGAGCCGTCGCTGAGCGCCTTCATCGCGGCGGCGGTCGGCTCCGCCTGCTGGATCCAGGCGTCGTCGGCGGCGTCGGTGTTCGCCGGAATGGACCCCGCCGACTCGTTCCACGCGCTGTTCGACGCGTGGGAGGCGGCGAATTCGATGAGCTTCCAGGCGGCGGCCTTGTTCTCGCTGTTCTTGAACAGGCCCAGACCGTCCACCGGGTTGGAGACCTGGACGCGCGTGCCGTCCTCCTGGGCCGGGTAGGGGAGGCCCTTGAACTTCTCGTTCCCCAACGCCTTCACATGGTCCTGGTACGAGGCGAGATTGTGGGTCAGCATGCCGATGGTGCCGTTGTCCCACTGGGCGACCATCTTGATGAAGTCATTGTTGACGTCTGCGGACGGTGTCACCTTCTTGTAGAGGGCGACATACTTCTCCAGCGCCGCCACATTCCTCGGATCATTGACGGTCGTCCTGTCACCGTCCCAGAACGACGTGATGCCGGACTGTCCGTACATCGCGTCCATCGCCGGGGCGATGGAACCCGCGCCGCCCCGGATGGTGTAACCGAACTGGTCCGTCCCCGCCTTGGTGAGCTTGTCCGCCGCCGCGTAGAACGACGACCAGGTGGTGGGCGGTTCGAGCCCGGCCCGCGCGAACAGGTCCGTGCGGTACCAGAGCGTGCCGTTGTTGGTGGAGGTCGGCACCGAGTACATGGCGTCCCCCCGGCCGCCCGCCGCCTTGACGCTGTCCACCAGCGCCGGCACGAGCCTGCCCTTGAGCCCACCCGCGTCGATACGGTCGTCGAGCGGCTCCAGGACGTCCCGTATCACCAGGTTGGAGAGGTACGCGGTACCGACACCGCCGACGTCCGGCAGCCCGCCGCCCTCGATCGCCGTGTCGTACTTCGCCTGGACCTGGTCGATCGGGAGGCCGACGTACTTGACCTTGATGTCCGGGTTCTGCTTCTCGAAGTCTTTGATGATCCGAGCCCAGATCTCCCGGCGCTCACCCGTGTTGTTGTCCCAGAGGGTGATCTCCCCCTTGCCGGAGCCTTCGCCACCGCTCCCGCCGCTTCCGTCGTCACCGCACGCGGTCGCCGTCAGGGCGAGTACCGCCGTCAGGGAGACGGCCGCGACCGCCCGCCCTCTGTACGTCCTGGAGATCCTCATGGCCGGCTCTTCTCTCTCGGTGGGTTCTCTGCTGAGTTCATCGGTGGGGCGCCCAGCCATCGGCGCCCGCGAGGTAGTTCGACACCTGGTGAACGGCGGCCTCGGTGTCCGTCAGCCGCGGACGGTCGGGCGTCACGGCCGCCCCGGGGCCGTACGTCCGGTACTCGGCGAACCGCGCCTCACGCCACGGGAAGCCGCTCATGTCGGTCCACGGCGAGGACTTGATGGCCGCGGGCAGTTCGGTGTCCCGGAACAACACCTGGGCGACGGCGTCGGGCTCACCGCCCGGGTGCCAGGGCCGGCCGAGATGGAAGGTCCCCGCGGGCGCGTCGCTGAGCACCCGGCTGCCGGTGATCAGAAAGCCGTACGGGTTGCCCTTCCAGGTCGAAGCCGCCGTGATGTAGCCGTTGTTGGTCCCGGAGCCGCGGCTGAGCGCCCTGATGACGGAGCGGTCGATGACGGTGGTGGCCCGCCCGTAGATGAAGTCGACATCGCCCTCGATGTACGTGTCACGGAGATAGACCCGGCTGACCGCGGTCAGTTGGGGACTGTCCGTCATCAGGGTGTCCTGGTTGCCCTTGAAGGCGGTGTTGTCGAAGACGACGCGGTCGCCTGTCGTCTTCATCGCCAGGGCCTGCTCGTTGTTGAGCTCGTGCGCCGCCTCGTCGAAGTCGTTGACGAAGGTCAGATTGCGCGCGGTGACATCGTTCGCGGCGATCAGGACGGTGGCGCTGCCGCTCGAACCGCCGTACTCGTTCGGGGTGTTGAAGACGATCACCGTTCCGGAGCGGTCGCGTCCGGTGCCCTGGAGGACCAGATGCGGCTTCGTCGCCGGGATCCGTACCTGCTCCCGGTACGTACCGGGAGCGATCGCGATGGTGACCTCGGCGGTGTTGCCCGCGGGGACGGCGTCCACGGCGGCCTGGACGGTGGGGTGATCGGCCGGGACATGGAGGACGGCGGCCCGGTGCGGGGACGGGTGCGGGGACGGGTGGTGCGCGTACGGGTGGTCCGCGGCATGGGCAGGGGGCGCGACCAGGGCCGCGAAGAGCGCGAAAAGCGCGGTGAGTGCGGTGAGTGCGGTCAGTGCGGTCAGTGTGGCCGGACAGGCAGTGGCAACGGTCCGGAAGCGCTCGCTGCGTAGGTGCGGCGTCATTGCGGCTCTCCTCACAGGCGTATGTCCGAAGGCGGTGTGCTACGTGGTGGTGCGGGCGCGGCGCGGCCTGCTCATACCGCCACCGCCTTGCGCGCGAGCGCGGCGGCGGCCCGCCGGTCGAGCCGGCCGTCCGCGACGACCGTCACCACGCGCCGGGAGACGCTGCCGCCCGCGGGCAGCGGCAGCCGCCGCCGCCAGGCCAGCGCGGAGCCGACCCCCGGATACTCGGTGGTACGGACGAACCAGGGGTCCTCGCGGGTCTCCCGGTTCGCCCCGGCGAAGATCAGCGTCCAGTCCCGGCCCGCCAGCGCCAGCCAGGGCGCGGTGCTCCCGTGCACCGCGTGCTCGCCGGCCGCGCCCTCGGTGAAGACGTCGGGCGCCGGGCCGGCCGCGTCCTCCTTGGGCGCACGCCAGAAGAATCCCCCGTACCCCGCCCCCGTACGGCCGTTGGTGGCCGGGCTGCCGAGCGACAGTTCCCCGTCCGACACATTGGTCAGCGACGAGGTGAAGTCGAGGACCCACGCGTCGCCGGAGAGGGCGAGAGCGCTGATCGTGCGGCGCTCCTTGAGCAGTTGACGGTCGCCGTGCGTCCAGCACAGCTCCTGGACACAACCGTCGGGATCGCGCAGCAGCCAGTCCGTGTGCCGCTGCGCGCCATGGTTGGCCAGCCATACGGGGCCCTGGTCGCGTACGTACGTCCGCCCGCCCCAGAAGTTGGCGCCCGCGACGTCCGGCACCGCCATGGAGACGCCCAGGTGGTGCGGGTGGTCGGCGGGGCCGAGCTCCGTGACCGTGACACCGCCGAGGGTCCGTACGGGATGCAGATACGGTCGCGGCGACAGCGTCCCGGCCAGCCGCGGCCGGTGTACGTAGTCGGCCACGGGCCCGACGTCACAGCGCAGTACCGTCACCTCTCGCGCCCGGGAGAGCCGTGCCCCGCTCACCGCGGATCCACCCGCTCCGGCGGCTCCTGCTCCGGCAGCGCACGGGTCGGCAGCGCACGGACCGGGGGCACCCGCGCCGACAGCACCGGCGCCGGGGGCACGGCCCAGCTCGCGCCCAGTTCGGAGAAGGTGGCCAGGGAGTTCGCGCTCTCCTCGATCAGCGCGTCGACGCCTTTGACGATCCGGCGCGGTGCCTGCTCGCCGGGCGCGCTGTACCAGGCGTCCGCGGGCAGCGGCTCGGGGAGCGGCCCGGTCCTGATGGCCTCGACGATCCGCATGAAGGCGCCCGTACGGCGGGGCGGTACGAGAAGAGCGCTGTCGCCGCGCAGATGCGCGACCAGATTCTCCAGCAGGCCGGTACGCGAGTGGACGGTCTCGACCGGGCCCACGCCCGCGCGCTCCACCAGCACCCGGTCCTGCTTGTACCAGAAGGTGATCCGGCCCTCCGTGCCGTGGACCAGGACGTACGGGTCCGCGTTCCGCTCCGCGCACAGGGTGACGGCGACCGTGATCCGGGTCCCCCTCGCTGTCCTCAGCCGCAGACAGCTGGTGTCGTCGGCCTCGATGTCATGCGCCCGGTACTGCTCGACCTCCGACTCGGAGATGTCCTCGGCCAGGTCGCTGCCGTCGATGCGCAGGGCGGTCGCCACCGCGTGCGCGAGGGGATTGGTGAGCACCCCGTCCACGACATCACGCCCGTTCAGGGTGCGGTGTCCGGCCCAGGGGACCCGCCGGAAGTACGCCTCGTCGCGCACCCACGCCCCGGCGGCGCCGATCCCGCGCAGCCGTCCGATCGCCCCTTCCGCGATCAACTCCTGTATCGCGCCCACCGCGTGGGAGCCGAGCGACTGGAACCCGACCTGGCAGGCCGTGCCCCGCTCATCGAGGCCGGCCAGCAGCCGTTCGTACTCCGCGAACGACGGTGTGGTCGGCTTCTCCAGCAGTGTGTGCACACCGTGGGCCGCGGCGGTGAGGGCCAGATCCGTGTGCGTGTGAATGGGGGTGCAGATGACCGCGATCCGCGCGCCCGTGCGTTCCAGCAGCTCGCCGAAGTCGGCGGACTGCGCGGGCCCGGGGGCGCCGTAACCGGCGTCGGCCAGCTCGCGCGGGCTCAGTGGCTCCAGCTCGCAGATGCCCACGAGCCGTACCTGTCCGGTGTGTTCGAGACGGCGGATGGTGCGCAGATGCGTACGGCCGTGACCGCGCGCCCCTGCCAGCAGGACGGGGAGGCTCATCCCTTCACCGCCCCCGCGCTGAAGCCGGTGATCAGCCACTTCTGGATGAACGCGAAGACGATGACCACCGGCACGGCGGAGATCACACCGCCCGCGGCGAGCGCCCCGAAGTCCACACTGTCCGCGCCGATGAGGGTGGACAGACCGACCGGGATCGTCTGCTTGTCCTGGTCCATCAGGAACATCAGCGCGAAGAGGAAGTGGTTCCAGCTGTGGACGAAGGCGAAGGAGCCGACGGCGATCAGACCGGGCCGCAGCATGGGCAGGACGACGATACGGAACGCCTGGAGCCGTGAGCAGCCGTCCACCCAGGCCGCCTCCTCCAGGGAGTACGGCACGTTCTTGATGAAGCCGCTGATCAGAATGATCGACAGCGGGAGCTGGAAGACCGTCTCCGCGATGACCACGCTCAGCGGGGAGTTGATCAGGGAGAGGTTCTTGAAGATCTGGAACAGCGGGACCAGCATCAGCGCGCCCGGGATGAACTGTGAGCACAGCAGCGCCAGCATGAAGCCCTGCTTGATACGGAAGTCGAAGCGCGCCAGGGCGTAGCCGCCGGCCAGCGCGACCCCCGTCGTACAGATCAGGGTGAAGACCCCGATCAGCGCGCTGTTCTGGAAGAAGACCGAGAAGCTGCGTTCGTTCCAGACCTTCTCGAAGTGGTCGAAGGTGACCGGCCAGGGCACCAGCGAGGTGGAGCCCGCGGGCCGCAGCGAGAAGAGCAGCATCCAGTAGAAGGGGACGAGGGTGAAGAGCAGATAGAGGCCGAGCGGCAGATAGATCTGCCACCGGGGGACCTCGTCGAAGGCCCGCTCGCGCCGCCCGCGCCGCCTCCGCCGCGGGGGCGGGGACTTCCGGCCGCCGTCCGCGGGCGTGGCGGGCCGGCCCCTCTCGGTGATGACAGCGGTCACTTGTGGTCGCCTCCGAACTTGCTCAGGCGGAGATAGAGGATCGAGCAGAAGAGGAGGATCGCGAAGGCGACGGTCGTCAGCGCGGTCGCGTAGCCGAAGTCGTGCGCCTCGAAACCGGTGACGGCCACATACAGCGGCAGTGTGGTGGTGACACCGGCAGGACCGCCCTCGGTGAGGGTCAGCAGCAGATCGACGTTGTTGAACTCCCACACGGCCCGGAGCAGTGTGGAGAGGATGATCGCGTCCCTGAGATGGGGGAGTGTGATGTGGAAGAACTGCCGGAACCGGTTCGCCCCGTCGACCGAGGCGGCCTCGTACAGATCGCCGGGGATGGACTGGAGGTCGGCGAGGATGAGGATCGCGAAGAACGGCACACCGCGCCAGAGTTTGGCCAGTACGGCGGCCCAGAAGACGGTGCCGGTGTCGGAGAGCACGGAGGAGCCGTACTCACCGATGCCCGCGTCCGCGAGATAGCGGCCGACGCCCGTGGACGGGTTGTAGAGCAGCAGCCAGATGGTGGTCGTCAGCACGCCGGAGACGGCCCAGGGCGAGAAGACCAGGGCGCGGGCCACCGCGCGGCCCACGAAGGTCTGGTTGACGAGCAGCGCCAGCACCAGCCCCAGGGCCAGTTGGAGCGTGACTTCCGTGACGACCCATTTGCCGCTGAAGACGAGGCTGTCCCAGAACAGCGGGTCGTCGGTGAAGATCCGCCGGAAGTTGTCGAGGCCGGCGAAGCCGTTCCGCCAGGGCTTGGTGACGTTGTGGTTCTGGAGGCTGTAGTAGAAGACGCTGAGCATCGGATAGGCGATGAAGCCGAGCATCAGCAGTCCGGCGGGGGCGATCAGCAGATACGGGAGACGGCGTGGAGTGGCTCCCGTACGGCGCCCCGGTCTTCCGGGCGTCCGGGGCGGTGGAGCCCCTGGTGGGTCCTGCGCCACAGCTGAGGCCATGACTGCTTCTCCGTTCCTTTGGTGAAGCGCTTCGCAGACGGTGTTCGATATGCCGAACCGAATCAATGGATGGGGGCGAACGAGTGGGATCGAACGAGCGGGGACGGACCGGGACGGGGGTCGTGCGACCGCCGGCTCAGCCCACGTACGGGTCGGGCACCTCGCCGGGCCTCGCCAGGAAGGTGAAGTCGCAGCCGGTGTCGGCCTGGGTGATCTGTTCGTCGTAGAGGGCGCCGTAACCACGCCGGTAGCGCTCGGGCGGCGGTGTCCACTCGTCCCGTCGCCGCGCCAGCTCCTCGTCCGACAGATGGAGATGGAGACTGCGGGCCCCGACATCGAGGGTGATGGTGTCGCCGGTGCGTACGAGCGCGAGCGGCCCGCCGACATAGGACTCGGGAGCGATGTGCAGGACGCACGCGCCATAACTCGTGCCGCTCATCCGCGCGTCGGAGATCCGGACCATGTCCCGCACCCCCTGCTTGAGCAGATAGTCCGGGATCGGCAGCATCCCGTACTCCGGCATACCGGGCCCGCCCTTGGGGCCCGCGTTGCGCAGTACGAGCACATGACCGGGTGTGATGCCGAGCTGCGGGTCGTTGATGGTCCGCTGCATCGTCCGGTAGTCGTCGAAGACCACGGCGGGACCGGTGTGTTCGAGCAGCCGCGGTTCGGCGGCGATGTGCTTGATGACCGCGCCGTCGGGGCAGAGATTGCCGCGCAGCACCGCCACCCCGCCCTCCGCCGCGAGAGGGTTCTCGCGCGGCCGGATCACCTCCGGGTTGTGGACGAGCACACCGTCGAGCTGCTCCCGCAGGCTGGGGTGTGCGACGGTCGGCCGGTCCAGATGCAGTACGTCCGTCAACTGCCCCAGAAACGCGGGAAGTCCGCCGGCGAAATGGAAGTCCTCCATCAGATACCGGCCGCCGGGACGGAGGTTCGCCAGGACAGGCACCGTACGCGCGGCCTTGTCGAAGTCGTCGAGGGTGAGCCGGATCCCCGAGCGTCCCGCCATCGCGATCAGATGGATCACCGCGTTCGTCGAGCCGCCCAGCGCGAGGACGGTGACCACCGCGTCCTCGTACGCCTCCCGGGTCAGGATCTTCGAGAGCCGCAGATCGTGACGGACCAGCTCCACCACGCGCCGGCCGGAGGCGGCGGCCATCCGGTCGTGTCCGGAGTCCACCGCCGGGATCGAGGAGGCCCCTGGCATGGTGACGCCCAGCGCCTCGGCGGCGGCGGTGAGCGTGGAGGCGGTGCCCATTGTCATGCAGTGACCGGGCGAGCGGGCCAGACCGTTCTCCAGCTCGGCCAGCTCGGCGTCGCCGATCAGCCCGGCCCGCTTGTCGTCCCAGTACTTCCACATGTCCGTGCCCGACCCGAGCACCTCATCGCGCCAGTGCCCCGGCAGCATGGGTCCGGCGGGTACGAAGACGGCCGGCAGATCGACGCTCGCCGCGCCCATCAGCAGCGCCGGTGTCGTCTTGTCGCAGCCGCCCATCAGCACCGCGCCGTCGACCGGATAGGAGCGGAGCAGCTCCTCCGTCTCCATCGCCAGCAGATTGCGGTAGAGCATGGGCGTGGGCTTCTGGAATGTCTCGGAGAGCGTGGAGACCGGGAACTCCAGCGGGAATCCACCGGCTTGCCACACCCCGCGCTTCACCGCCTGCGCGCGCTCCCGCAGATGGACATGGCAGGGGTTGATGTCGGACCAGGTGTTGAGGATCGCGATGACGGGCTTGCCCAGATGCTCCTCGGGCAGATAGCCGAGCTGACGGGTGCGGGCCCGGTGGCTGAAGGAGCGGAGACCGGTCGCGGCGTCGCCGCCCCCGTACCAGCGGTGACTGCGCAGGTCCTCGGGGCGTACGGTCGCCCCCTCGGGCGGTTCGGTCATATCGCCCACCCCGCCACCATCGCGGCGACATCGGCACGCAACTCCTCGGGCAGGGCGCGGCTCGGCGGGCGGATGTCGCGCCGGCACAGACCGAGGGCGGCCAGCGCCTCCTTCACCACCGTCACATTGTCGGCGGACTGCCGCGCGGACCGTAGCTCCTCGAACGGCCTGATCTGCTCCCACACCTTCATGGCGGCGGCGTAGTCCCCGGCCCGCAGCGCCTCCAGCATCCCCAGCGAGACGGCCGGGGCGACATTGACGAGGCCCGAGGTGAAGCCGGTGGCCCCGCCCGCGAAGTACGAGGGGGCGTACAGCTCGGCGAGCCCCGCCACCCAGACGAAGCGCTCCAGACCCGCGTCCCGCGCGAAGGCCGCGAAGCCGGCCGCGTCCGGCACGGCGTACTTCGCTCCGATGACATTGGGGCACAGCTCCCCGAGCGTCGCGAGGCTCGCGCCGCCCAGCCGCGGATTGCGGATGTACGGGACGACGCCCAGCTCGGGCACCGCGTCCGCGATGGTGCGGTGGTAGTCGATCCAGCCGGCCTGTGACACATAGGGGTGCACGGGCTGATGGACCATCACCATCCCGGCCCCGGCCTCCCGGGCATGCGCCGCCGAGGCCACGGCCGTCGGCAGATCGAGACCGATACCGACCAGCACCGAGGCCCGGCCCGCCGACTCCTCGATGGTCAGCTCGGTGACCGTGCGGCGCTCGTCGGGGCTGAGAGCGTAGTACTCACCCGTGTTGCCGTTCGGGGTGAG
This sequence comes from Streptomyces sp. NPDC051662, assembly GCF_040681655.1. NCBI lineage: Bacteria > Bacillati > Actinomycetota > Actinomycetes > Kitasatosporales > Streptomycetaceae > Streptomyces > Streptomyces sp. NPDC051662. The sequence goes on from NZ_JBFAZD010000005.1 coordinate 37,315, forward strand.
GGTGCGTACGCCGCCGTCGAGCAGCCGGCGCAGCAGAGCGCGATGGGCCGCGGTGTCGAGCGTGTCGTCGTCGCCGAACGGTGTGACGGGGATCGCCACGACATCGGCGAGCGCGTCCCGCGACGAGTCGAGATCAGGGCTGGTCGTCATGCGTGGTCTCCCTCGGGGAACGCCCGCTGTACGAATGAGGCGATGTGGTCGTGCAGGGCCCGGGCGGCGCCCTCGGCGTCACCCGCGAGCGCGAGCCGCAGGATCTCCCGGTGTTCTCCCGCCTCCTGCTCCCAGGACGGGACGGCGGCCCAGGCGACGGTCGAGACGAGGGCCGCCTGGTCCCGTACCTCGTCGAGCATCCTGGCCAGCAGCGGATTGCCGCAGGGGAGATACAGCGCCCGGTGGAACTCCCGGTTGGCGAGCGACCGTTCGGCCCGGTCCGCCGCCTCGTCGGCCTTGACCAGGGCTTCCCGCGCGGGCTCCAGCGAGGCGCGGCGGGTCAGGGAGCGGCGGAGCGCCTCCGGTTCGAGCAACAGCCGTACGTCATAGACCTCATGCGCCATGGCCGCGTCGACCGTACGGACGGTGACGCCCTTGAACTGGCTCATCACGACGAGGCCGGTGCCCGCCAGGGTCTTCAGCGCCTCCCGTACCGGAGTCTTCGACACCCCGAACCGCGCGGCCAGTTCGGTCTCGACCAGGGCCTGACCGGGGCTGAGGCCGCCGGTGAGGATGCCGTGTTTGATCGCTTCCAGAACGTACTGGGTGCGGGAGGGGATCGGACTCGGGGCGAAGGCCATGGGCGCTCTTTCACATGTCGTGTCTCATATATGACGTACGAAGTACGACGCCGATGAAGCTAGGGCTGGCCCCGATGTCTCGTCAATGCTTCGCGCAGAAGTTGGGTGAAGCGCTTTCTATGAAGTGCGGGGCGCGATCCGGCGTGCGGAAAAGGGCTGCGGGCGTGAGCCGTCCCCGTGCTTACATGTGCCTCATGGTGTCCACCGACCGACTGCTGGCGTTCGCGGCCATGTCGTTCCTGCTGATCGTGATCCCCGGCCCCAGCGTGCTGTTCGTGATCGGGCGGGCCCTGGCACAGGGGCGCCGGGCCGCGCTGACCACGGTCGTGGGGAACACGCTCGGAGCCTGCGTGCTCGTCGTGGCCGTGGCCCTCGGGGTCGGCGCCGTCGTGGAGCGCTCGGTGCTCGTCTTCACGACGCTGAAGCTCGTGGGCGCCGCGTACTTGGTGTACCTCGGCGTCAAGGCGGTGCGGCAACGCGGCTCGATGCGCGCCGCGTTCGCCGGTGAGGGTCCCGCGCACAGCGGCCTGCGCACAGTGTGGGAAGGGTTCGCGGTCGGCGTGGCGAACCCCAAGACCATGGTGTTCTTCGCGGCCGTACTGCCCCAGTTCGTCGACCGCGAGCGGGGCCACGCCACGGTTCAGATGCTCTTGCTGGGGCTGGTCTTCAATGTCATCGCACTGGCCTGCGACAGCGTATGGGGACTGGTCGCGGCCACCACACGGAGCTGGTTCGCCCGCTCACCCCGGCGGCTCTCCCTGGTCGGCGGGGCGGGTGGGCTCACGATGATCGGCCTCGGCGTCACGGTCGCCACGACAGGCCACAAGGAGTAGCGCTTCAGGGGTAGGTGTGCCGCGTTAGGCTCAGCGCATGGTTGATCTGCTTCAGGTGTCGACGGCGACGGAGAACCGGGAGGAGGCCGAGAGGCTGGCACGCTCGGTGGTGGAAGGGCGGCTCGCGGCCGGTGCCCAGATCGTCGGGCCCGTGATCTCCACCTTCTGGCATCAGGGCGAGTTCGGGACCGCGGAGGAGTGGCAGCTCTTGTTCAAGACCCGCGCCGATCGTTACGCCGATCTTGAGGCGCATCTGCTGCGGCACCATCCGTGGAAGAACCCGGAAGTCTCGGCTGTGCCGATCGTCGCGGGATCGGATGCCTATCTGCGGTGGGTGGAAAAGACCACGGACCTGGACGCCGCGGACTGACTTCTCAGGGTTTCGCTCTTTCCAGAACATCGGCCACAGCCGGGACGTCGTGGTGATCCCTGAGCTGTCGAAGGATCGGAGCCAGACGCGCGCGCGGGCGCACGGAGGCCACCCCGGCTGACAGTTCCAGCGCGCGGCAGGTGACAGCGGCAGCCTGTTCGACTTCTCCGGCGGCCAGGTAGGAGTCGGCGAGCCACGAGAGATACAGGCTCTTGTCGCGTGCGTGGGTGTTGTCGTATCGCGCCAGCACGTCTTCCAGGACAGGGACCGCGCGAAGTGGTCGGCGCGATCGCCCGGCTGGTCGTGGGCGGGGACGGCTCGGCCTCGGGCGCGTTCACACGTTCTTCCGCGTTCATGCGGCTCCGGCGGCAGAGGTACCGGGCCCCGTCCGTGGACGACTATCTGCCGGGTGAGTGGCCGGGTGACGCTCCGCGCGAGTCCACGTCGCTCGACCCGGAGACGTTCCGGGGCAGCTGGCTGACCTTCCTCCTCGGGCTGCTGGTGCCGGACCTCTACTACCGGCGGTCGCCGGAGGGCGGCGGCTGGACGTGGTGGTTCTTCGACACGGGTGTCACCTCGTGGACCACGGTGGACTCCGTACGGGGCGCCGAGTCGTTGGAGGTCCGTCAGTCGGGACCGCGTCGGCTCTGGGACGAGATCGAGGCGGCCCACCGCTGGTGGGTCGCGCGGGATCGGCCCGGACTGGAACGGTTCGGCCTCACCGTCACGGCCGATGACGAGCACCGGGTGTGGCTGGACAACCCCCGGCGACGTGTTCAGCCCCGCCAGCGGTAGCGGCGTTCCGGGCGGCCCGTGCCGCCGTAGCGCAGGGTGATCTCCGCCCTGCCCGTGGTCGCGAAGTACTCCAGGTAGCGGCGCGCGCTCACCCGCGACAGGGCGCCCGCCTCGGCGCATTCCGTGGCCGAGAGGCCGTCCTCGTGTTCGCGCAGGACGCGTTCCACCAGATCGGCCGTGTGCGGGGCGAGGCCCTTCGGGAGGCCGCGGCTGCCGGGCGGTCGGGTGCCGAAGATCTGGTCCACGTCTTCCTGGCGCGCCTCGCCCAGACCGGCCAGCCGCGAGCGCAGGGAGGCGACATGGCGCAGCTGCTCCTGGAGTGCCGCCTGGCTGAAGGGCTTGATCAGATAGTGCAGGGCGCCGGCCCGCAGCGCCGCCCTGATCACCCCCGCGTCCCGCGCCGCCGTGATGAACAGGGCGTCGACGCTGTTGGGTCTTCGGTCCCGTTCCTCCGCAGCCCGTAGCTCGCGCAGTACGGCGATCCCGTCCATATCGGGCAGATAGATGTCGAGCAGGACAAGGTCCGGCCACAGCCGCTCGGCGGCGCGCAGGGCTTCCGCACCGCTGTGAGCCACCCCGACGACCGTAAACCCGTCCATCGCGGACACATAGCGGCTGTGCAGCTTCGCGACCATGAAGTCGTCGTCCACCACCAGCACTTTCATCACGCCGACACGCTAGGCCGCGACCACAACGACCACAACGTCCGTTGATTCCGGAAGAGAGACAGCTTGTTAACGCGAAGGCAACATGTGGCCCACTTCACAGCTTTTCGCTCACTTCTCTTCACGCACAGCATTTCGAAAGGCGGCACACGTGCGATTGCGCACCCCCCTGGCCCTGCTGGGGTCGGCGCTGCTGGTGCTGGTGGGGCCACCGCTGCTCACCGCGGGCAGCGGCGACGACACCGGTACGCAGATCCCCGGCCTGCGCTTCATGGTCCCCAACACCCCCGGCGGCGGTTACGACATCACGGCCCGCACCATGGCCAAGAACGCCGAGGACGCCGGACTCACCCACAACATCGAGGTGTTCAACCTGCCCGGGGCCGGCGGCACCGTCGGTCTCGCCCGGCTCGTCGGTGAACACGGCAATGGCAAGCTCGCGATGTCCATGGGGCTCGGGGTGGTCGGCGCCGTCCACACCAACAAGTCGCCCAAGACCCTCGCCGACACGACCCCGATCGCCCGGATCACCGAGGAATCGGACATCGTCGTCGTCAGCAAGGACTCCCCGTTCAAGACCATCGACGACCTGCTGACGGCATGGAAGGCCAATCCGGCCAAGGTCCCCGTCGGCGGCGGCTCGGCCCCCGGGGGACCCGACCATCTCGCCCCCATGCTGATGGCGCAGGCCGCGGGGATCGCGCCGAAGACGGTCAACTACGTCCCGTTCGACGGCGGCGGCGAACTCCTCGCCTCGATCCTCGGCAACAAGGTCTCCTTCGGCGTCTCCGGCCTCGGCGAGTACCGCGACCAGATCGAGTCGGGCGAGCTGCGGCTGCTCGCGGTCACCGGCCCCGAGCGGATCCCCGGCCTGGACGCCCCCACCCTGCGCGAGTCCGGCCTCGACACCGACTTCACCAACTGGCGCGGCATCGTCGCCCCGCCGGGGATCTCCGACGCCGAGCGCACCAAGCTGCTCGCCTTCATCGAGAAGCTCCACGACACGTCCCAGTGGCGGGACTCCCTCAAGAAGAACGGCTGGGACGACGCGTTCCTGACCGGCGAGAAGTTCGGTGACTTCCTCGCCGAGGAAGACCGCCGCGTGGACTCGGTCCTCAAGGAGCTGGGACTGTGATGACACCCATCGGCACGCCGGAAACCCCGAACAAGCCCGAAGCGACCGGAGTATCCGGAACCTCAGGAGTCGCCGCGGCGTCCGGAGCCCCCGGAACACCGGGCACCGGCCCCGGCGCCCGCTCCTGGCTGCGTGAGCACTCCGAGATCGGCGTCGGGCTCCTCCTGCTCGTCCTCGGTGTCCTCGTCCTCACCGACGCGCTCACCATGAACGTCGACATCGCCCAGCGCGGCCCCGTCGGCCCCAAGACCGTCCCGATCGTCGTCGGCATCGCCCTGGTCGTCGTCGCCGTACTGCTCACCCTCGACGTCCTGCGCGGTGGCCGCGGCGAGGCGGAGGGCGGCGAGGACATCGACCTGGCGGAGCCCAGCGACTGGCGGACCGTACTGCTGCTCGCCGGTGTCTTCCTCGGCAACGCCGTCCTCATCGGCCCGCTCGGCTTCCCGATCTCCGGCGCCCTGCTCTTCTGGGGCTCGGCGTACGCGCTCGGCAGCCGCCACCACGACCGTGATCCGCTGATCGCCGCGGGCCTCGCGCTGATCACCTTCTTCGTCTTCAACAACCTGCTCGGTGTCCCCCTCCCCGGTGGCCCGCTGATGGGGGTGCTGTAACCGATGGACTCCCTGAATTCGCTCATCGACGGCTTCGGTACGGCGCTCACGCCGATGAATCTGCTCTGGGCCGCGATAGGCGTGCTGCTCGGCACGGCCATCGGGGTCCTGCCCGGCATCGGCCCCGCCATGGCGGTCGCGCTGCTGCTCCCGGTGACCTACGGGCTCGAACCGACCGGCGCGTTCATCATGTTCGCCGGTATCTACTACGGCGCGATGTTCGGCGGCTCGACCACCTCGATCCTGCTCAACACCCCAGGTGAGAGCGCCGCCGTCGTGGCCGCCATCGAGGGCAACCCGATGGCCAAGGCCGGACGGGGAGCGCAGGCGCTCGCCGCCGCGGCCGGCGGGCACTTCGCCGGCGGCATGATCGGCACGATCCTGCTGGTGGTCCTCGCACCCACCGTGGCCTCGCTCGCGGTGGACATCGGCGCCCCCGACTACTTCGCGATCATGGTGCTGGCGTTCATCGCCGTCACCTCCGTCCTCGGCTCCTCCCGGGTCCGCGGACTCGCCTCGCTGCTCATCGGACTCACACTCGGTCTGGTCGGCCTCGACCAGATGACCGGTCAGCAGCGGCTGACCTTCGGCACGCTCCAGCTCGCCGACGGTATCGACGTGGTGATCGTCGCGGTCGGGCTCTTCGCGATCGGCGAGGCCCTGTGGGTGGCCGCGCATCTGCGGCGCAACACGAACGAGGCGATTCCGGTCGGCCGCCCCTGGCTCGGCAAGAAGGACGTACGCCGCACCTGGCGGCCCTGGCTGCGCGGACCGCTCATCGGATTCCCGTTCGGCGCGATCCCGGCGGGCGGCGCGGAGATCCCCACGTTCCTCTCGTACGTCACGGAGAAGCGGCTCTCCAAGCACAAGGACGAGTTCGGCAAGGGCGCCATCGAGGGCGTGGCGGGACCCGAGTCCGCGGCCTCCGCCTCGGCGGCCGGGACGCTGGTCTCGATGCTGACCCTCGGGCTGCCCACGACGGCCGTCGCGGCCGTGATGCTGGCCGCCTTCCAGCAGTACGGCATCCAGCCGGGACCACTGCTCTTCGAACGCGAACCCGACCTGGTCTGGGGCCTGATCGCCTCGCTCTTCGTCGGTATGGTGCTGCTGCTCGCGCTCAATCTGCCGCTCGCGCCGGTCTGGGCCAAGCTGCTGCGCGTCCCGCGCCCGTATCTCTACGCAGGCATCCTCTTCTTCGCGGCCGTCGGCGCGTACGCGGTCGGCGGGGAGGCGCTGGACCTGATCATCCTGCTGATCATCGGTCTGATCGGCTTCGGTATGCGGCGGTACGGACTGCCGGTGCTGCCGGCCGTGATCGGCGTCATCCTGGGCCCGGCCGCCGAACAGCAGCTGCGGCGCGCGCTCCAGATCAGCGACGGAAGTGTGACCGGACTGGTCAACACGCCCTTCTCCGTGACGGTGTACGCGGTGATCGTGCTGCTGCTCGCCTGGCCGGGGGTGAAGAAGTTGATCGCGCTGCGCCGTGACCGTAGTGACCGCGGTGACCGTAGTGACGTGACGGTCTGACGGTGTGACGTACGCGCACCGGCCGCTCCGCCCCGCGACCGCCTCCCCGGTGGTCGCGGGGCGCGGGCGCGTATCCGGCACCAGGTCAGGGGCGTTGTCAGAGGCGGCTGGCACCATCGGCGCATGACCACGATCGACTGGGATTCCCTCGCCGACTCCTTCGACCAGGAGCCCGATCACGGGCTGCTCGACCCCGCCGTCCGCGCCGCCTGGGCCGCCCGGCTGGGCGGCTGGCTGCCCGGGGCGCCCTCCCGTGTGCTCGACCTCGGGTGCGGTACGGGCAGTCTGGCCCTGCTCGCCGCCGAGCAGGGCCATCAGGTGACGGCCGTCGATCTCTCACCCCGCATGGTCGGTCTGGCCAGATCCAAGCTGGCGGGTACGGACGCGGAGGTGCTGGTCGGTGACGCGGGGCGGCCGCCGGTGGGGGAGCGGACATTCGATGTGGTCCTGGCCCGCCATGTGCTGTGGGCGCTGCCCGATCCCGAAGAGACCCTGCGGCACTGGGCGTCGCTGCTGCGACCGGGCGGCCGGCTGGTACTGATCGAGGGGGTCTGGTCCGGTACGGGCCTGCCCGCCGCCCGGCTCACCGCCGCCCTGGCCCCGCTCACCGAACGGGTCCACCACGAGCGGCTCTCGGCGGATCCCGCCCTGTGGGGCCGCCCCGTCGACGACGAGCGATACGCGCTGATCGCCCGGTCGGCCCCGACCCGGCGCCATACCGAAGTGGTCGACGTCCATCTGATCCTGCGCAGGGGCGACGAGGTCCTGCTCGCCCGCCGCTCCGGCACGGGATACGGGGACGGCCTGCTCAACGGCCCCTCAGGACATGTCGAGCGGGGCGAGGACGTCCGTACGGCCATGATCCGTGAGGCGTACGAGGAGATCGGCGTCGAGCTGACCCCCGCCGATCTGCGTGTCGCGCTGGTCATGCAGCACCGGGGACCGGCAGGACAGCCCCGGATCGGCTGGTTCTTCGAAGCCGGGTACGGCGCGGGGGGCGAGCCGTACAACCGCGAGCCGGAGAAGTGTTCCGGCCTCTCCTGGCATCCGCTGTCGGCGCTCCCCGACGATCTGGTCGCCTACTGCCGCGCGGGCCTCGACGCCTACCGCGCCGGCGAACGCTTCGTCATCCACTGGCACGAGGACGGCGATCCGGTCGCCCACACCCCGGGCACCCCCGACCGGTCGGTCATCCTGCCCGCCACCCTCACCCCCACCGCCACCCCCACCCCCGCCGACGGGAGGTAGGAACCATCGATCACGCCTCCCGTCGCGTTCCGGCCACCCCTGTCGTGTACCGCCCGGTGGTGGTGCGTCGTGGGGGAGAATCGGTCCGTGACCTTGAAGATCGTGATCGACCCGGCCGCCACGACCGCACCGTATGAACAACTGCGTGCCCAAATCTCCGCGAAGGCACGGTCCGGCACGCTGCCGGTCGGGTACAGACTCCCGACCGTACGGGGGCTCGCGGAGGAACTGGGGCTGGCCGCCAACACCGTCGCCAAGGCATATCGCGCGCTGGAGACCGACGGGGTGATCGAGACCCGTGGCAGAAACGGTACGTTCGTCGCCGCCGCGGGGGAGGCCGCCGAGCGTGAGACCGCGGCGGCGGCACGGGCCTACGCGGAGCGCGCCCAGCGACTGGGGCTCGGCCGGGCCGCCGCGCTCGCCGCGGTGGAGGAAGCCGTACGGGCCGTCTACGCCAAGTGACCGGAGGCGGCACGGGCCGAGCGCCGGACAGCGGGCGCGGGACGCGGGCGTCGGAGGTATCGAGGCGTCGGAGGTATCGGAGCGTCAGCGGTATCCGGACGTATCAGAGATAGAGGCCCGCGTCCTCGCCCGCGTGCTGGGCCGGGACCGACGCGGGGCCGGTGCCCCGGCGCAGCGCGTACAGCTCCGCCAGCGTCGCCCCCTCGCGGCCGACCGCCGTCTCCCAGTCGCCGTCCTCCCCGCTCAGCCAGGACAGCGCCTCCGGACGGGTCAGCGAGCCGACCTCGATCCTGGCCAGACAGCGGCCCGGCCGGACCACGGCCGGATGCAGCCGCTCCAGATCCTCGTTCGTCGTCACGCCCACCAGGACGTTCCTCCCCTGGCCGAGCAGACCGTCGGTGAGGTTCAGCAGCCGCGACAGCGCCTGGCCCGCCGTGTGCTTGGCCTCACCGCGGATCAGTTCGTCGCAGTCCTCCAGGAGCAGCAGCCGCCAGCGGCCCTTGGCCGAGCCGTCGTCCTCGCCGATCGCGATGTCCATCAGATAGCCGACGTCGTTGAAGAGCCGCTCCGGGTCGAGCACACAGTCCACCTGGCACCAGTCGCGCCAGGAACGGGCCAGCGTGCGCAGCGCGGAGGTCTTGCCGGTGCCCGGCGGGCCGTGCAGCAGAAGCAGCCGGCCCGCGATGTCGTCCGGGGTCACCTTCATCAGCCGGTCCATCGCGTCGGCGACCGGCGCGGTGTAATTGGGCCTCACCTCGTCCCACGTACCCGCCGCGATCTGCCGGGTGGTGCGGTGCGGGCCGCGGCGCGGCGAGACGTACCAGAAGCCCATGGTCACGTTCTCGGGCTGCGGCTCAGGCTCGTCCTGCGCGCCGTCCGTCACCTGGTGGTGGATCTTCTCGGCCAGTTCGGAGCTGACCGCCGTCACCGTGACATCGGCGCCGCGGTTCCAGCGCGACACCAGCAGCGTCCAGCCGGCGCCCTCGGCGAGCGTCGCGCTGCGGTCGTCGTCGCGGGCGGAGCGCAGCACGGTCGCGTCCGGTGGCAGCAGGGTCACACCCGTTCTGACCCGGTCGATCGTGGAGCTGTGGGAGTACGGCTGCTCGCCCGTGGCGAAGCGGCCGAGGAACAGCGCGTCGACCACATCCGAGGGCGAGTCGCTGTCGTCGACGTTGAGCCGGATCGGCAGGGCGTCCTGAGGCTTGGCAGACATGTCGCCCATGATCCGGCACCGGGGCGGCCGATGCACGGTGTTTTGCCCTGTGGCGGCAGCTAGGGCGTGGCGCACCAGTCCCTCGGCGTAGGTGCGCGTACGGAAGCAGCCGAGGCGCGTGCGGACCGCCGGCACCTTGTGATGAATGACCGACCGGTCGTCATGTCGTCCGTACCACCGCCGTTGACGATCCGTGAGCCCTCCGGCGTACATCGCCAGTCACATTCGTAACCTCCCCGATCGGTTCTATTCGAACAAGGGCAAAGTGTGTGCTTTCGCCGCTCCGGATGGGAAGCCTCTGAGAATGTTCTTGGCATGAACACTTCCAGCGAACTGAACTGCCTGGTAACAAAGTTGAGGCAGCAATCCTGCTAGGAGAGGTCTTATGAAACTGTCCCGCATCACAGCCTTCTCGTCCTCGCTCCTTCTGGGCGCCGTGCTGGCTCTCACCGGAGCCGCCACGGCCCAGGCCGCGGACTCGGCAGCGGCCGTCGACTATGTGGCGCTCGGCGACTCGTACTCCTCGGGCGTCGGATCCGGCAGCTACGACAGCGCGAGCGGCAGCTGCAAACGCACCCCCAAGGCGTATCCCGCCCTCTGGGCGGCGGCGAACGCACCCGCCTCGTTCGCGTTCACCGCTTGTTCCGGCGCTCGTACGGGTGATGTGACCGCCGGTCAGCTCGGCCCGGTCAACTCCGGAACCGATCTCATCAGCATCAGCATCGGCGGAAACGACGCCGGCTTCGCCGATGTGATGACCACCTGTGTGCTCCAGTCGGAGGCGACCTGCCTCAGCCGGGTCGCGCAGGCGCGCGCCTTCGTCGACAGCACCCTGCCGGGAAACCTCAACTCGGTGTACACGGCGATCAGATCGAAGGCGCCGTCGGCCCGGGTGGTCGTCCTCGGCTATCCGCGCTTCTACCAGCTCAACGGCACCTGCGCCACGGGGCTGAGCGAGGCGGAGCGGGCCGCGATCAACGGCGCCTCCGACTATCTCAACGCGGCGACCGCCAAGCGGGCGGCCGATTACGGCTTCACCTTCGCCGATGTCGCCGGGGCCTTCACCGGGCATGAGATCTGCTCCGGCTCGGCGTGGCTGCACAGCGTGAACTGGCTCAACATCGGCGAGTCGTACCACCCCACCGCCGCCGGTCAGTCGGGCGGCTATCTGCCGGCCTTCCGCTCGGCGGCCTGACGGGCCCGACGAAGCTGACGGCCTGACGGGCACGACGGCCGTGGCGATCCGAGTCGTGGCGATCTGACGTCGTGACGATGGCGGGGCCGGTGACCGGGGTCCGGTGGGACCCGGAACCGGCCCCGCCGCACGCGCGGGCCGGGATGCGGCGAAGTGTCCAACTCGCCCTGAAATAAGATGGATCGGGCAGTGGTGGTCACTACCCGTACGGGTGTGGTCAATCGCAAAGGCGGTATACACGGGTGTCCGGGTGGGGCGATAGGGTTAACCTGCCCGGGCCGGGTGCCCTCGTACGGGTGGGGAGTGAAATGAAACAGATAACGGTGCACAGCAGGGCGCGAGTCCCTGCGATCACATGCGGGAGCAGCGCGTCCAGTTCGCGCCTCGACCGCCATCTCTCGGTGCTCGGCGGTCCCGCCGTGCCCCAGCGGGAGACGGCCGAGGCGACGCTGCTGATGCAGGAGCTGACCTCGCGTGACAGCTCGGAGACACACGGAAGCAAGAGCGCGCGCGTCTCGCTCTTCGCGCCGCTGCGGCGGCTGCGCCGCTCGCTGTTCGGCAGCCGCCGCTGATCCTCACGGCTCCACGGCGTTGGCGCGCCGCACCGTGAGCGCGTGACCGCCTCACGGAGTTTCCGCGTTCCCAACTGCCCGAGCCCGGCCGCGCGTTCCCGAACGTGCTCGGGTGATCACGCCGCCCGGCGCAGCGCCGCACTCCACTCGTCCGTCATCCCCAACGGCCCGCGGTGGTGTGCCGGAGCGTACGCCCGGTGCGTGACCTCTCCTCAAGCGGCGGCCCCGACCGGTGATCCACTCCCCGACACCGGTCCGGGCCGGCCGCCCGGACGCGCCGGGATGAATGTCACCGCGCCGAGCTGACCGGCCACTTCCTCATTTCGGATGAGCGGGCCGAGTTACGTGCCGACCCGGTCAGCCGCGCCGCGAACCGGAGCCGCGGAACCGGATTCGCGAACCGGAAGAGCGGTAGCAGTCCGAGGGCGCCGAGCGCGCCTGGAACCTCCCCGTCACGATGCCGCCCTCGTCAGATCAGCGCGAACTGGCCTTCCGGCCCCTCCTCGTGATGGTCCAGCACGGAGGCCGGCCGCCGGGCCGCCGCCGGGACCGGCAGAACGCCCGCGGCGCGCAGCTCCGCCGTACCGATCTCGGGGCCGTCCCGGCGCAATCGGGCCTGGAGCGGCCGGAGTTCCGCCAGGAGTGCCAGGACCGTGATCAGCTCAAGCAGCTCCGAGGTCCACTCCCGCGGCCACTCGGACGGGCGGATCGCCGCCAGCGTCCCCGGCTCGGGGCGGGCCGTACGGCGCTCGAACCACAGCTCCAGCGTCCGTACGCCGCCCACCGTGAACTCCCAGGCCCCGGCCGGTACGGGGGAGATTCGGCCCGAGCCGAGCCGGAGCACCTCGTCCCCCGGGTCGTACTCGATCGCCTCGGGCCCGGCCGGAACGGCGGCCCGCACATAGGGACGGCGGCCACCGGGCAGCCGGGGCCGCTCACCGCCGTGCGCCCCGCGCAGCTGGATCCGCGTCAGCCGGCGCCCCAGCTCGACCCCGGAGGCCCAGACGGCGGGATCGGCGGTCAGCGGCACGGCGCAGCCGGCCGGGGTGCCCACGGCGACCGCCAGGGCCCAGGCGAGCAGTTCCTCGGCGGTGACCTCATGGCCGTACCGCGCGGCCAGCAGGGCGGTCAGCCCGGGGGCCAGATTGGGCTCCACGCCGCCGGGGCGGCGGTAGAGCGGCCGGATCCTGCCCGGCCGCCCGGCCGGGGAACGGCCGTCCGGGAGCACCGCGCCGACCAGCAGCGCGGGCCCGGCGGCCTGGGGGACGAACCCCTGCTCCACGGCGAAGATCTGATGGTCGTCGGCGACCCGCCACAGCTCGGGGCGTGCCGCGTCGATCAGCCGGTGGTCGGGGATCAGCCACTGCTCGTCGAACGGTCCGTGGAGCACCCGTACCGGCTCGGGACAGCGCCCCGACTCCCGCGCGAACCGCCCGGTGCCGGTGGCCCGGCCGGGCAGCGCGGCGACCGCGCTGTACGGCGTACGCGCCCGGGTCGGGCCGAACAGCGCCTCGCGCTCGGCGCCCTCGGCCCGTACGAGCCGGTCCCAGCGGGCGGTGAGGGAGGGCCGGTCGGGGGCGAGGATCCACTCCCTGCCGAACCGCAGCGGGGGCGTCGACCATGGCATGAGATCGCTGAGCAGCGGGCTCTCGTCCGTCGCCCCGGACCGCGTCGCCGTCATGCGGACCGTCCCTCCCGTCGGTCTGTGCGCCCTCGACGGCATGCTATCGGCCACCATGTACCGGCCGCCGGGGCGGTTTGCCCCCCTGGAAAGAGCCACTAACCCATGAGGTCCGCCTCGACCGTGACCGAGAAGGAGAACCGGTCCCCCCGGTAGTGGATCCGCGCCACATCCGCGACCCGGCCGCTCTCGTCGTATGTCACCCCCGTGTAGTGCAGGATCGGGCTCAGCAGCGGCACCCGCAGCAGCTCGGCCGTGACCGGGTCCGCGAGCCGGGCCTCCACCGTGTCCGTGATCCGGCTGATACGGACCCCGACCAGGTCACGCAGCACCTTCGTCATCGGCCAGCGCTCCAGATCGGTCACCTCGATACCGGCCGCGATGTCCGGACGGACCGCGTTCTCCGCCCAGTTGACGGGCTCGCCGCTCTCGCCGTCGCAGCGCAGCCTGCGGTACGTGATCACCTCGTCCGCCCCGGGGAAGTACTCCGCGAGATCGCCGGGCACCGGGGCCGGGCCATGGCCGAGAAGTGTGGTCAGCTCACCGGACTGCTGGGCCACGATCGCGTCGATCGAGCCGAGCAGTCGGCGCGGGGCGCCGCGCCGGGCGCCCGGTTCTATGAAGGTGCCGCGCCGCCGGTGCCGGCTGATCAGGCCCTCCTTCTCCAGCTCCTTGAGGGCCTGACGCATCGTCAGCACACTGACGCCGTAGTGCGAGGCGAGCTGTTCCTCGGTCGGCAGCCGGAGCGGATCGTGCGGCCGGCGGCCCAGTATCGAGGCGCGCAGCGACTGCGAGACCTGATACCAGAGCGGAAGCTTGCGGTTCAGGATCAGAGAGTCCGGGGCGAAGGAGGTCACCGGCGACTCCCCGACTGTGGCGACTCCAAAACGGTGGCACCTCCACGACTGTGTGTCCGAAACTCCGGGTCATGGCCTGAAGTGGCGCTCCAGACCCTGCCATACGTTGTCGTAACCGCGCTGAAGATGGGTGGCGCCCGCCGCCTGCTCGGTCGCCGTCACCGGCCAGCGGGTCTCGAACATGAAGGCCAGGCCGTCGTCGATCTTCTGCGGCCTGAGCTCGGCGGCGCTCGCCCGGTCGAAGGTCTCCCGGTCGGGGCCGTGCGCCGACATCATGTTGTGCAGCGAGCCGCCGCCGGGGACGAAGCCCCCCTTGCCCGCCGTCTTGGCATCGTAGGCGCCCTCGATCAGGCCCATGTACTCGCTCATCACATTGCGGTGGAAGTACGGCGGCCGGAACGTGTCCTCGCCGACCAGCCAGCGCGGCGCGAAGACGACGAAGTCGACTCCGGCGAGGCCCGGGGTCTCGGACGGTGATGTCAGCACCGTGAAGATCGACGGGTCGGGGTGGTCGTAGCTGATGGTCCCGATGACATTGAAGCGGCGCAGATCGTAGACGTACGGCACATGATTGCCGTGCCAGGCCACCACATCGAGCGGGGAGTGGTCATAGGTGGCGGCCCAGAGATTGCCGCAGAACTTGTTGACCACCTGGGTCGGCCGCTCGATGTCCTCGTACGCGGCGACCGGCGCGCGGAAGTCACGCGCGTTGGCCAGGCCGTTGGCGCCGATCGGCCCGAGGTCGGGCAGGACGAACGGGCGGCCGTAGTTCTCGCACACATAGCCGCGTGCCGTCTCGTCCAGCGGCTCGACCCGGAAGCGCATCCCGCGCGGTACCAGCGCCACCTCGCCCGGCCGGGCCGCGAGCAGACCCAGCTCCGTACGGATCAGCAGGCCGCCCTGTTCGGGAACGATCAGCAGTTCGCCGTCCGCGTCGCTGAACACCCGGTCCGTCATGGGGGAGTTGGCGTAGTAGAGATGAATCGCCATCCCCGTGCGCTGCGCCGCGTCGCCATTGCCGCCCAGCGTCCACAGACCGGCGAGGAAGTCGGTGCCGGGGGCGGGCTCGGGCAGCGGGTCCCAGCGCAGCCGGTTGGGGTCGGGCACGGTCTCGGTGAACGGGGCGCCACGGACCGAGCCGTTGTCGATACGGGTGAACGGCGGATGCGCGGCCGACGGCCGGATCCGGTACAGCCAGGACCGCCGGTTGTGCGCGCGGGGCTCGGTGAACGCGCTGCCGCTCAGCTGCTCGGCGTAGAGACCGAGCGGCGCGCGCTGGGGCGCGTTGCGGCCGATCGGCAGCGCCCCCGGCACGGCCTCGGAGCTGTGTTCATTGCCGAAGCCGGAGGAGTGGTCCAGCGCCCCGGCCGTCTTCCGCGCCCGCTCGATGTCGTTCGTCATCCGCATGCACTCCTCGATCAAGGAATCCCGGAAGGTTAATCCTATGGACAACCGTAGGATTAGTGGTGCGCCACGTCAACGGGGCCGAGCGGCATCATGGATCCCGTGTCACGCGACCGTACGCATACGCAGCCCGACGCCGAGCCCCACGCCGGCGCCGAACCCGAGCCCGAGCCCGATCCCGTCCCCGACGCCGATGTGGGGGAGGACCCGGAGGCCGACGAAGAATCCGAGGTCGGAGGGCTCCGCAAAGTGCCTGTGCAGCAGCGCAGCACGGAGCGGCTGGCCCGGATTCTCGACGCCTGCGGGGCGCTCCTCGACGAGGGCGGATACGAGCAGTTGTCCACCCGGGCCGTCGCCGCCCGCGCGGGCGTTCCCATCGGCTCGGTCTATCGCTTCTTCGTCAACAAGCGGGCCATGGCGGACGCACTCGGAAGGCGCAATCTCGACAGCTATACCGAGGGCATCGCGGACCGGCTCTCGATGCTCGACCCGAACGACTGGCGGGGCGCCATCGACGCCGTACTGGACGAGTACCTCTCGATGAAGCGCACCGTGCCCGGCTTCTCGCTGGTGGACTTCGGGGCCCAACTCCCGCTCGGCACCCGGCCCCAGCCCCTCGACCGTATCCCCGTCGACCCGGCGACCGACCCCAACCACCGGGTCGCCAGACGCCTCGCGGGACTGCTCGCCGGCCATCTCGGCCGGGCGCCCGACCCGGCGCTGCACCGCACGGTCCTGGTCGCCACCGAGGCCGCCGACGCACTGCTCCAGCTGGCGTTCCGTACGGATCCGGCCGGTGATCCCTGGATCGTGGGGGAGACGAGGAAGCTGCTGCGCGCCTATCTCGCCAGGACCTTCGACTGACGTCGCCGCTTGCCCCCGCGCCCTACCACCCCGGCCGTGACCTGGGCTTTTGCTCGTATTGCTCGCGTGTCAACATCTTGTTAACGGCTGGAGACCAGTCCTAACGTCATCCGGACCGCCGCCCCCGGCGGGAGTTCAAGGGTGAACGTGAGGGGCCTCCTAAATGCTGACCATCCTCGGCTTCGTCATGATCGCCACCTTCCTGGTGCTGATCATGATGAAGAAGATGTCGCCGATCGCGGCGCTGGTGCTCATCCCAGCACTCTTCTGCGTCCTCGTAGGGCAGGGCGGACAGCTGGGTGACTATGTCATCAAGGGCGTCGGCGACCTCGCGCCCACCGCCGCCATGCTGATGTTCGCCATCGTCTACTTCGGCGTGATGATCGACGTCGGGCTCTTCGATCCGATCGTCCGGGGCATTCTGCGCTTCTGCAAGGCAGACCCGATGCGGATCGTCGTCGGTACGGCCGTGCTCGCCGCGATCGTCTCCCTGGACGGCGACGGCTCCACCACCTTCATGATCACCGTCTCCGCGATGTATCCGCTCTACAAGCGGCTCGGGATGAGCCGGATCGTGATGACCGGCGTCGCCGCCACCGCGAACGGCGTGATGAACACCCTGCCCTGGGGCGGTCCTACGGCCCGTGCGGCGACCGCGCTCAAGGTCGACGCCGGCGATGTGTTCGTCCCGATGATCCCGGCGCTCGGCGTCGGACTGCTCGCGGTGTTCTTCCTCGCCTATGTGCTGGGCCTCCGGGAGCGCAAGCGGCTGGGCGTCCTCACCCTCGACGAGGTGCT
Organism: Streptomyces sp. NPDC051662; assembly: GCF_040681655.1. Taxonomy (NCBI): domain Bacteria; kingdom Bacillati; phylum Actinomycetota; class Actinomycetes; order Kitasatosporales; family Streptomycetaceae; genus Streptomyces; species Streptomyces sp. NPDC051662. The sequence continues at coordinate 54,336 of NZ_JBFAZD010000005.1, forward strand.
GGCGACCGGGACCACGAGCGAGACCGTACTGATCGAGGCCGGAAGCGGTACGACCACGACGGCCGCCGGCGCGGGCTCCGGCAAGGGCGGCGCCACCGGTACGGGCAAGGCCATCGGCGGCACCGGCACCGGCGACAGCACCGGCGACGGCACCGGCACCGGCGACGGCAGCCGTACGGACGCCACCGGCGACGACGGGACGTCCGACGACGACGGCTTCCAGGGGCTCGACCCCCACCGCGCGACCCTGCGCCCCCGCCTCTACTGGTTCAACGCCGGGCTGACGGTCGCCCTGCTCACCGCGATGATCATGGAATTGATGCCGATCCCGGTCCTCTTCCTCCTCGGCGCGGCCCTCGCCCTCACCGTCAACTACCCCAACATGGCCGACCAGAAGGCCCGGATCGGTGCCCACGCCGAAAACGTCCTGAACGTCTCCGGCATGGTCTTCGCCGCCGCCGTCTTCACCGGTGTCCTCACCGGCACCGGTATGGTCCAGCACATGGCCGACTGGCTCGTCGGCGCCATTCCGGACGGCATGGGCCCGCACATGGCCATCGTCACCGGGGTGCTGAGCGTGCCGCTCACCTACTTCATGTCCAACGACGGTTTCTACTTCGGAGTCCTGCCCGTGCTCGCAGAGGCCGGCGCCGCCCATGGCGTCTCCCCGCTGGAGATAGCCCGCGCCTCGCTCGTCGGCCAGCCGCTCCATATGTCGAGCCCGCTCGTGCCCGCCGTCTACGTCCTCGTGGGCATGGCCAAGGTCGAGTTCGGCGACCACACCAAGTTCACGGTCAAGTGGGCGGCGCTCACCTCGCTGGTGGTGCTCGCCGCCGGAGTCCTCTTCGGCATCATCTGATGGTCCCCGCCCCGGCCCCGGTCGGGGCGCCCGGTGGGAGAGGCTGGCTCCTGCGTCTGGTCATCGCCTTCGGCTTCGCGCAGGGCGCGGTGTCGATGGCGCGGCCGGCGGTCTCCTACCGGGCACTGTCCGTGGGCGCGGACGAGCGCGCGATCGGTGTGATCACGGCGGTCTACGCGCTGCTGCCGCTCTTCGTCGCCGTACCGCTCGGCCGCAGGACCGACCACGGACGGTGCGCCCCACTGCTGGTGGCCGGCGTGGTCCTCATCTCGGCCGGCTGCGCGCTCAGCGGCACCTCGGGCTCCTTGCCCGAACTGGCCGCCTGGAGCGGGGTGATGGGCCTCGGCCATCTCTGCTTCGTCATCGGCGCCCAGTCGATCGTCGCCCGCCGCAGCGCCCCGGACGAACAGGACCGGAACTTCGGCCACTTCACCATCGGCGCCTCCCTCGGTCAGCTGGCGGGACCGGTCGCCGCGGGCCTGCTGGTCTCCGGCCAGGGCGGCGAGATGGCCCGTACGAGCGCCCTCGCCCTGCTCGTCTCGGCCGCCGCCGCGGCGGTCTCCTTCACCTCGCTGTGGCGGATAGAGGCGCGTACGGCCCGCGCCGCCCCCGCCGGGCGCCGCGCCGCCAAGGTTCCGGTCCACCGCATCCTGCGGACCCGGGGTGTGCCGGCGGGCATCTTCGTCAGCCTGGCCGTGCTCTCCGCGACCGATGTCCTCACCGCCTATCTGCCGGTCATCGGTGAGGAGCGCGGGATCGCGCCCACCGTGATCGGGCTGCTGCTCAGCCTGCGCGCGGCGGCCACCATCGCCTGCCGGCTGGTGATGACCCCGATGATCCGGTGGCTCGGCCGTACGGTCCTGCTCACCGTCACCTGTCTGCTCGGCGGCCTGCTGTGCGCGGGCATCGCCCTGCCCGTACCGGTGTGGGGGCTCGCCCTGATGCTCGCGGCGCTCGGTTTCTGTCTGGGGGTCGGCCAGCCGCTGTCGATGACGACCGTCGTACGGGCCGCCCCCGACGAGGCCCGCTCCACCGCCCTCGCGCTGCGGCTCACCGGCAACCGGCTCGGACAGGTCGCGGCGCCGGCCACCGCCGGGCTGATCGCGGGAGTCGCGGGTACGGCCGCGCCGTTCGTGATGCTCGGCGCGCTGCTGGTGGCCGCGGCCGGACTCGGCCTGCGCGAGTCGGGCGGGACGCCCGCCGCCCCAGCGCCGGGCAGCGGCACCGGAACGGGTACGGACACCAGCACCGGAACGGGTACCGGCACCGGCACGGCCACGGGCACCGGCGAAGAGCCGGGCAGCCGCCCGGCCCCGGCACGCGACACCTCCTGAGTCAGGTCCCGCAAGGTCACCGAACCTTCGCGCGAGTCATTCCCTGACAGCGCGTAGTCGGCTAACTTCAGGCGTCCCACCCGCTCCACCTTTCTCCTTCCCGGGCGGAACCACTCATGACTCGCGCCATCTCTCTGCACAGCGTCAGCAAGGTGTACGGACGCTCCTCTCGCGCCGTCGACCGCTTCTCGATCGATATCGCACCAGGCGAGTTCGTGGTGCTCCTCGGCCCCTCGGGGTGCGGTAAGTCGACCGTGCTGCGCATGATCGCCGGGCTGGAGCACATCACCGACGGCGAACTGCTCCTGGACGGCGAACTCTCCAACGACGCCCCGCCGCGCGAACGTGACATGGCGATGGTGTTCCAGAACTTCGCGCTCTACCCGAACATGACCAACCGCGACAACATCGGCTTCCCCCTCCTGCTGGAGAATCCGCGCGAGGACCGCACCCAACGGGTCGAGGCCACCGCCCGGATGCTCGGTATCGAGAGCGTGCTCGACCGCTATCCGAGCCAGCTCTCCGGTGGCGAACGCCAGCGGGTCGCGATGGGCCGGGCCATCTCCCGGCGGCCCTCCACCTTTCTGATGGACGAACCGCTCTCCAATCTCGACGCGAAGCTGCGCAGCCATCTGCGCGCCGAGATTGCCCAGCTCACCGCCGAACTCGGCGTCACCACCGTCTATGTGACACATGATCAGGCCGAGGCGATGTCACTCGGCGACCGGGTCGCGGTGATGCGCGGCGGAGTGCTCCAGCAGGTGAGCGCGCCGCGCGAGGTGTACGCGCTGCCGGAGAACGTGTTCGTGGCCGCGTTCATCGGCACCCCCCGGATCAATCTGCTCCAGGCCGTGGTGTTCGCGCCACTGGACGGACGGATGTCCATCGACCTCGGCAAACAACGTCTTCCGCTGCCCGAACCCCTCAGCTCCGACCACCAGTTACTCCGTATCCAGCAGGGCAGGCAGATCATCGTCGGGCTGCGCTCCGAGGCGGCCCGGATCGCCGCGCCGAGCCAGGCACGCCCCGGCGAGGTGGCGCTGAGCGGCATCGTCGAGCACATGGAGTACCAGGGCCATGAGGCGCTGGTGCATCTCAACATCGGCTCCCTGCCCGCGATCGTGGCCGACCTCGAATCCCCCCGGCCCAAGTCGCCCACCCGGCGGCGCGGCAGGAGCGGCCCCGGCATGCTGGAGCGGCTCAGGGAGCGCACGATCGGCCGGGTCAGCGGCCCGGTCGTGGCGCTCGACGACCCGGAAGCGCCGCGCCCGGCCACGTACAGCCCGGAGCGCCCCGCCATCTCGGCCAGCGATCTGGTCGTCCGTACCGGCCCCGACATGCGGCTGCGCACGGGCGCGCAGGTGCCGCTCCTCGTCGATCTCGCCCACCTCTATGTCTTCGACGACTACGGCCGCCGGATCTGCCCCGCGCCGAGGGACATGCCGGGACTCGTGGAGATGTGACGGCCTCCCCTCCGGGGCCCCTGGCGCCGTAAAACTCGCACCGCTAGTTTGGTGGTGGCGGGCGAAGTCGGGCACCCCCGGAAGGAATGGCGATGCGGGCATACGACGGGATGTACATCGGCGGCGCGTGGCGGCCCGCGGCGGGGACGGACACGATCGCCGTGGTGAACCCGGCCGACGAGCGGATCATCGCGACCGTCCCGGCCGGTACGGCGGAGGACGTCGACGCGGCCGTACGCGCGGCACGTGCGGCGCTTCCCGGCTGGGCCGCCACCCCGCCCGCCGGGCGAGCCGCCCGTCTCACCGCTCTGCGCGACGCCATGGCGGCCCGTCAGGACGAGATCGCCGCGACCGTCACCGCCGAACTGGGCGCGCCTCTCGCGCTGTCCAGGAAGGTGCACGCCGGGACGCCGATCGCGGTCGCCGGTACGTTCGCCGAGCTGGCCGCCACGTACCCCTTCGAGGAGAAGACCGGCAATTCCACCGTGCTGCTGGAGCCGGTGGGTGTCGTCGGCGCGATCACGCCGTGGAACTATCCGCTGCACCAGATCGTGGCCAAGGTCGCCCCGGCCCTGGCGGCGGGGTGCGCGATCGTCGTCAAACCCGCCGAGGACACCCCGCTGACCGCCCGGCTCTTCGCCGAACTGGTCCATGAAGCGGGCCTGCCCGCCGGGGTGTTCAATCTGGTCACCGGCCTCGGACCGGTCGCGGGCCAGGCCCTCGCCGAGCACGAGGACATCGATCTCGTCTCCTTCACCGGCTCCACCGAGGTCGGCAGGCTGATCGGGGCCACCGCCGGAGCCGCCGTCAAACGCGTCGCCCTCGAACTGGGCGGCAAGTCCGCCAATGTGATCCTGCCGAGCGCGGATCTCGCCAGGGCCGTCGCTGTCGGCGTCGCCAATGTCATGACCAACTCCGGCCAGACATGCAGCGCCTGGACCCGCATGCTGGTCCACACCGACCAGTACGACGAGGCGGTGGAGCTGGCGAAGGCCGCCGCCGCCAAGTACATCGCGGGCGACCCGCTCGACAGCGCGAGCCGGCTCGGCCCGGTCGTCAACGAGAAGCAGCGGGCGCGGATCCGCGGCTATATCGAGCGGGGCGTGGCGGAGGGCGCCGTGCTGGTCGCGGGCGGCCCCGAGGCACCGCACCCCACCGGCTACTACGTCGCCCCGACCGTCTTCGCCGAGGTCACCCCCGGCATGACCATCGCCCAGGAGGAGATCTTCGGCCCCGTCCTCTCCCTTCTGCGGTACGAGGACGAGGAGGACGCCCTCCGGATCGCCAACGGCACCGTCTACGGCCTCGCGGGCGCGGTCTGGGCCCGCGAGGAGTCCGAGGCCGTCGCCTTCGCCCGCCGGATGGACACCGGACAGGTCGACATCAACGGGGGCCGCTTCAACCCGCTCGCGCCGTTCGGCGGCTACAAGCGGTCCGGGGTGGGCCGTGAACTCGGCGCGCACGGTCTCGCCGAGTACCTTCAGACCAAGTCACTCCAGTTCTGAGCCGGGAGAGAACCCTCGTGGTCCGCGCCGCCATCCTGTCCGCCGTCGGAGCCCCGCTGGAGATCGCCGGGATCGAACTCCCCGAACCTGGTCCCGGCCGGGTACGGGTCCGGCTCGCCGCCGCCGGTGTCTGTCACTCCGATCTGTCCCTGTCCAACGGCACGATGCGGATTCCGCTCCCCGCGGTCCTGGGCCACGAGGGCGCCGGAACGGTCGTCTCCGTCGGTGAGGGTGTCACGCATGTGGCGCCGGGCGACGGTGTCGTTCTCAACTGGGCCCCGTCCTGCGGGACCTGCCCGGCCTGTCTGGGCGGTGAGGTCTGGCTCTGCGACAGCGCGCTCGCGGGCGCCGCGGGCATCCATGCCCGCACCGCCGACGGCACGGAGCTCCACCCCGGCCTGAACGTCGGGGCGTTCGCGGAGGAGACGGTCGTCGCCGCCAACTGCGTCCTGCCGCTCCCGGCCGGGGTACCGCTCACCGACGCCGCCCTCCTGGGCTGCGCCGTCCTCACCGGATACGGCGCGGTCCACCACGCGGCGCGGGTCCGCGAGGGCGAGTCCGTGGTGGTCTTCGGTGTCGGCGGGGTCGGTCTCGCCGTTCTCCAGTCCGCCCGGATCGCCGGTGCGGGCCCGGTCATCGCCGTCGATGTCTCCCCGGAGAAGGAGGCGCTGGCCCGCGCGGCCGGAGCCACCGCGTATGTCGTCGCCTCCGACACCACGGCCAAGGAGATCCGCGGGCTCACCGGCGGCCGGGGCGCCGATGTGGCCGTCGAGTGTGTCGGCCGCGCCACGACCATCCGTACGGCCTGGGACTCCACCCGGCGCGGCGGCCGTACGACGGTCGTCGGCATCGGCGGCAAGGACCAGCGCGTCACCTTCAACGCGCTGGAGCTGTTCCACTGGGGCCGTACGCTCTCCGGCTGCGTCTACGGCAACAGCGACCCGTCGAAGGACCTGCCGGTGCTCGCGGAGCACATCCGCGCGGGCCGGTTCGATCTGAGCGCGCTGGTCACCGAACGGATCGCGCTGGACGGCATCCCCGCGGCGTTCGAGAACATGCTCGCGGGCCGGGGAGGCCGGGCCCTGGTGGTCTTCGAGGACGCGTAGACACGCTGGACACGCCCTGGGGCTCCTGTCGACAGACGCTCAGTCCAGCCGGGCGACGCTCAGTCCAGCCGGGCCGCCGCGTCCGCCGCCGTGCTGTCCCCGGCGGCCGTACCGGCCGTACCGCCGTCGTGCCGCGCGACCACGGCGCCGCGGCGCGGACGCGAGCGGGACACCGCCACCCCCGCCAGACACAGGGCGCCGCCCGCCAGCGTGAACAGGCCCGGTATCTCGTCCAGGAGCAGCCAGGCCATCAGAACGACCAGCGCCGGGACCGCGTATGTCGTCGCGCCCATCCGGCCCGCCGTCGTACGGGCCAGCGCGTAGGCCCAGGTCGTGAACGCCAGCGCGGTCGGGAACACGCCCAGATAGACCATGTTGAGCGTGGCCGGCAGCGGGGCGTCGGCGGCCTCGTGGAGCAGTTGTCCGGCGAACGGCAGACAGGCGACCGCGCCGACCAGACAGCCGAAGGTGGTCACCTGGAGCGCGCTCGCCTTCGCCAGCGCGGGCTTCTGCGCCACCACCCCGCCCGCGTAGGCCACCGCCGCCAGCAGACACAGCAGCACCCCCAGTACCGAGGCATGGCCCTCGCCTGACATCGACAGCCCCACCACCACCGCGCCCGCGAACGACACCGCCATGCCCGCCACCAGCCGGGGCGGAAGCGTCTCGCCCAGCAGCCGGGCGCCGAGCAGGGCGATGAGGATCGGGCCCATGTTCACGACCATCGCGGCCGTGCCCGCGTCGACCTCCTGCTCACCCCAGTTGAGCACCACCATGTAGACACCGAACCAGAGCAGACCCGACACCGCGATCCCGGGCCAGGCGGCGCGCGGCGGGAGGCCCTCACGCCGTACGAGCCAGACCGCGCCGAGGACGAGCGCGCCCGCGAGCAGCCGGCCGAGGGCCAGCGCCCCCGGCGAGTAGGCGGTGCCGGCGCTGCGGATGGAGACGAAGGCCGAGGCCCAGAGCACGACCGTGACACCCGCCGCGGCCACGGGCAGCCAGGTCGGAGGGGCGGGGCGGGCGGAGATCGTCGAGTGCGTCATACGGTGAAGGTACGCGGACAACGTGTCGGCGCTCACCGCAGTATCGCGGGCTCGATCCCCAGCCTCTCGTACAGCTCCCGCTCCCCGTCCTCGGTCACCCTCACCGCACGCTCGGAGCCGATCCGTACGCACCATCCGGAGTCCAGGGCATGGCGGCACAGCGCCGCGCCCGCCACCCCGGCCAGATGCGGCTTGCGCTCGGTCCAGTCGAGACACGACCGTACGAGCGGTCGCCGACCGGTGCGCTCAAGGCCGATGCCCTGCTCCCCGAACCAGGCGACGCCCCGGTCGGTGAGGGCGAAACCGGTGTCCTGGCGGAGCAGTCCACGTACGGTCAGCGCGTCCGTGATCGCCAGTCCGAGGCGCCCGGCGAGATGGTCGTAGCAGGTGCGCCCCCGGGCCATGGCGCTGTTCGCCCCGGCCGCGCGCAGTGTGTGGGGCCGCTCCCGCGGGGGCGTGGTGTGCGCGGCCAGATCCTCCACCAACTGGGCGGCGCGCGGGTCGGCGAACCGTACGTAGCGGTGCCGGCCCTGCCGCTCCTCCGTGAGCAGTCCGCCCGCCACCAGCTTTCCCAGATGCTCACTGGCGGTCGACGGGGCGACGCGGGCGTACCGCGCCAGTTCGCCCGCCGTCCACGCGCGGCCGTCCAGCAGGGCGAGACAGAAGACGGCGCGGGTGTCGTCCGCGAGCAGTGACGCCAGGGCGGCGAGCCGGGGGCCCGACCGGCCGGACGGTCCTGACCGCCCGGCGAGGGCGGGGTACCCGGTATGGCTGGAGTGGCTTGAGCTCTCTGTGCGTGCCATGTCTCCAGGATGCGTCAGGGACGGTTCGGCGTGGACCGAAGCGTGGCGCTCGCGGGAGCCGGTCCGGTATCCGTCGCCGACGCGTACCGCTCGTGCTGGATCGCCAGGCCGTCGAGCAGCGCCCGCAGCCCCGTCTCGAAGGCTCCCTCGTCCACCTGCCGCTGCCGCTCGGCGAGCAGATGGGCCTGGCCGAGGTGCGGATAGTCGGCCGGGTCGTACGCCGTCGCGTCGTCGACGAAGCCGCGCGCGAACGAGCCGAGCGCGGAGCCGGTGATGAAGTACCGCATCAGCGCGCCGATATGGGTGGCCTGCGCGGGCGGCCAGCCGGCCCGGACCATGGCGCCGAAGACGGCGTCGGCGACCCGGAGCCCGGCCGGCCGGCGGCCGGGTCCGACGGCGAGGACCGGGACGAGATGCGGGTGGTCGGCGAGCGCCGCGCGGTAGGAGACGGCCCAGTCGTGCAGCGCGGTGCGCCAGTCGCGGCCGTCGCTCTCCTCGAACATCGACAGATCGACCTGCGCGCTGACCGCGTCGGCGACGGCTTCGAGGATCTCGTCCTTGGTGCGGAAGTGGTTGTAGAGGGAGGGCCCGCTCACCCCGAGCTCGGCGGCGAGCCGCCGGGTGGAGACCGCTTCCAGGCCCTCGGCGTCCACGAGCGCGCCCGCCGCCTCGACGATGCGTTCTCTGCTGAGCAAAGGCTTGCGCGGTCTGGCCATGGCGCACATAGTAGGGCCTGCCAACCAGAAACTAGCAGTGCTAATTAACAGTGCTCGTCGACCGTGGGGTGCGCAGGTGAATCTGGAGCTGAGCGAGGAGCACGAGGCGGTACGCACGCTCGCCGGGGACTTCGTCGACCGTGACATCGCCCCGTACGCCGCCGACTGGGACCGGCGCGAGAGCGTCGACCGGGGGATCGTCGCCAAACTCGGCGCGCTGGGCTTCCTCGGGCTCACCGTCCCCGAGGAGTACGGCGGCTCGGGCGGTGACCACTTCGCGTACTGCCTGGTCACGGAGGAGCTGGGCCGGGGCGACTCGTCGGTGCGCGGCATCGTCTCCGTATCGCTCGGCCTTGTCGCCAAGTCCATCGCGGCCTGGGGCGACGAGGAGCAGAAGCGCGCGTGGCTGCCGGGGCTCACCTCCGGCCGTACCCTCGGCTGCTTCGGGCTCACCGAGTCGGGCACCGGCTCGGACGCCGGCGCGCTCGCGACCCGGGCCGCCCGGGACGGCGGCGACTGGGTGATCAACGGCTCCAAGATGTTCATCACCAACGGCACCTGGGCCGATGTGGTCCTGCTGTTCGCGCGCAGCAACGACGCCCCGGGGCACCGGGGCGTCTCCGCCTTCCTCGTACCGGCCGACAGCCCCGGCCTCACCCGGCGCGAGCTGCACGGCAAGCTCGGACTGCGCGGCCAGGCCACCGCCGAACTGACCCTGGACGACGTCCGGGTCCCGGCCACCGCGCTGCTCGGCCCCGAGGGCAAGGGGTTCTCCCTCGCCATGTCCGCGCTGGCCAAGGGCCGGATGTCCGTCGCCGCCGGCTGCGTCGGGATCGCGCGGGCGGCGCTCGAAGCGGCGGTCGGGTACGCGGGGGAGCGCGAGCAGTTCGGCAGGTCCATCGCCCACTATCAGCTGGTCCAGGAGCTGATCAGCGACATCGCGGTCGATGTGGACGCGGCCCGGCTGCTGACCTGGCGGGTCGCCGATCTGATCGACCGGGGCGAGGAGTTCGCCACCGCCGCCTCCAAGGCCAAGCTCTTCGCCTCCGAGGCCGCCGTACGCGCCGCCAACAACGCGCTCCAGGTCTTCGGCGGATACGGCTATATCGACGAGTACCCGGTCGGCAAACTCCTGCGCGACGCCCGGGTGATGACGCTCTACGAGGGCACCAGCCAGATCCAGAAACTGATCATCGGCCGGGCGCTGACGGGTGTGTCGGCCTTCTGAGTAGCGGCTGAGTACGGGTACGGATGTGGCGGGCGCCGGGGCCCTCGATGCTGACCGGTATGACTGAGACTTCCGTCAAGCAGCAGAACACCGCGGCCTTCTACGGTCAGGCCGTCCTCTCCTTCGGCCTGGCGCTGGCGGCCGTGACCGTCGGCATCATCAAGCTCGAAGCCAGCGCGTGGGTGCGCGGCTTTCTCGGTATCGCCGTCCTGTATCTGACGACCTCGGCGTTCACCCTGGCCAAGGTGGTCAGGGACCGGCAGGAGGCCGGGCAGATCGTCAGCCGGGTCGACCAGGCCAGACTTGAGAAGATCCTCGCGGAGCACGACCCGTTCCAGAAACTCTGATCCGCCGGCCCCCGCGAGGGAGGCCCTGCGTCGCTCTAAGCGCTTGCTCACCCTCGGGGTATGGTGTTCGTCCCGCCCGGTGGGCCGGGCGGGACGGGTGAGCCGGATGGAACGGGAAGAGGTGAGCGATGCGCGCGGCGGAGCGGACAGCGGACGGCGAGAACGCGCCGTGGGGTGAGGTCACCCCGGAGGCGGCCAGAAAACTGCTGGTCGCCGCGGTCGAGGCGTTCGCCGAGCGTGGATACCACGCCACCACCACCCGCGATATCGCCGGGCGCGCCGGGATGAGTCCGGCGGCGCTCTACATCCACTACAAGACCAAGGAAGAGCTGCTCCACCGGATCAGCCGGATCGGCCACGACAAGGCCCTGGCGCTGCTGACGGCCGCGGCCGACGGCGAGGGCACGGCGGCGCAGCGGCTCGCCGAGGCCGTCCACTCCTTCGTACGCTGGCACGCCGAGGGGCACACCACGGCACGGGTCGTGCAGTACGAGCTGGACGCGCTCGGTCCCGAGCACCGCGCCGAGATCGTCGAACTGCGGCGGCGCAGCACGGCGGCGGTGCGGCGCATCCTCGTCGACGGGGTGCGGGAGGGGGAGTTCGACGTTCCCGATGTACCGGGCACCACGCTCGCGGTGCTGTCGCTCTGTATCGATGTGGCGCGCTGGTTCAACGCGGCGGGGGCCAGGACCCCCGACGAGGTCGGCGCGCTCTACGCCGACCTCGTCCTGCGCATGGTCGCCGCGCAGAAGTAGAACGCGCGGGAGCTGGACGCGCGGAGTGGAACGCGTGGAAGCTGGACGCGCGGAGTGGAACGCGCGAAGACGGACCGGGCGGAGACAGACCGGGCGGACGCGGAGCCGTCAGAAGTAGTACCGGGAGACCGACTCCGCCACACAGGCCGGCTTCTCACCGCCCTCGCGCTCGACCGTCACGAGCGTGGTGATCTGCACCCCGCCGCCCGCCTCCGTGACCTCCGTCAGGACGGCCGACGCGCGCAGTCGCGAGCCGACCGGCACGGGGGAGGGGAAACGGACCTTGTTGGTCCCGTAGTTGATGCCCATCGTCACGTTCTCGACCCGCAGGATCTGCGGCACGAACGCGGGCAGCAGCGACAGCGTCAGATAGCCGTGCGCGATCGTCGTCCCGAACGGCCCCGCCGCGGCCCGCTCCGGGTCCACATGGATCCACTGGTGATCACCGGTGGCCTCGGCGAAGAGGTCGATCCGCTTCTGGTCGACCTCCAGCCACTCGCTGTGCCCCAACTGCTCGCCGACCCCGGCGCGCAGCTCCTCGGCGGAGGTGAAGATCCTCGGCTCGGCCATGTCCCTGCTCCCTGCCTCTCAAGCCCATGAAGCCCGTCCAGCGCGTCCGGAGCGCGTCCGGCGCATCCGTCTAAGCGCTTGCTCAGCATGTTGGGCGGGCGCGCTCCTGTCAACGCGGACACAGGGTGCACCGCCTAGGGTTTGAGGGGTGCCTCAGATTCCCGAGAAGATCCACGAACTCACCGTCGGCCAGCTGGCGGCGCGCAGCGGTGCCGCCGTGTCCGCCCTGCACTTCTACGAGTCCAAGGGGCTCATCAGCAGCCGCAGGACAAGCGGCAACCAGCGCCGCTACGGGCGCGACGCACTGCGCCGCGTCGCCTTCGTCCGTGCCGCCCAGCGCGTCGGTATCCCGCTCGCGACGATCAGGGACGCCCTGGCCGAACTCCCCGAGGAGCGCACCCCCAACCGGGACGACTGGGCGCGGCTCTCGGAGGCCTGGCGCGCGGAGCTGGACGAGCGCATCACACAACTCGGGCGGCTCCGTGATCACTTGACCGACTGCATCGGCTGCGGCTGTCTGTCGCTGGAAACCTGTGTGCTGTCCAACCCGGACGACATCTTCGGTGAGCGCATGACGGGCTCGCGCCTGCTCCCGGAGCGCCGGACTCCGAAGAGCCCCGACTGCTCCTGACGACCACGCACGGCCATCACCCGTGCCGTGCCGGCCGTGCCACAGGACCGAACCGGTCACCGATTCCGCGGGGGCGCGCCGTACCCGGGGTCCGCCCCCGCAGACCTCAGGCCACCGACGCCAGATCCTTGAACCGCACCCGCTTCGCCCGTTTCAGCGCCTCGGACGTGAGGACGGGCAGTGGTACGACGATGCCGCAGCCCATACAGACAGGTCCCGACCAGGGTTCGCCCGCCAGGTCAGGACGCCAGACGATGTCATGGTCCGCGCAGACCGGGCAGGTCGCCCCCGGGCCCGTCTCCAGTCCGGAGATCAGCCGGCGCAGCACCTCGGCCAGTGACTCGGCCGGATGGACGGCCGGGTCGTCGCACCGGGCGACGCCGTTACCGCCCCAGGTCCGCCGGTGCCAGTCGTCGAAGCTCTTGGGGCGCCGCAGCCCGTCGTACTTCTCGCGCCTGCGCCGTTCCGCGAACTCCCTCTCGTACGCGAGCCAGACGGCCCGCGCCTCCTCCAACTCGTCCAGCGCGGCCATCAGCCGCACCGGATCGGGCGCCCTGTCCTCGGGCTCGATACTGTGCCTCGCGCACAGATGATCCCAGGTCGCCCGGTGCCCATAAGGGGCAAATCGCTCCAAGCACTTGCGCAGTGAGTACCGTCGCAAGGCCAGATCGCATCGCGGGTCGCGCACCTGTCTCGCAAGACTCCGGAATCCGGCCATCGCATGCCACCTCCGTCGCTTCATCGGCGTTGAGGAATGGACGTACGCCTGCCCCATTCGGCTCCATCAAAAAACAGATGGCACCCATGGATTCCGACATTCCGGTTGTTATCGAGCTGAATTCGATGGCGATTCACAGGAACCGGCATGTGACGGTTCGGAAAAGGTGACTGATGTTCATCTTACTGATCGGTCATACCGCCGGTAACCTCCGGGCACCGGCCTCCCCGAGGAGCACCCATGCGACGACGCACCGGAAGACTCGCCAGCGCCACCGCCGCGGTGGTGTTCGCGCTGGGCGCGGCTCTGCTGACCCCGCTGCCACAGGCTGCCGCCGCACCCGTACGGGACCCCGCCCCCGCGGCGGATGCCCGCGGCGCGGCGGCCGACCCCGTCACCGATCACTGCCAGGGCCAGTGCGCCGATATCCTGCCGCCCGGCCAGAACGGCAACGCCACCCTCGCCGACATCCTCGGCAACCGTCTGTTCGGCACGTTCCCCGCCCATGCCTCCGACCAACTCGCCCGGTACGACGCGCTGGTGGCCGGTCATGGCGGACTCACCGACGCGAAGCTCTCCGACTTCTTCAACGACTCCTCCTTCGGGGTACCCGCGGACCAGGTCGAGTCGGTCACCTCCCCGCGCGCCGATGTCACGATCACCCGCGACAAGAAGACCGGCGTCCCGCACATCAAGGGCACCACCCGCTACGGCACCGAGTTCGGCGCCGGCTACGCGGCGGCGCAGGACCGGCTGTGGATGATGGACCTCTTCCGCCATATCGGCCGTGGTGAGCTGACCTCCTTCGCGGGCGGCGCGCTCGCCAACCAGGGCCTTGAGCAGCAGTTCTGGCCCTCGGCCCCGTACACGGAAGCGGAGTACGAGGCCCAGATCGAGCGGATCAGGACCACCGAGGGCGAGCGTGGCGAGCTGGCCATGGCGGACGCGCAGGCGTATGTCGACGGCATCAACGCCTACCGCCAGAAGTCCAAGGACGGCCGCTACTTCCCCGGCGAGTACGTACTCACCGGCAAGATCGACTCCATCACCAACGTCGGCGAGATCCAGCCCTTCAAGCTCACCGACCTGATCTCCATAGCGTCCGTCGTCGGCGGCCAGTTCGGCGGCGGGGGCGGCGGCGAGGTACAGGCGGCGCTCTCGCTCCTCGCCGCCCAGCAGAAGTACGGCGTCGTCAAGGGCACCGAGGTCTGGGAGTCGTTCCGCCAGCGCGACGATCCGGAGGCCGTGCTCACCGTCCACGACGGCACCCGCTTCCCGTACGCGCGCAAGCCCGCCCAGCCGCGCGGCACGGCCATGCCCGACGCCGGCTCGGTCCAGGCCGAACAGCTGGTGTACGACAGGACCGGCTCGGCCGGTACGAACGCCAAGGCCCCGGTCACCGCCCCGGAGAAACTCAAGCCGCTCCAGGGCCTCTTCGACGACGGCGTCGTCCCGCCGGGATCGCTCTCCGCCAAGCGCGGGATGTCCAACGCGCTGCTCGTCTCGGGACAGCACACCGCGAGCGGCAACCCCGTCGCCGTCTTCGGCCCGCAGACCGGCTACTTCGCGCCACAGCTCATGATGCTCCAGGAACTCCAGGGCCCCGGCATCAGCGCCCGCGGCGTCTCCTTCGCCGGAGTCGGCATGTACGTCCAGATGGGCCGCGGCCAGGACTACGCCTGGAGCGCGACCTCGGCGGGCCAGGACATCACCGACACGTACGCCATCGAGCTGTGCGAACCGAACGGCGCGCCCGCCACCAAGGCCTCCACGCACTACCTCTACCGCTCCGTCTGCACCCCGATGGAGAAGATGGAGCGCAGCAACTCCTGGAAGCCGACGGTCGCCGACTCCACCGCCGCGGGCTCCTACCGGCTCCAGGTCTGGCGTACCAAGTACGGCATGGTCACCCATCGCGCGACCATCGGCGACAAGCCCGTCGCATACACCTCACTGCGGACCACCTACCGGCACGAGGCCGACTCGATCATCGGCTTCCAGATGCTCAACGACCCCGCCCACACCAAGGACGCGGCCTCCTTCCAGCAGGCGGCGCACCGTATCGGCTACGCCTTCAACTGGTTCTACGCGGACTCGCGCACGGCCGCCTTCTTCAACAGCGGCTCGAACCCGGTGCGCGCGGCGGGCGTCGATCCGGCGCTGCCCGTCAAGGCCGAGCAGGCATACGAATGGCAGGGCTTCGACCCGGTGCACAACACCGCCACATACACGCCCTTCGCCGAGCATCCGCGATCGGTCGGGCAGGACTACTACATCTCCTGGAACAACCGGCAGGCGAAGGAGTACGACGCGGCGGGCTTCGGCTACGGCGCGGTGCACCGGGGCGATCTGCTGGACGACCGCGTCAAGAAACTGGTCGCGGACGGTGGCGTCACCCGTGCCTCCCTCACCAGGGCGATGGCCGAGGCGGCCGTGACCGATCTGCGCGGTGAGCAGGTGCTGCCGGAGCTGCTGAAGGTGCTGCGCTCGGCGCCCGTCACGGATCCGCAGCTCAGTACCGCCGTACAGCAGCTGGAGTCCTGGCGCGCGGCGGGCTCCCCGCGCAAGGAGACGGCGCAGGGCTCACATACGTACGGGCACTCCGACGCCGTACGGATCATGGACGCGTGGTGGCCGGGGCTGGTGGAGGCCGCGTTCAGGCCGGGCCTCGGTGACGGCCTCTTCCAGGCGCTCACCGCCTCCCTCCCGACCGATGAGTCCCCGGCCTCCAGCCATGGCCCGACGGGCGCGCACAGCGGGTCCGCGTTCCAGTACGGCTGGTGGGGATATGTCGACAAGGACCTCCGTCAGGTCCTGGGCGAACCGGTCCAGGCCCCGACACCGGACACGTACTGCGGGAGCGGCTCCCTGAGCGCCTGCCGTGACGCGCTCCTCACCACCCTGAAGGCAGCGGCGGCGGCGCCCGCCAGTGCCGTCTACCCGGGTGACGACAGCTGCGCGGCCGGCGACCAGTGGTGCACGGACACGATCATCCACCGGGCGCTGGGCGGCATCAACCACCCGAAGGTCAACTGGCAGAACAGGCCGACGTACCAGCAGGTGGTGGAGTTCCCGAGCCACCGTTAGCGGCCCGCGGCCGGGAGCTCGCGCGGCGTCCCCCGGGTACGAAGCGGGGGACGCCGCGGCCGATCACCGTTACAGTGACGGCCGTTGGCGCAGCGGCTGGGGGCGGCGGGGTGGGCGACGACATGAGTGACCGGGTGCGCGAAACACCCCGGCAGGGCCGCCGTTTCGGACCGTTCACGGTACTGGCGGAGCTGGCCAGCGGAGGGATGGGCCGTGTCTACCTGGCCCGCTCCCCGGGCGGCAGGACCGTGGCCGTGAAGACACTGCTGGCGGACGACGCGAGCGGTGTGGTCCCCGAGGCCGACCGGCGCCGCTTCGCCCGTGAGGTGGCGCTCGCGCAGCGGGTACGGGGGGTGTACACGGCGAGCGTCGTGGACGCGGACGCCACGGCGCCCATGCCCTGGATGGCGACGGAGTACATCGCGGCGCCCTCGCTGCGGGATCTGGTGGCCGGCTGCGGGACGTTGAGGCCGGACGCCCTGTACTGGGTCGCGGCCGGTATCGCGGAGGCACTTGTCAGCATGCACACGGCCGGCCTGGTGCACCGCGATGTGAAACCGTCGAACGTCCTCCTGCCCATCGAGGGCCCGCGAGTGATCGACTTCGGGATCTCCCAGGCCGGCGACGTCACCCGGACCCAGGCCGTGCTGGGTACGGTCGCTTTCGCCGCTCCCGAGCAGGCGAAGGGCGAGCCCACCACCCCGGCCTCGGACGTCTTCTCGCTGGGTGCGACCCTCTTCCATCTGGCGGTCGGCAGGGCGCCGTACCGGGACGGCGGCGCGGGTCCCGCCCTGGAGCAGTTGATACGGGCGGCGATGGGCGACGTGGACGTGTCCGGGCTGGCACCCGAACTCGAAACCCTGGTGCTGCCCTGCCTGGCGCTGGACCCGGCGGACCGGCCGACACCCGCCCGGATCCTGGAGATGTGCGCCGGACATCTGCGGCGCCGGCCGGAGGCCCGGGGCGGCGCCGACTGGCTCGACCCGGCCTGGATCACCGAGATCGAGCGATACCGCGAACGCCGCTCCCGGGAGGTGGAGGAGGCGCGGCGGCGCGCCGACCCGGACGCCGCGACCGGCCCGGTGGCCGCACCGCCCCGTACCTCGGTGCTGCCGCCCGCGCCGCCGGGCCCACCACCGCGCCGGCTTGCGCGGACCCGGCTGTGGGCCGCCGCGACGGCCGTCGGGTCCGTGGCGCTCGCGGTCCTCCTGGTGTTACGGCCGTGGGAGAGCGCCGGACCGACGATCGTCGCGCCCGACGAACCGGTCGGGTTCTACGCCGTGGAGCAGAAGACGACCGGAGTGTGCGGCACCGACTCCGCCGCCCGGCCCGCCCCCGATCCGTCGCTCTCCTATACGGCGGACGACCGCGGCGCCTGTGCCACGGTCTCCCGCGCGGGCGGGCTGACCGTACGGAAACTGGACGGTGTCCGCGCGTTCGAGGACCGGGAGTCGGGGCAGGGCTGGGTCGTCGAGATCACCTTCAACAGCGAGGACGCGGCGCGCTTCACCCTGCTGACGGGGCAGGTCGCAGGACGGCCGGAACCGCGCAACGAGATCGCCGTCGTCACCGGCACTCGGCTGCTGGCCAACCCCGTCGTCCTGGACCGGCTGACGAGCCCCACGGTCACGATCGCGACGAAACTCACCGAGGCCCAGGCGCGGTTCCTGGCCGGCGCGCTCGGCGCCCGCTGAGGGGCTGTTTCCTCACGGACCGAACACGGAGCGAACACGGACCGAACGGGGACGGGCCTCACGCGTCAGCCCAGTTCGCGTTCCCGTGTCTCCGGCAGCGCCCGTACGCACAGCAGGGAGACCACGGCCATCCCGCAGACGTACCAACCCACCGACGTCGAGCCGAAGCCGGCCTGGAGGCGCGGCACCACCAGGGGGGAGACCGCGCCGCCCAGGACACCGCCCAGGTTGTACGCGAGCGACGCGCCCGAGTAGCGCACGCGCGCCGGGAAGAGCTCCGGCAAGTAGGCACCCATCGGACCGGACGTCACCCCCAGACAGAACAGCGCCCCACCGAGGGCAAGCGCCATCAGCACCGGTCGCCCGGTGTCGAGCAGCGGGAACAGCAACAGGCTCCAGACCGCGGCCAGTCCGCACCCCCACAGGACCAGTCTCCGCCGGCCGTCCGTGTCGGAGCGGGTGGCGGAGAACCAGATGCCGGCCGCGAGGAAGAGGCACGCGACCAGGGAGAGCGCCAGCATCGTATTGCGCGGCACACCCAGGGTGGTCGTGGTGTACGACAGGCCGTAGGTCATCGACGTGTAGAAGAGCGCGTAGACGACGGCCATCGCGCCCGCGCCGAGCAGCAGTTCACGGGTGTGGCGTCGCAGGAGCTCCAGCAGAGGCGCCCTGCTCGCGGCCCGTTCCGCCACGGACCGCGCGAACACCGGGGTCTCGCTGATCTTCAGCCGTACGACCAGTCCGACGGCGACCAGCAGGAAGGACAGCAGGAACGGAATGCGCCAGCCCCAACTGGCGAAGGCCGCCTCGTCGAGCGACGCGGACACCAGCCAGAAGACGCCGGTGGCGGCGGAGAAGCCGACGGGCGGGCCGAGTTGGGGGAACGCCGCGTACAGCCCGCGCCGCCCGCGCGGTGCGTGCTCCACCGCCAGGAGCACCGCGCCGCCCCACTCGCCGCCGATCCCGATGCCCTGGAGGAAGCGGAGCATGACGAGCAGCAGGGGCGCCCAACTGCCCAGGGTGGCGTAGCCGGGCAGCAGCCCCACCAGCGCCGTGGACACACCCATCAGCAGCAGCGAGATGACCAGAACGGATTTACGGCCGACGCGGTCACCGAAATGGCCGAAGACGATTGAGCCGATCGGGCGAGCCAGAAAGGCCACCGCGTACGTGGAGAAGGACGCGAGCGTGGCGTTGAGGGGGGAGAGGTTGGGGAAGAAGACGTCGTCGAGGACGAGCGCCGCCGCCATGCCGTAGATGAAGAAGTCGTAGAGCTCGATGGTGTTGCCGATGAAGCTCGCCACGGCCACCCGGCGCGGACTCTCCCGGCGTTCGGGAGTGTCCGCGGCGGGCGCCGCGGGAGTGGGGGACAGAGTTTCGTCGATCACGACAGGCACTCTCACGGCCGGTGAACGACATGGTCAACGACGGCTGTTGAACACGCTCGGATATCAGGCCGCTACCGACTGTTATCAGCCGTGTGCTCGCCGACGGGCCGCACGATCACCGGTAGAGCAGATATCCCCGCCGTACGGCGCGGAACGCGGCCAGTTCGCTCTGCCACGCACCGGTCACCTCGTCGGTGTCCGCGCCCGCGTCGATCAGCGTCCGGACCTTCGTCGACCCGGTCAGCTTGTCGATCCAGTTGTCGGAGCGCCAGGCGAATCCGCTCCACGACCGCTTCGCCGTCACCAGCAGCGCGATGCCGGTGCGTACCGGATCGAACGACTCCCGGTCGTGGACATGGAGTTGGACCCCGCCGACCGTCCGCCCCTGGAACTTGGAGAAGGTCGGCGCGAAGTACGCCTCACGGAAGCGCACCCCCGGCAGCTCCAGCGCGTTGGCCGCCGCCGCCCACTCGCGGCCGATGCCCTCCGCGCCCAGCAGCTCGAACGGCCGGGTCGTACCCCGTCCCTCCGACAGATTCGTCCCTTCGAAGAGACAGGTCCCCGCGTACACCAACGCGGTGTCGGGCGTCGGCATGTTGGGGCTCGGCGGCACCCACGGCAGGCCCGTCGCGTCGAAGAAGTCGCCGCGCCGCCAGCCCGCCATCGTGACGACGTCCAGCTCCACCGGCTTCGACGTGAGGAACTCACCGTTGAACAGCCGCGCCAGCTCGGTGACGGTCATGCCGTGCGCCTGCGAGATCGGCCGGCGCCCCACGAAGGTCGCGAACTCCGGCTGGAGAACCGGCCCGAGCGCCGCCCGCCCGGTCACCGGATTGGGCCGGTCGAGCACCACGAACCGCTTGCCCGCGAGCGCCGCCGCCTCCATGCAGTCGTACAACGTCCAGATATAGGTGTAGAAGCGGGCACCCGCGTCCTGGATGTCGAAGACGACGGTGTCGACCCCGGACGCGGTGAAGATGTCCGCGAGAGGCCGGCCGCTCTTCAGATAGGTGTCGTAGACGGGCAGTCCGGTGGCCGGGTCGTCGTAACGGCCCTCGGAGCCGCCGGCCTGCGCCGTGCCGCGGAAGCCGTGTTCCGGGCCGAAGACGGCGACCAGCTTCACCCGCGCGTCGGCGTGCATGACATCCACGATGTGGCGGACGTCGGAGGTGATCCCGGTCGGGTTGGTGACCACGCCGACCTTCTCCCCGGCGAGCGTCCGGTAGCCGTCGGCGGCCAGCCGGTCGAAGCCGGTACGGACCCGTGCGCCGCCGCCGGGGTGCGCGGCCCCGGCCCCGCCTCCCGGGTGCGCCGCGACCGTCTGGCCCGCGACCATCGGACCCGCGACCGCCGGGCCCCCGGCCGTCGGGCTCGCGATCGCGGGACCCGCCCCGCTCGCCGCACCCACGACACCCATCGCACCACCGGCGGCCAGCAATCCCCGTCTGGACAGGCTCATTCCGCTACCTCCGCGCATCGGTTGTCGGCTGTCATGGCCACGCACGCTAGCGTGGCGCTCGGCCGTACGGAACGAGGCCGACCGCACGCCGCGCCGCCACCCCGCCGTCATCCGCGCCGCCACCCCCGCCGCCATCCCCGCCGTCACCCCCGCCAGGACAGGGTCCGGCCCTCTTCCCGCACCACATACCGACCGGTTAGTCTGCCGGGGTCGACGACGCCGTCGGCGAGGAGAAGGAACCGGAACGCCGGAAAGGCAGGTCCCGATGAGCTCGGTGCGCGGTGCGGGTGTTGTGGTCACAGGGGCCGGCGGAGGCATCGGCGCCGCGCTGGCCCGCGGATTCGCCGCCGAGGGCGCCCGAGTGGTGGTCAACGACCTCGACGCGGGGAAGGCCAAGGCCGTCGCCGCGGAGATCGACGCCGTCGCGGTCCCCGGCGACGCCTCCCTGATCGTGGACGGCGCCCGTGAAGCGCTCGGCGGCACCGTCGACATCTACTGCGCCAACGCCGGGCTCGGGTCGCCCGGTGACGCGCTCTCCGGCGAGGACGTCTGGTCGGCCGCCTGGGACGTCAATGTCATGGCGCACGTACGCGCGAGCAGGGCGCTGCTCCCCGGCTGGCTGGAGCGCGGGAGCGGCAGGTTCGTCTCCACCGTCTCCGCCGCCGGACTGCTCACCATGATCGGCGCGGCCCCGTACAGCGTCACCAAACACGGCGCGCTGGCCTACGCGGAATGGCTCTCGCTCACCTACCGTCACCGCGGGCTCAAGGTGCACGCCATCTGCCCGCAGGGCGTGCGTACGGACATGCTCACCGCCTCCGGCACCGCCGGCGAGCTGGTGCTCACCCCCACCGCCATCGAACCGCCCGCCGTGGCCGACGCGCTGTTCACCGCCATGGCGGAGGACCGCTTCCTCGTACTGCCGCATCCCGAGGTGGCGGGCTTCTACCAGGCACGCGCCGGTGACCCCGACCGCTGGCTCGCCACGATGAACCGCGTCCAGCAGAGGTGGGAGGCCGTCGAGGTCGAAGGCGGCGAGGGTGCGCGGGAATGACGAGCGGGTCCGCGCGTACGGCAACCCCGCGCGGTCGCGATCCTGCCCGAGCCGCCCAGGACGGCGGGTGGGAAGATCCTCGGGCGGGAACCGCGTTCCCCCTCGTGGGCGTCACCCCAGGCGTCCCGGCCGGGGGCGGTACGACGGCACGACCGTACGGGGACGGCACCCGGGACCCCACGGGGACGGCATGGAGCGAAAGGCAGGTGACGGCAGATGGCCAGAACGACGGACGGGGACGGTACCCCTGTTCCCCAGCGACTGCTGGCCGCCGCCACCCGGCTCTTCGCCGAGCGCGGCTACGACCGCACCTCGGTCCAGGAGATCGTCGAGGCGGCGGGCGTCACCAAGGGCGCGCTCTACCACTACTTCGGCTCCAAGGAGGACCTGCTCCAGGAGGTCTACGCCCGTGTCCTCCGTCTCCAGCAGGAACGTCTCGACGCCTACGCGGACGCGGACGAACCGGTGGAGCGCCGGCTGCGGGCCGCCGCCGCCGATGTCGTCGTGACGACGATCGACAACCTGGACGACGCCGCGATCTTCTTCCGCTCCATGCACCATCTGAGCCCGGAGAAGAACAAGCGGGTACGGGCGGAGCGCCGCCGCTACCACGAGCGGTTCCGCGCGCTGATCGAGGAGGGCCAGCGGAGCGGGGTCTTCTCGACCGCGACCCCGGCCGATCTGGTGGTGGACTACCACTTCGGCTCGGTCCACCATCTCTCGACCTGGTACCGCCCGGACGGCCCGCTCGCGCCGCAGCAGGTCGCCGACCATCTCGCGGATCTGCTTCTGCGCGCGCTGCGCCCCTGAGACCGCAACCCCCTTGCTCCTGCGGCCCTGTGCGCCCCCTCGGACCGAACGCGGGTGCTCTCCCTACGTACTTGTACGCATTGTGGGCGCCGCGCACCCTGGTCACTATGAGTGTTGTTCGGCCTACGGGGCGTAACGCGCCCCGTGTGTCTGACCACTCGCACATGACTCAAGGGGGACCAGTGAACAAGATCCGCGCGTTCATGCTGAGGGCCACGGTCGGCGTCTTCGCCGCCGGTACGCTCGCGGCCGGCCTGATGACGGCCCCGACGGCCGGGGCGCAGACTCCGCAGGTCACGCAGGCTCCGGGGACCTCTCGGATCTCTCAGGCGTCTCAGATCTCTCAGGCGTCTCAGGCGTCTCAGGCCTCTGAGGACGGCACCCGTGAGGTGTTCACCGCGCAGACCCGACGGGCCGGGCTGACGCCCGCCCAGGCCGACGCGCTCCAGGGCCGGGTCGACGGACATCTCGCGGCGGAGCCGGGCAGCAGACAGGTCTCCGCCAACAGGATCGCGATCCCGGGCGGCGACCTCGTCGTCGCCGCTCCCGGCCAGCGGTACGCACGCGATCTGGCCGGGCCGGCGGCGAGCGGCCGGGCGCCCGCCGCCTGTGCGTACGGACACCTCTGTCTGTACAGGCCCGGCGACTCACGTGACTACTACCGGTGCGGGACATACGGCCTGCCCTGGGTCGGGGACGGCACGTTCAACAACAACCAGACCCGCGGCACCACCGCGAAGTTCCTGAACTCCAACCGCAGCGTTCGCTGGACCTCCAGGGCACCCCAGACCGGCACGGCGACCTGGACGGGTGTCTTCTACGTCGTGCCCTGTTGACGGCCCGAGGGCCGGAAGCTCCTGTGGCGTGAAGGCCGGACGGAGCGAAGGCCCGAGGGCGTGGCGGGCCGGAGGGCGCTGGTGGAGTCGCCATGGCCGTGGCGATTGCATCGCGGGCACCCCCCTCGGCCCAGGGCTCCCGGGGTGGCGGCTGTGCGCGGGCCCCGGGAGCCCCCTGTGAGGGTGGCCGGTTCACCCCTCGGTCGGGCTGTCCATCGAGCGAGGGGTGCGGCACAATGAACACGGAGAGTATTGATTTCGGTGCGCAAAGTCATTTCCGGTGATCACTGGCCAGCACCGGCCAGTCGGGGGCGCGGGGGTTTCGATGGGGTCTGTCCTGTGGCGTGACTACGCCCATATGCTCGGTCTGGCTGTCGCCGTACTGGAACACCCGGACCCGGAGCCCGCCTGGTCCTCGGTCCTCGCCGAACTGGCCCGGGGTATGCACGCGTCGGCCGTCTCGCTCTCCCAGGCCGTCTACGCGAAGCGGACCGGCCGGGTGGTGGCGTGGAAGTCCGCGCACGCGCTCTCACAGGACTATCTGGACGCGCTGACCCGTCGCCAACTCCGCGCGGACAACCCCCTCGTGGCCCACTACACCTCCGCCCGGGACCACACCCCGCTGTCGGCGAGCCAGATCATGGGCGAGCGCTCCTGGCTGCGCAGCCGTAGCCACCGTCTGGCCCGGGGGACTCTCGGTGCCCATATGCTCGGGATTCCGCTGCCCGCCCCGGCCGGCGTCGCCAGAGGCTTTGTCCTGCACCATCCGCAGGACGACTTCACGGCGGAGGAGCTGGCGTACGCCCGCCGCGTCCAGCCGCTGCTGGTCAGCATCGACTCCCACTACAGCACTCTCGCGCGCTGGCGCGCCGCCGCGACCTGCGCGGTCCCTTCCTGTCCCGCCCCGTCTCGTGTCGCCTCCGTAGCGGACCCGGACGAGCGGGCGGCGGAGGCGGGGCTCACACCGCGTCAGCTCACTGTCCTCACGCTGCTCGCACAGGCCATGCCCGCCACCGCGATCGCCCGGCGCCTGCATATCTCCCCGCGCACCGTCCACAAGCACATCGAGGGCATCTATCGCAGACTGGGCACCTGCGACCGGCTCTCCGCGGTCATGCGCGCCCAGTCTCTCGGCCTGCTCCCACCGCCGTCGCCCGACTCCTGAGAGCCGTGTCCCGCGGTTCCGGCTCCCCGCGGTGGGCCACTCAGAGGTACTTCTTCAGTTCCCGCCGCGCCAGCGACCGCTGATGCACCTCGTCGGGACCGTCCGCGAGCCGCAAGGTCCGTGCCGCGGCCCACAGTTCGGCCAGCGGGAAGTCCTGGCTGACCCCGCCCGCGCCATACAGCTGCACCGCCGAGTCGATGATGCCGACCACCGCGCGCGGGGTGGCGATCTTGATGGCCTGGATCTCCGTGTGGGCGCCCTTGTTGCCGACCGTATCCATCAACCAGGCCGTCTTGAGGACGAGCAGCCGCAGCTGTTCGACCGTCACCCGGGCGTCCGCGATCCAGTTCTGGACGACGCCCTGCTGGGCGATCGGCTTTCCGAACGCCGTGCGGGACACGGCCCTGCGGCACATCAGCTCGATCGCCCGCTCGGCCATCCCGATCAGCCGCATGCAGTGGTGGATCCGGCCGGGACCGAGCCGGGCCTGCGCGATCGCGAAGCCGCCGCCCTCCTCGCCGACGAGATACGAGGCGGGCACCCGGACATTGTCGAACACCACCTCGGCATGGCCGCCGTGGTAGTGGTCCTCGTAGCCGTACACCCGCATGGCGCGCCGGACTTCGAGCCCCGGGGTGTCGCGCGGGACCAGGATCATCGACTGCTGGCGGCGGATGTCCTCGCCGTCCGGGTCCGTCTTGCCCATCACGATGAAGATCGCGCAGTCCGGGTTCATCGCCCCGGAGATGTACCACTTGCGGCCGTTGATGACATAGTCGTCGCCGTCCCGCCGGATCCGCGTCTGGATGTTCGTCGCGTCCGAGGACGCCACGTCGGGTTCGGTCATGGCGAACGCCGACCGGATCTCGCCCGCGAGCAGCGGCTCCAGCCACTGCTTCCGCTGCTCGGCGGTGCCGAACTGGGCGAGCAGTTCCATGTTCCCGGTGTCGGGCGCGGCGCAGTTCAGCGCGGTGGGGGCGAGTTGGGGGGAGTGTCCGGTGATCTCGGCGAGCGGCGCGTACTGGAGATTGGTCAGCCCGGCGCCGTACTCGGTGTCGGGCAGGAACAGGTTCCACAGACCCTGGGCGCGCGCCTCGGCCTTGAGGTCCTCGACGACCGCCGGGGTGTCCCAGGGATCGGCCAGCAGGGACCGCTGTTCGTGCGCGACCGCCTCGGCCGGCAGGACGTACGCGTCCATGAAGGCGAGCAGCCTCGCCCGCAACTCTTCGGTACGGGCGTCGAATGCGAAGTCCATGAGGGGTACTCAGCCTTCCTGGAGGGTGGTCAGGCCGTGCTGGATGAAGACGGGTACGAGCGCGCCGATCCGGTCGAAGCCGGGCCCCACGGTCTGGCCCAGGGTGTGGCGGTAGTGGATGCCCTCCAGGATCACGGCGAGCTTGAACCAGGCGAACGCCGTGTACCAGGAGATCGCCGAGGTGTCCCGGCCTGAAGCCGCGGCGTACCGCTCGATCAGCTCGCCGGGCGCGGGGTGGCCCGCCGCCCCGGCCGTCGTACTGATCGGGGACCCCGTCAGCTCCAGGGGCTCGCTGTACATCACCAGCAGCCCCAGATCGGTGAGCGGATCGCCGAGCGTGGACATCTCCCAGTCCAGTACGGCCCTGATCCGGTCGTCCTCATCGATCAGGACATTGTCGAGCCGGTAGTCGCCATGGATCACGGTCGGCGCGGGGGAGCCGGGCAGCGACCGGCCGAGGGCGGTGTGCAGCTCGTCGATACCGGCCAGCTCGCGGTTGCGGGAGGCGTCGAGCTGCTTGCCCCACCGGCGCAGCTGCCGGTCGAGGAAGCCGTCGGGACGGCCGAAGTCACCGAGTCCGACCGCCGCGGGATCGACGGCATGAAGCTCGACAAGCGTGTCGACCAGCGCCAGGACGGCGCCGCGGGTGCGCTCGGGGCCGAGCGGGGCGAGCTGTTCGGCCGTACGGTACGGCGTGCCCGCCACGTACTCCATGACGTAGAAGGGCGCGCCGAGCACGGACTCGTCCTCGCAGAGCAGCAGTGGCTCGGGCACCGGCACGGCTGTCGGATGCAGCGCCTCGATCACGCGGTACTCGCGTTTCATGTCGTGCGCGGTGGCCAGCACATGGCCGAGCGGGGGTCTGCGGACCACCCAGCGGTGGGCGGGATCGGCGGAATCGGTGACGGCGTACGTCAGATTCGACCGGCCGCCCTCGATCAGCCGCGCGTCGAGCGGTCCGTTCACCAGGCCGGGAAGCGCGCGGTCGAGATGGCCGCGCAGCTGCTCGGGAACGAGTCCTGGCGGCGGGACTTGGCTCATCGTGGATACCTCCGTGGGCGCTCGTGGTCGGACACTCATGATGCCGACCAGTCGGTATGTCGTCCAGTGCCCGTGCCGGTGCCGCCGCCACCACCGGTGCCCGGGGCTGCCCGCGGCTGCCCGGGACCGGACCGGCCGGGCGGCCCCGGTCAGGCCCGGTCAGGCGTGACAGGCCGGGATCGCGCCGCCGTTCATCGCGGCCATATCGGTGGCCACGGCGATCAGGGCCAGCGGTGAACCCTCGGGCAGCCCGTCCAGCTCGGCGTACGCCCGGTGCAGATTGACCACCAGCCGCTCGCTCTCCCGCAGCGCGGCGAACTTCCCGAGATCGGCCGTGCGCGCCGTCTCCAGCGGGGTGAGGCCCTTGGCATGGCCCTCCCGTGCCAGCTCGGACACATACCGCAGATACTCCTCCGTCGCGTCGAACACCGACGGGTCGGTGACCGGACCGTGCCCCGGTACGACGACGCTCGCGTCGAGCGAGCGCAGCAGATCCAGCGCCCGCAGGGATCCGCGCAGCGAGCCCGCCAGGACGAACGGTGTACCGCCCTGGAAGACCAGATCGCCGGTGAAGACGATGCCGTGCTCCGGCAGGTGCACGATCGAGTCGCCCCGGCTGTGCGCCACGCCCGGGTGGATCACCCGCGCCTCGGTCCCGCCCACGTGGAGCGTCAGCCGGTCGTGGTACGTCACGGTCGGGAGAGTGATCGGAATGTCGCCGAAGTCCGTCTCCGGCCAGATCAGCCGGAGTTCATGGCCGGCGGCCGACTGCTCGTCGCGACAGGTGTCATGGCCGATGACGGTGGCTTCGGGCACGAACTGAGCGTTGCCGTAGGTGTGATCGCCGTGGAAGTGCGTATTGACGAGCATTCGGGGAAGTGGGACGCCGGTCGTCCGGATCGCTTCGCGCAGCAGCAGCGCGCGGTGCTCGGTGGCGGCGGTGTCGATGAGAAGCGTCGTCTCCCCGTCGCTGACGAAACCGGCGTTGTTGAGGCACCAGCCGCCGTCCGGCTGGACGTAGGCATGCACCTCGGGTGCCAGTCGGACGAGATACGGATCGGTGGCAGGCATCGGACCCCTTGGTGCACGAGTGAACGGACGGGGCGATCCTGCCAGTTGACGATATCCCCGGGGACGCCGCCGTGGCGTCGTGCCCGTTTGATGCCTCCCGGCACTGCCGTCAGGCCAGCACCGCCACCGTGAACAGAGCCAGCAGGATCGTGCACCCCGCCGTGGCGATCGCCGCGCGCGCGGGCAGCGGCCCCGGCGCGGCGGCGTCCAGCGCCAGCATCCGGCGGTGCGCCACGCCCAGAAAGGCCAGCCAGACCAGGGCGCTCAGCGCGGCGCCGGCCACTCCGGCGGCCGTGGCGCCGCCATGGACCGCCTGCCGGGCCGCGAGCACGGCGACCACCGTGCACGAGAGCGTCGTACGCCGCCAGGCCAGCCGGGTCCGTTCGGGCTGGAGTCCCGGATCCCTGACCGGGGCCCCGCCCGCGTCCCCGGGCGGCGCGGCCATCAGCCGGCCCGCCCCAGGACCACGATGACCAGCATCGTGATGGCGACCAGCCCCACCGCCAGACTCAGTACCGTCGGAAACGCGGAGACGGGAAGATCCTCCTCGCGCCGCATCGCCCGCTCGCACCGCACCCAGTGATTGACCGCGCGCAGCGCGCACAGCGCGCCCGCCGCCAGCAGCGCCACCGCGAGCCCGACCCGTACGCCCCAGCGCAGGTCCGGCAGGAACTGATCGACCGCGAAGCCGCCGCCCACCAGCGCGAGCGCCGTGCGGATCCAGGCCAGGAAGGTGCGCTCATTGGCGAGCGAGAATCGGTAGTCGGGGGTCTCGCCCTCCTCGGCGACGCGCCGGGGCGTGAACCACAGCAGCAGGCCGCTCAGAAAGTCGCTCACCCGCCGCACCCTACGCGCGGTGGGCGCGGAGCCGCTCGTACGCCGCGAGCCCGTCCGGTGTCCACTCCCAGGCGTCCGGCCCCTCTCCGAGCCGGCGCTCCAGCTCCGCCTCGGGGAGGAAGCCGTGCCAGGCGATCTCCTCCACCTGCGGACGCACCGGCAGCGTGCAGCGCACCTCGTACACCCGTGACCACCAGCTCCCGGCCCCGGCCCCGTCAGTGGACTCGTACAGAAACGTGAACAGGGGTACGGGCCGGGGCAGTCCCGACACCCCCAGCTCCTCCTCGGCCTCCCGCAGCGCCGCCGCGTCGTAGCTCTCGCCCGCGCCGACGACACCGCCCACGAACATGTCGTACAGCGAGGGGAAGACCAGCTTCACCGGGGTTCTGCGATGGACGAAGACCCGGTCCTCCGCGTCGCGCGCGAGCACGAAGACCGCGCGATGGCGCAGCCCCCGCGCGTAGACCTCCCCGCGCGGTGCCCGTCCGACCACACGGTCTTCCTCGTCGACGATGTCCAGGATCTCGTCAGCAGCGCTCATGAACGCCATCCAACCAGTTGACGGGTTACTCGCACGTACGGAAGATCGGACGATCCAAAGGGCTTCACCGACCCCGCTCGCGAAGGATGGCAGCCATGGCGTACGACGCTGATGTGATCGTGATCGGAGCGGGCCTCGCCGGCCTGGTCGCCGCCGCGGAGCTGGTGGACGCGGGCCGCTCCGTCATCGTGCTCGACCAGGAGCCGGAACAGTCGATCGGCGGGCAGGCGCACTGGTCCTTCGGCGGTCTGTTCTTCGTGGACTCGCCCGAGCAGCGCCGGCTGCGGATCAAGGACAGCCGGGAACTGGCCCTTCAGGACTGGCTCGGTACGGCGGGCTTCGACCGCCCCGAGGACGACCGCTGGCCGCGCGCGTGGGCCGAGGCGTATGTCGACTTCGCGGCGGGCGAGAAGCGGGCCTGGCTGCACGGGCAGGGCATGCGGTTCTTCCCGGTGGTGGGCTGGGCCGAGCGCGGTGGGTACGACGCGACCGGACACGGCAATTCCGTGCCGCGCTTCCACATCACCTGGGGGACCGGGCCCGGGGTGGTCGAGCCGTTCGAACAGCGGGTGCGCGCGGGCGTGGCGAAGGGGCTCGTGACGTTCCGCTTCCGGCACCGGGTCACCGGCCTCACCACCACCGCGGGCGTGGTGGACACCGTGAGCGGCGAGATCCTGGAGCCGAGCGAGGCCGTGCGCGGCACCGCGAGCAGCCGTACGGTCACCGGCGCCTTCGCGTTCAGGGCGCAGGCGGTGATCGTCACTTCGGGTGGCATCGGCGGCAATCACGAGCTGGTACGCGCCCAGTGGCCCGAGCGGCTCGGAACTCCGCCGCGGAAGATGCTCTCCGGCGTTCCGGCACATGTCGACGGACTGATGCTCGGCATCACGGAGGCGGTGGGCGCCCGGCACATCAACCGGGACCGGATGTGGCACTACACCGAGGGCATCGAGAACTGGAACCCGATCTGGGCGCGCCACGGCATCCGTATCCTGCCCGGCCCGTCCTCGCTCTGGCTGGACGCGCGCGGCCGGCGGCTGCCGGTACCGCTCTTCCCAGGCTTCGACACGCTGGGCACTCTGGAGCACATCATGCGCTCCGGCCACGAGTACACCTGGTTCGTCCTCGACCAGCGCGTCATCGGCAAGGAGTTCGCGCTCTCCGGCTCCGAGCAGAACCCCGATCTGACCGGGAAGTCGGTCCGCGGGGTGATCGGACGGGCCCGCGCCGAAGTCCCTGGGCCGGTGAAGGCGTTCATGGACAACGGCGCCGACTTCGTCGTGGAGAAGGACCTGAGCGCGCTCGTACGCGGCATGAACGCGCTGACCGGGGAAGGGCTGATCGACGAGGACGGGCTGCGCCGCGAGATCACCGCGCGCGACCGCGAGATCGCCAACCCCTTCACCAAGGATCTCCAGGTCATGGCCGTCCGGGGCGCCCGGAGGTATCTGGGCGACAAGCTGATACGTACGGCCGCCCCGCACCGCCTGCTCGACCCCAAGGCGGGCCCGCTGATCGCCGTACGGCTGAACATCCTGACCCGTAAGTCGCTCGGCGGGCTGGAGACCGATCTCTCCTCCCGGGTCCTCACCGCGACGGGCGCGCCGCTGCCCGGCGTCTACGCGGCGGGCGAGGCGGCCGGCTTCGGCGGCGGCGGCGTGCACGGCTATCGCTCCCTGGAGGGCACGTTCCTCGGCGGCTGTATCTTCTCGGGCCGTACGGCGGGGCGGGCCGCGGCGAAGGCCGTCCGGTAGCGGCGGAGGCGCGCACCGGCCGGGCGTTGGGGAGGCCACCAGGCCGCCCATCAGGCCGCCCATCAGGCCGCTCACCAGGTCGGGCAGCGATCGGGCCCGGTCGGGCACCGGTACCGCACAGGCCGCGAATGGGGACCAACGGTGCGACGCGGCAGGACAGTTGGCACACTTTGCACCAAGAGGGGCCTTGACGGAAAGCGTTGCCTACCGGTTGGCTGTCCGCGATCATTGCCCGTTTATGTGCCCTGGAGGATTCCGCGGATGTCCCCGCCTCCGCCACCACCCCTGGGCCGTCCACGAAGACGGGGCTCACGCTCCGGCCACCTCTTCGATCCGGCCCTTGATGACGCCCGACTCGCGGCCGTACGGGACCAGTTGGCCCAGGGCCGCTGGTCCGAGGCGCGCACCCTGCTCGCCGAGACCGGCGACGACTGGGACCGGCGAGGCCATCGCGTCGTCGTCCTCGCACGCGCCTCCGGCGCCGCCGCCTGGACCAGGGACTGGCTGCTCGCCGAACCCGAGAGCGCTGACGCGACCACCCTCCTCGCCTGCGCCACCGTCGTCGGCGCACTGCGCGGCAAGCAGTCCGAACAGCGCGCGCGGGACGCCTGCCGCGACGCGATCCGGCGGGCCCCCGCCGATCCCACACCCTGGCTCGGACTGCTGCTGCTCGCCCGAACGCTGGGCACGGACGAGGAGACCTCACAGCTCTTCGACGAGGTCAGGACCCGGCATCCGGACCATCACCACGCCCATCATCTGATGGCGGCGCGGCTCGCGGAGCGCTATCCCGACGCCGGCCAGGACCCGTTGCACGAGGTGTACGACTTCGCGGCCTGGGCCGCGGAACAGGCCCCCGCCGACTCACCGCTCGCGATCCTGCCCGTGGTCGCCCACGCCGAGCGCTATCGCGTCCTCGCCACCGCCGGACAGGAGCCGGGCGACCCGGCGGCGTCCGCGCACTGGACCGGACGCCGCGCCCGACAGGTGCTCAAGGTCGCCTTCGACTGGTGGCTGGAGTGGGAGGCGGGGGAGCATCCGCGCGGCCGGATCGACCTCAACTTCCTCGCCCACGCCCAGTTCCAGGACGGGCGGTTGGCCGAGGCCGCCGCGCTGTTCCAGCGGATCGGTCCGCACCGGACCCCAGACCCCTGGTCGTACCCCGACCGGGACCCCCACAAAGCGTTCCTCGCCGCGCGCGACGCCGCGCTCGGCTTCGCCTGAACACCACTGAATACCGATGAACTCCGAAAGGACCACCCTGTCATGTCGACGGGCAGACCGAGCACGAGCGAGCTCAACGAGATCAATACATACAAAGGGCAGGAACGGGCGCTGCGGGCGGACCGGCTCGGCACGGTGGGACTGCTGCTCTCCGTGCTCGCCGCGAGCGCGCCGATGCTCGTCGTCGCGGGCGTCATGCCCACGGTCTTCGGTGTCATGGGCATCGTCGGACAGCCCCTGCTCTATGTGATCCTCGGCGTCGTCCTGGTGTTGTTCAGCTTCGGGTACGCGGAGATGAGCCGGCATGTGCACAACGCCGGCGCGTTCTACGCGTATATCGCCCGCGGTCTCGGCCCGACCGCCGGCGCCGGTGCCTCGCTCGTCGCCCTCGTCGCGTACAGCGCCATGCAGGTCGGTATCTACGGCATCCTCGGCTTCGAGGTCTCCGGGCTCTTCGCCACCTATCTCGACCTGACCGTGGCCTGGTGGATCCCGGCGCTCGTGGCCGCCGCGATCGTCGGTCTGCTGGGCTGGCTGAAGATCGACCTCAACGCCAAGGTCCTCGGCGTCCTGCTGATCGTCGAGTGCGCGCTGGTCGTGATCTTCGACATCGCCTCCCTCGCCGATCCGGGCGAGGAGGGACTGTCCATGGCCGCCTTCAACCCCGACACCCTGACCGGCGCGGGGTTCGGCACCGCGCTCTGCTTCTGCATCGCCGCCTTCGTCGGCTTCGAACAGGCCCCGGTCTACGCCGAGGAGACGAGCCGGCCGAACGTCGTCGTCTCGCGTGTCATGTTCCTGGCCGTCGGTTACGCGGCGCTCTTCCTGGCCTTCAGCGCCTGGGCGGTGACCGTCGCCGCGGGACCCGGCTCGATCGTCAAAGCGGCGGGGGAGCAGGGTCCCGGACTGCTCTTCGGTCTGACCGAGAGCAGGCTGGGCGGCACCTTCACCGATGTCCTGCACGTCCTGTTCGTGACCGGTATGTTCGCCGCGCTGCTCAGCTTCCACAATGTGGTCGCGCGCTACGCCTTCGCGATGGGCCGCGAGGGCCTGCTGCCCGCCGCCTTCGGCCGCACCAGCAAGTCCAGCGGCGCGCCCGCGTCGGGCTCCGTGCTCCAGTCCGCGGTCTCGATCGCCGTCATCGTGGCCTTCGCCCTCACCGACGACAAGCCGGTCGGGGACCCGACGGCCCCGGTGCTCCATCTCTTCACCTGGATGGGCAACATCGGCGCGCTCGGGGTCATCGTGCTGATGGCCGCGGCCTCCCTCGCCGTCATCGTTTTCTTCGTACGACGGGGAGCGGCGCGCCATCAGGCCGCGCGGCTGGTGGCCTCCGGGCTGGCGGGCATCGCGCTGGTGACCATCGCCGTCTACACGGTCAAGGACTTCGACATCCTCGTCGGGTCGGGGCCCGGCTCCGCGCTCAGCTGGGTGCTGCCCGGGATCATCGCTCTCGCGCTGATCGGCGGGCTGGTGTACGGACTGGTGCTGCGCTCCGTCAAGCCCGAGGTGCACGCCCGTATCGGGCTGGGCAACGAGGCCTTCCAGCTGGAGAAGGCGGCCGAGTCGGAGACGACGGCCGGGGTGTGACGTCCCGCCGTGAGGCGGACAGCACGCTCCTGACGAAAGTATGACGAACACCCGCGGTCCCTGGCTTCAGGGGGCCGCGGGTGTTCTCCTCGACGGGTGACCCATCAACCAAGCCGGCCCGAGGGCACGCCGGTAGGACGGCGCCTGGTGCTCTCCATGCTCGGCCTCGGCGCCGCGGGACTCGTCACGGCGCCCTCGCTCCAGCGCGGTCTCGAAGCCTTCCTCGGCTCGGCCGCCGACAAGGACCCGACCGGTCTGACCGGACTGCTGCCCAACGGCGGCGGCTTCCGGTACTACTCGGTCGCCGCCTCCGTACCCCGCAAGGGCCCGGACACCTACCGGCTGACGGTCGACGGACTGGTCGACCGGCCCGCCACCTACACCCTCGACGCGCTGCGCGCGCTGCCGCAGACCCGGGTCGTGCACGATGTGCAGTGCGTCACCGGCTGGCGCGTCCCGCACACCCCCTTCGAGGGCGTACGGCTCTCGCGGCTCCTCGACGCGGCCGGGGTACGGTCCGACGCCAAGGCCGTCCGCTTCACCTGCTTCGACGGCACGTACAGCGAGAGCCTCACCCTCCAGCAGGCCCGCCGCGCCGATGTGATGGTCGCGCTCAGGATGCGGGACACCCCGATCGAGCATGCCCATGGCGGCCCGGTCCGGCTCTATGTGGCGCCGATGTACTTCTACAAGTCGGCGAAGTGGCTCTCCGGGATCTCCGTCACCTCCGACGTCAGGCCCGGCTACTGGGAGGAGCGCGGCTATGACGTCGACGCCTGGGTCGGCCGGTCCAACGGCCGAGGCGACACCCCCACCGTCTGAGCCCCCGGCCCCCGGAGCCGATGGGCGGATACGGCGCTTCAGCCGGGCGGAGCGCTGGGTGCACCGGGTCACCGGCGCGCTGATGCTGCTGTGTGTGGTGACCGCGGGCTGTCTCTACGTCCCCCAGCTCGCCGAACTCGTCGGCCGTCGCCGACTTGTCGTCACACTCCACGAGTGGTCGGGGCTGCTGCTCCCCCTACCCCTGCTGCTCGGCCTCGGCTCCCGGGCGCTGCGCGCCGATCTGGGCCGGCTCAACCGGTTCCTGCCGTACGACAAGGAGTGGCTGCGCGCGGTACGGCGGCGCGACCCCCGTCCCGAGGCGCGCCCGGCGGGCAAGTTCAACGCCGGGCAGAAGCTCTACGCGGGGTGGATCGCGGGCGCCGTGCTGGTGATGCTCGGCACCGGCCTGCTCATGTGGTTCACCGGCCTCACGCCGGTCCTGTGGCGTACGAGCGCCACCTTCGTCCATGACTGGCTGGCCCTGGCCATCGGCATCGTGCTGCTCGGGCACATCGGGATGGCGTACGGCGATCCGCAGGCCCGGCGCGGGATGCGCACCGGGTCGGTGGACCGCGCGTGGGCGGAGCGGGAGCACCCCCGATGGAAGGAGGAGTGACCCGCCCCGCCCGGACGCGACGAGGTGACATGAGATGAGGCTCTTACAACACCGGTGAGGCTCTTACAACACGAGCGAGAGCAGCAGGACGAAGCCGAGCCCGACCACGGAGATGATGGTCTCCATCACCGACCATGTCTTCAGCGTCTGGCCGACGCTCATCCCGAAGTACTCCTTCACCAGCCAGAACCCGGCGTCGTTCACATGGCTGAAGAAGAGCGAGCCCGCGCCGATCGCCAGCACCAGCAGCGCCGCGTGCGTCGTCGACATGTCCGCCGCGAGCGGTGCCACCAGACCGGCCGCCGAAATGGTCGCGACCGTCGCCGAGCCGGTCGCCAGCCGGATCGCCACCGCGATCAGCCAGGCGAGCAGCAGCGCGGGGATCGACCAGTCCTTGGAGATGTCCAGGACCATCTGGCCCACGCCCGAGTCGATCAGTGTCTGCTTGAAGCCACCGCCCGCGCCGACGATCATCAGCACGCCCGCGATCGGGGCGAGTGACTTCTCGACGGTGGAGGAGATCCGGCCCTTGGTGAACCCGGCCGCGCGGCCCAGGGTGAAGATGCCGACGAGTACGGCGGCGAGCAGTGCGATCAGCGGGGAGCCGACGACATCCGCCACGCGCTGGACGGTGTTCTCCGGATCGTCCACGACGATGTCCACGAGCGCCTTGCCCAGCATCAGCACGACCGGCAGCAGCACGGTGGAGACGGTCGCGACAAAGCTCGGCCGGGTCTTCAGGTCGTCGGAGGTGCGCTGCGGCACCATCGCGTCGGGCGCCGGGATGTCCACCCAGCGCGCGGCGTACCGGGAGAACAGCGGGCCCGCGATGATCACGGTCGGGATGGCGACGACCACCCCGAGCGCCAGCGTGACACCGAGGTTGGCGCCGAGCGCGTCGATCGCGACCAGCGGCCCGGGGTGCGGCGGGATCAGACCGTGCATCACGGAGAGTCCGGCCAGCGCCGGGACACCGATCCGCATCAGGGAGTAGTTGCCGCGCTTGGCGACCAGCAGGACGACCGGGATCAGCAGCACGATGCCGACCTCGAAGAAGAGCGGCAGCCCGATCACCGAGGCGATCAGGACCATCGCCCACGGCATGGCGCGCCCGCTCGCCTTGGCGAGGATCGTATCGACGATCTGGTCGGCGCCGCCTGAGTCGGCGAGCAGCTTGCCGAGGATCGCGCCGAGCGCGATCAGTACGCCCACCCCCGCGACCGTGGAGCCGAGGCCGGCGGTGAAGCTGGTGATGACCTTGTCCAGCGGGGCACCCGCGAAGGCGCCGAGCGCCAGCGAGCCGAGGGTCAGGGCCAGAAAGGCATGGAGCTTGAAGACGGTGATGAGCAGGACGATGACGGCTATACCGGCGAGAACCGCTATACCCAGCTGCGCGTTGCCCGCCGAGGTGATCGGTTCGGCTGCGTCCGCTGCCAGCGTCTCGACACTGAGACTGGTCACGGGAGTCACGGGAACTTCCTTCAGCTTTCGAGCCGGCGCAGCGCGGCGACGGCCCGGTCGGTGATTTCTTCGGGGGTACCGGACACATCGACGGCCACGCCCGCTTCGTCCGCGCCCAGGTTCTCCAGGGCCGCGTACTGCGAGTCCAGCAGCGCGGTGGGCATGAAGTGCCCCTTGCGCCCCGACATCCGGTGTTCGATCAACGGCCGGTCGCCGGTGAGGTGGAGGAAGACGGCGCCAGGCGCGGCCGACCGCAGCCGGTCGCGGTAGGCGCGCTTGAGCGCGGAACTGCTCACCACACCGCCGAGCCCCGCCCGGCTGTGCGCCCAGGCCCCGATGGCGTCCAGCCAGGGCCGGCGGTCCGCGTCGTCGAGCGGGGTGCCGGCGGACATCTTCGCGATGTTCTCCGGCGGATGGAAATCGTCGCCCTCGGCGTACGGGACGCCCAGTGCGGCGGCGAGCAGGGGTCCGACCGTGGTCTTGCCGGTTCCTGCCACGCCCATCACCACGACGACGTGGGGGGTGCTCATCGCATGCCTCGCTGTCTTCCTCGACATCGGCTTCAGTCCGTCCCGGGCATCGGGCCGTCGCGCTACTGAAACCTATTAGGTACGACTTATTCAAGAGGCTGTGATGTAAACGTCGTACTTAATTCCGGCGGGGTGCGCCACGTAGGGTTGTCCCATGACCACTGAAGGCCGGGGCTTGCATACCCGTGTGCTGGACACTCTCGGCCTCGCCATCACCGCGGGCGAGTACCCGCAGGGCAGTGTGGTGCGCACGGACGAGGTGGCCCAGCGCTTCGATGTCTCACGCACCGTCGTCCGCGAGGTGGTCCGCGTCCTCGAATCCATGCATCTGGTGGAGTCCCGGCGCCGGGTGGGCGTGACCGTACGCCCCACCGAGGAGTGGAACGTCTACGATCCGCGCGTCATCCGCTGGCGCCTCGCCGGCTCCGACCGGCCCCGTCAGCTGCGCTCGCTGACCGTGCTGCGCTCCGCGATCGAACCCGTCGCCGCGGGCCTCGCCGCCCGGCACGCCACGCCCGAGCAGTGCGCCGCTCTCACCGAGCAGGCGCTCGGCATGGTCGCCACCTCCCGGGGCCGTCGGCTGGAGGAGTACCTCGTCCATGACATCGCCTTCCACCGGGTGGTGCTGAACGCGTCGGGCAACGAGATGTTCGCCCGGCTCGGCGATGTGGTCGCCGAGGTCCTCACCGGCCGTACGCACCACCAGGTGATGTTCGACGACCCCGACCCGGCCGCCGTGACCCTGCATGTCCAGGTCGCCGAGGCGGTACGGGAGGGCGACGCCGTCCGCGCCGAGGAACTCACCCGACAGATCGCCGTCGGCGCCCTGGAGGAGCTGGACGTACTGGCCCCCTGACGCTCAGGTGCCCGCGCGCGCTTCGGTACGGGAGGGCACCGCGGCACGGGATAGTGGGGGATGACGGAACGTTCGGTGTGTGCGCGTCCGAGCGTGTGACGGTGTGAGGAAAGGCAGGTCCTGGCAATGGCGCAGCAGGTGCAGGGGGTCGTCGCCCCCGGCAAGAACGAGCCGGTGCGGGTCGAGACGATCGTCGTACCGGACCCCGGCCCCGGCGAGGCCGTGGTGAAGGTGCAGGCGTGCGGTGTCTGCCACACGGATCTGCACTACAAGCAGGGCGGTATCAACGACGACTTCCCCTTCCTCCTCGGCCATGAGGCCGCGGGTGTCGTGGAGTCGGTCGGCGAGGGTGTCACCGAGGTCGCGCCCGGCGACTTCGTGATCCTCAACTGGCGTGCGGTGTGCGGGAACTGCCGGGCCTGTCTGCGCGGACGGCCGCAGTACTGCTTCAACACCCACAACGCCGCACAGAAGATGACGCTCACCGACGGCACGGAGCTCTCCCCGGCGCTCGGCATCGGCGCCTTCGCCGAGAAGACCCTCGTCGCGGCGGGCCAGTGCACCAAGGTCGACCCCAGCGTCTCACCGGCCGTCGCCGGACTGCTCGGCTGCGGCGTGATGGCCGGCATCGGCGCCGCCATCAACACCGGTCAGGTCGGCCGGGGCGACTCGGTCGCGGTCATCGGCTGCGGCGGCGTCGGTGACGCGGCGATCGTCGGCGCGCGGCTCGCGGGCGCGGCCCGGATCATCGCCGTCGACATCGACGACCGCAAGCTGGAGACGGCGAAGTCGATGGGCGCCACCCACACCGTCAACTCCCGCTCCACCGACCCCGTCGAGGCGATCCGTGAGCTGACCGGCGGGTTCGGCGCGGATGTCGTCATCGAGGCGGTCGGCCGCCCGGAGACGTACAAGCAGGCCTTCTACGCCCGTGACCTGGCCGGGACGGTCGTCCTGGTCGGCGTCCCCACCCCCGAGATGACGCTCGAACTGCCGCTGCTCGATGTCTTCGGCCGCGGCGGCTCCCTCAAGTCCTCCTGGTACGGCGACTGTCTGCCGTCCCGCGACTTCCCCATGCTCATCGACCTGCACCAGCAGGGCCGGATCGACCTCGGCGCGTTCGTCACCGAGACCATCGGACTCGGCGATGTGGAGAAGGCGTTCGCCCGGATGCACGAAGGCGATGTCCTGCGTTCCGTGGTGGTGTTCTGATGACCGTCCGTATCGACCATCTCGTCACCTCCGGCACCTTCTCGCTCGACGGCGGCACCTGGGACGTCGACAACAACGTCTGGATCGTCGGCGACGACTCCGAGGCGATCGTCATCGACGCCGCCCATGACGCCGCCGCCATCGAGGACGCGCTCGGCGGCCGGACGCTGCGCGCCATCGTCTGCACCCACGCGCACAACGACCACATCGACGCCGCGCCGGCCCTCGCCGCCGCCACCGGCGCGCCCGTACTGCTGCACCCCGACGATCTGCCGCTGTGGAAGCAGACGTACCCCGAGCAGATCCCGGACGGCGAGCTGACCGACGGCGCCACGCTCACCGTCGCGGGCACCACCCTCACCGTGCTCCACACCCCCGGGCACGCCCCGGGCGCGGTCTGCCTGTACGCCCCCGAGCTGTCGTCCGTCTTCACCGGCGACACGCTCTTCCAGGGCGGCCCCGGCGCCACCGGCCGGTCGTTCTCGCACTTTCCGACGATCATCGACTCGATCCGCGACCGGCTGCTCGGGCTGCCGCCCGAGACGGTGGTCCGTACGGGACACGGCGATACGACCACCATCGGCGCCGAGGCGCCCCAGCTGGCGGAGTGGATCCGGCGCGGTCACTGAGGCGGCCACCGGGACAGGGCGAGCCGGCTCTCGAAGCGGTACGGCTCGCCCGTCACCGGATCGGTGAACTCCAGTACCTTCGCCAGCAGTTGCAGCGGCGACGCGTACTCGTCAGGGCCTTCCGCCCGGACGACGGGATACACCGGATCGTTCAGGATCGGCAGCCCGAGCCGGTTCATATGGACCCGCAGCTGATGGGTTCGGCCGGTGGCCGGCACCAGCCGGTACCGGCCGAACCCGCCCCGCCGCTCCACCAGATCGATCCAGCTCTCGGAATTGGGCTCGCCGGGCACCTCCCACGCCGCCAGCACCCCGCGCTCCTTCTCGATCCGGCCGCGCACGGTGACCGGCAGCGCCACGGCGGGGTCGTACGGGGCGAGGGCCTCGTACTCCTTGCGCACCAGCCGGTCCCGGAACAGTGTCTGATACGCGCCACGGTCCCCGGCCCGTACGACAAAGAGCGTGAGCCCGGCCGTGAGCCGGTCGAGCCGGTGCGCGGGCTGCAATTCCGGCAGCCCGAGATCCCGGCGGAGCCGGGCCAGCGCGGTCTCGGTGATATGCCGTCCACGCGGGGTCGTGGCCAGGAAGTGCGGCTTGTCGGCGACCACGATCCGCTCGTCGCGGTAGACGATCCCGATGTCGAACGGCACGCGCTCCTCGCCGGCGAAGTCCCGGTGGAACCAGACGTACCGCCCGGCGGCATACGGCTCCGCCGCCCCCACAGGACCGTCCACCCCGACGAACCGCCCCTCGCGGAACATCGCGTCGACCCGCCCCGCCCCGACGGCGGCACCGAACCGCGCGACCAGATGATCCCGTACCGTCGCCCACTCACCCTTCTCGTCAGCGGGCAACCGGAGCCGTACCGGATCGATCCCGTCCCGCTGGGGAAGGGGCGAGGGGGGAGGGGTGCGATGTCTGCGTGCCACGGGTCCCCGTGTCTTCCTCGGTGTGGTCTCGGCGCCCTCTCCAGGTCGCCTCCGGCGCACGGAGCGTCAGCGCCACGATTCTATCGAGGGCGTACGACACCGGCGTCCCTCGTTCGGCCCCCGCCCCGACCGCGCGCGCCGGGATGAGAGCTGTTCCGGAACGCGTCAGCCGCATGATGGACCGGTGATCAGTGTCCTGTTCGCCGTACTGACCGCGATCAGCAACGGCTCCGCCTCGGTGCTCCAGCGCCGCGCCGCGTCCACCGTGCCCGACGCCGAGGCGATGCGTATCTCGCTGATCAAGCACCTGGCGCGGAAGAAGGTGTGGCTGGCGGGGATCGGGCTGGTGCTCGTGGCCGCGGTGTGCCAGGCGGTGGCGCTCGCCACGGGCCCGATCGCGGTGGTGCAGCCGATCTTCGTCATCGAACTGCCCGCCACCCTGCTGATCGCGAGCTGTGTCTTCCGCCGCCCGCTGGCCGGGTCCGCCTGGCTGGGAGTGGCGGCGGTGACCTGCGGTCTCGCCCTGGGCATGGCCGCCGCCGCGCCGGGCGGGGGCAGCGAGAGCGTCCCCGGGCACGCCTGGATCCCGGCCCTGTTCATCACCGGGATCTTCGAGGCCGTGCTGATCATCTGGTCGCGACGGCTGCGCGGCAACGCCCGCGCCGCGCTGCTCGGACTCGCCGCGGCCTGCGGATACGCGCTGACCGCCGCGCTGATGAAGGACGCCATGTCCCGGCTCGAAAACGGTGGTGTCCCCGCGCTGGTGACCGCCTGGCAGCTCTACGGCACCGCGGTCGCCGGGGTGGGGGCGCTGTTCCTGCTCCAGAACGCCCTCCAGGCCGGCTGGCTGGTCGCGTCCCAGCCGATGCTCACGCTCGGCGACGCGCTGATCAGCATCACCTACGGGGTGACCCTCTTCGGCGAGAGCCTGCGCGCGGGCTGGTGGCTGCTGCCCGAGCTCATCGGGGTCGCCCTGATCGCGGCGGGGTGTGTGGAACTGGCCCGCTCCCCCCTGGCCTCCGGCTCCAAGCCCCCACCGCCCCGCGTCCGCTGACCGGAAGCCCGCGCCCGGACCCACGTAACCCCCACCGACTCTGTCAAGGGACCGTAAAATCCGGGAAATTGGTCTAGCCCTTTCCCGGAGTCGCTCCGCTGGGGCGGGGGGTTGGCGGGGCGGAGCGTACCTGTCATTGGTACAGCCCAATCCCGCGCCGCGCTCATTGACGGGTGTACGACAACTGGCTTCTCTGGACAGCACTTCCACAGCACTTCCACAGCACTTCCACAGCACTTCCACAGCACACGTGTCCGATGCCGGCCACGGCGCAACGGACAGGTGCGCGTCTCCCGACCGTCTCGTCATCGGGCGCCGGCGCACGGACACGCGGCGCGGGACCCCGTTCCCGCCTCCCCCACACCAAGGAGAGCCGTGTTCACCAGACCCAGATCGATCAGATCCATGTCACCGCCCCGGCGGCGGTTCCTCGCCGCGCTCACCGCTCTCGTCCTCGCCCTGGGCGGGCTCGTCGGCATCGCCGCGCCGACGCAGGCCGCGGGCGGGCTCACCGCGTCGTTCACCAGCGCCGACAACGGGCCCTGGTGGAAAGGCACGTTCGTCGTCAGGAACAACGGCGCCGCACCGGTCAACGGCTGGTCCCTGGAGTTCGAGCTGCCGGCCGGGGTCACCATCAGCCAGCACTACAACGGGACCGCGACCGTGAACGGCTCGCATGTCACCGTGGCCAACGCCCACTACAACGCCTCCGTCCCGGCGAACGGCAGTACCGAGCCCTACAGTTACTGGTTCGTCGCCACCGGCCCGATCACCGCGCCGACCGGCTGCCTGATCAACGGCGACAAGTGCGACGGCAGCCCCGCCGCGCCCCCGTCCGCGCCGGGCGGTGTGACCGTCACCGACACCACCGCCCGGACCGTGAGCCTGAAGTGGAACGCCTCCGCCCGCGGTGACTTCCCCGTCGCCGGATACGAAGTGCTGCGCGGCGGCGCCGTCGTCGCGGCCACCGCCACCACCTCCGCCACCGTCAGGGACCTGACCCCGGCGACCGGCTACAGCTTCACCGTCCGCGCCAAGGACACCCGCGGCAACCTCGGTGAGCCGAGCGCGCCCGTCACCGCCACCACCGTGGACCCGGCGACCGACCCCGTACCGCCGACCGCCCCCGGCGGTCTGCGCGCGACCGCCGTCACCGCCGGCACCGTCGCGCTGGCCTGGAACGCGTCGACCGACAACAACCGCGTTGCCGCGTATGACGTGTACCGGGGGACGGCACAGGTCGCCACCGTCCCGGCGGACACCCTGGTCACCACGGTCACCGGGCTGAGCCCCGCCACGAAGTACGAGTTCACGGTCCGGGCCCGCGACGCCGCCGACAACCCGTCCCCGGCCAGTGCCACGCTCGCGGTCACCACACAGGAGGCGGTCGGCAACGGCCGTTACGCGACCGTCGGTTACTTCGTCCAGTGGGGTATCTACGGGCGCCAGTACTTCGTCAGGAACCTGGACACCTCCGGGGCCGCCGCCAAACTGGACGTGATCAACTACGCCTTCGGCAATATCGACCCCGTCAACCTCACCTGCCTCAACGGCGTCGTCAAAGGCGTCTCAGGCAACCCCCAGGACCCCAACGAGGGCGATGGGGCCGGTGACGCCGAGGCCGACTACGGCCGCGCCTTCGCCGCCGCCCAGTCGGTGGACGGTGTGGCCGACGACGGCTGGGGCAAGCTGCGAGGAAACTTCAACCAGCTCAAGAAGCTCAAGGCCAAATACCCCCAGCTGAAGATCGTCGTCTCGCTCGGCGGCTGGACGTTCTCCAAGTACTTCTCCGACGTCGCCGCCACCGACGCGGCACGCAAGAAGTTCGTCAAGTCCTGCGTGGACATGTACATCAAGGGCGACCTGCCCGCGTACAACGGTGCAGGCGGACCGGGCGCGGCGGCCGGGATCTTCGACGGCATCGACCTGGACTGGGAGTGGCCCGGCTCCCCGGACGGCCACCCCGGCAACCACTGGAGTACCGCCGACAAGGCCAACAACACCGCCCTGATCGCGGAGTTCCGTAAGCAGCTCGACGCGCTCGGCGGAGACCACAAACTGCTCACCGCGTTCACCCCCGCCGACCCGAAGAAGATCGACGCCGGCTGGGACGTGTCGAAGATCTTCGGCGATCTGGACTACGCCAATGTCCAGGGCTACGACTTCCACGGCGCGGGCAGCGACAACTCCTGGGAGCCCGGCCGCACGGGCCATCAGGCCAATCTCTACACCGACGCCCAGTCGCCCTATCCCAACGACTTCAGCATCGACGGTGCCGTGAAGGCGTACACCGACGCCGGGGTCAGCCCGCGCGAACTCACCGTCGGCTTCCCCTTCTACGGCCGGGGCTGGAAGGACGTCGCCGACGGCGGCGTCAGCGGCGAGTGGCAGACCGCGAACGGCGCGG
Organism: Streptomyces sp. NPDC051662; assembly: GCF_040681655.1. NCBI lineage: Bacteria > Bacillati > Actinomycetota > Actinomycetes > Kitasatosporales > Streptomycetaceae > Streptomyces > Streptomyces sp. NPDC051662. Next base: position 98,739 of record NZ_JBFAZD010000005.1, read on the forward strand.
CCCCCGGCCAGTTCCCGGAGGAGGCCGGGACTCGCGGCTACCAGAACCTGATCACCAGCTACCCCGGCATCACGGTCGTCCATGACCCCCAGTCGGTCGCCACCTATGGCTATACGGGCAACGGCGGTCAGTGGTGGTCCTTCGACGACACTTGGTCGATCGGGAAGAAGACCGAGTACATCAAATCCAAGGGGCTGCTCGGCGGGATGATCTGGGAGATGTCCGGTGACACTCCGAACGGCACCTTGATCAACGCCCTGTACACCGGACTCCGCTGACTCCGCCGGCTCCGCCGGCGCCCCGGCCCGACCCGGGCCGTCGGTCCGGGCCGGGCCGGGGAATGGCCACCCCGCGCAGGAGCCCGTCCGAGCGTCCGGCGGCGAGCACCGTCCGGCTCAGGAGGAGGCGGCGTGGCCCGGGGTGGCTTCCAGCAGCCGCCGGCGTACTTCCTTCTCCTGGGCCCGTCGCGCGGTGACATCACGGATGACGGCTCCGACATGGCTCGCGTTGCCGTCGGAGTCGGTCAGCAGCACCACGCTGAACTCGATGGAAATGGTCGAACCGTCCGCGGTCAGCGCGGGAACCGCCAGGAGGTCGTTGTCCCCGTACTTACTGGCGCCGGCGGCCATGGCCGCCGCGAAACCGTCCGAGTGACGCTGCCGGTGCTTCTCGGGGATGATCAGATCCAGCTCACGACCGGCGACCTCGGCCGCCGAGAAGCCGAAGATCCGCTCGGCTCCCCGGTTCCAGTAGCGGATCAGCCCCTCACGGTCGACGATCACCAGACCGTCGGGGGCCCGCGCCGCCAGCGCGAGTATCACTTCGGGGTCCAAGTCTCCCATGACGCCTCCGAGTTGCGATGATCCGTCGCCGGCACTCCACGGATCGCCGAAGGGAGTGTATACAGTCGACCGCATCGCGGGCGAGGGTGGGGCCCGGACCGCGTCCGTGAAACACGAAATGGTGCCGACCGAAATTCGGCCGACACCATCAGTGGTTGGATCGCTTGTCAGTGGTATCGCTTGTCTTGTCTGGTGTCCGAGGGGGGACTTGAACTCTCCACTCGGGCACCAGCCCACAACCGATCTGACCTGGGAAAACGCCCGCTGACAGGCTTCATTTCGGCGGGCGCTTCTCCTGTTCTTTCCTGCTGTTTCAGGCCCTCTCGGGCCCCTGTTGGTCACGCGTTGGTCATGTGACCAACCCTCCTCCGAGGCGTCCGTCCCTGGTCAGGCTTCCCGGACGGCGCCACGGGGCTACGCCCAGTCTGCACGGTCGCGTACGTGACCGCGTACCGGGGTGGGCTGGCGCGGTCGGGGACCTGTTTATGCAAGGACACGCATAGTCGCGTTCACGCATAGACGCGTAGCGCCACCCCCTCTACTGTCGTTGGCCAGGCGGCCCAAACGGGGCCAGAGCAAGGGGGTTTGGCATGGCCGAACGTTCGGCACTCACCCGGCTCACGGGCAACGGCAACGGCGAGTGCGGAGAGAAGGACTGTCCGAACGTGTACCGCACGGCTACCGGATCGTTCGTGGTGCAGGGCGACGTGTCCGCCGCCTTCACCCCGCCTGCTGGGGAAGGGCTCGTGGAAATCCCGGAGGCGGTTCTCAGGGAGGCGTTCCGTGCACTTGGATGGTGACGCGTGGAATGACTGCTTCGATTCCATGGAGCGGGAGGCGTGGCGGCTGGAGACGCTGCCCGTCTACACCATGCCCCAGGAAGCGGAGAAGCTGAAGCGCTTTCTCGCCGGGGAGAAGTCGCCGGGTGATTACACCTCGGCGTGGATGGACGAGGTCCGGCAATGGGCCTCGGAAGGAAAGAGCGTTGGCCGGGTGCATGTCGTGACGCGCCCGCTTTCGGATTACCTGCGGTTCGAGTTCGAGTATTACTACCGGCATCACGTCAAGGCGGGCGAGGATATCCGTATCCTCGATCTCACCGACCGTGAGAATCCCGGACTGCCGGATCAGGACTTTTGGATGTTCGATGAGTCCAAGGTAGTTCTGATGAATTACCGGGCGGACGGAACACAGATCAATCGGGAACTGTACGAAGGTGACCCGGAGCCGTACCGACAGTTGAAGCGGATCGCCGTGGCCGAGTCGGTTCCATTCCTGGAGTACGTGAGCGGGTGACGTTCGACCCTGAACAGTTGGGGCAGCCAAAACAGGAACTGGCAGCCCTGCTGAAAGAACTGCGCAAGCGAGCCGGCCTCACTGGGGACCGGCTCGCTCGGCGTTGCAACATGTCCCAATCGAAGATCAGCCGGATCGAGAATGGGAAAATCCTGCCGAGCCTGCTCGACCTGGAGAGAATCCTCCGGGCTGTCGTTGCTCCGCCCGAGGTCATCGAAGAGGTGATTGCTCTCGCTAGACTGGCTAACACCGAGTGGCAAGACCTTCGCTCGCTTCGCCGGAGAGGGCTGGAAAAGAAGCAGACCGAGCTTGCCGCGTTGGAATCCTCGTGTACGGAGTTCCGGTTCTTTCTGCTGTCCATGATTACTGGCCTGCTGTCCACCCCTGAGTACATCCGGGCCAGCCTCGCCCATTCTCCGGCCGACATCACCAAGACGGTAGCGAGGAAGCTGGAGCGGCAGGAAGTCCTTTACGATACGACGAAGCGGTTCACCTTCATCCTCACCGAGCAGGCTGTCAGGTGGCCACTCCTGCCCCCGGCTGCAATGGCGATGCAGATTGACCGGCTGGCCTCGCTCACTCACTTGTCGAATGTGAAGCTCGGGGTGATCCCGATTGCGGGATACAAGCCTATGGCTCCGATGGATACCTTCACCGTCTATGACAACAGGCTGGCCACCGTGGAGAACACGACCGGTGTCGTGATCCTGAGAGACCCGAGAGACATCGAAATGCATCTGGACTTGTTCTCCACGTTGGAGGGCTATGCACTTTTCGATGAGGAAGCAAGGGCTCTTTTGATGTCATGGTCTACTGCCTGCCGTTCATGATCTTTAGTCCATGACGGGAAAGAACTACACAGCCGCCGCTTTCTGGGCCAATGATTTCCTCCATGGCAGCGACCGAGCGAAACGAGAAGCGAGACCGCGACGGCGTGGGCCGGTTGCTCGACTACCGGCAGACGTTCGGCCCTGACGGTGAGGTGCGCTTGTGACCGGGCGTATGACTCTGCGGGTCTCACACGACGGCGGCCGAACGTACGGCCCGGTGCGTGAGGTGCAAGTGGAGCCGCGCAATGCGGTGATCCTCGGTTCGCCGACCAAGTACCCGCCGTGCGGGTGCCCTCGGTGCACGGGCCGCAGCTCGTTGTCCACCAATGCTCTCCGGCCCGTGGCGGTGGAGCCAAAGACGACGTGATGCGTGGCTTGCCGACTGGGCGTTGCGCCACTTCGGCCGGTACGCGGGGCCGCGCTCGCCGCTGTCCCCCTTTGCTTCCTGCCGGATTCCCGGTGGGAGTTCCCCGAGAAGAGAGAGGTAGTCCGATGGTGGAAGAGAACACCGGTTCGGTGGCCCCCGAGGGGGGTGGCCTGCTCGTCGCGAAGCGGAAGATCGTGGCCGCGCGCACCCGCGCTGAGCAGGAGTCTGACGTCAGCAGTGGCCGTTCCGACGGCAACGACTGACGGGAGCGCCCACGTTGCTTGATGCAGCCTCGTGGGCGGGGCGTCTGGGCGGGGACACGTTCCTCGCCCAGACGTACCACCGCTCCTACGCGCACTTCCCCGGGGCCGCCGACACGGCGGGCCTGTTCTCCTGGGACGACCTGAACCGGATCATCGCCACGCAACGGCTGGAACCGCCCCGGCTGCGCCTGTCGGTCGACGGCGAGATGGTCCCGCTGCACCGCTATGCGATCCCCACCACGAACCGCCGCGCGGTCACCTGGTCCCGCATCCAGCCGTCCGACTTCCACGCCCAGCTCAGGGACGGGGCGTCGCTGGTCCTCGACGCGGTGGAGAAGAGCCACCCCGCTGTGGGGGTGGCTGCGGAGGGGCTTGAGCGCTTCCTCGGGACTTCCGTGCAGGCCAACGTGTACGCCTCGTGGACCGAACGGGAGGGCTTCGGCCGGCACTGGGATGACCATGATGTCGTCGTGGTCCAGTTGCACGGCTCGAAGCGGTGGCGCCTGTGGGGGACGACCCGTGAGGCGCCCACCTTTCGGGACGTGGAGTCGCCGGAGGAGCCGGAGGGCGACCCGGTGGCTGACCTCGTTCTGTCCCCGGGTGACGTGCTCTACCTGCCGCGCGGTTGGTGGCACGCGGTCACCGCTGACCAGGGGACAGAATCCCTTCACCTCACGTTCGGCATGGTCCCGCACACGGGCGCTGACCTGATGCTCTGGGTCGTGGATCAGCTTCGGGCGTCCCTCGCGCTGCGCAGGGACATTCCGCGCTTCGGCTCGTCAGCGGAACAGTCGGACTTCATCGACGCCGTACGCCGTGAGGTGGCCGACATGATGGCGGACCCCCGCCTCGTGGAGCGGTGGGCGGAGTCGATCGACACGACCGACCAGGGCCACGCGATTCCTTCCCTGCCGTACGTGGACGGGCTCCCCGCGCGGAGGGAGATCACCGTCAAGCTCACGACTCCGAGGGGCCGCCTGACGCCGAACCGCGCAGAGGGCACGGTCACCTTCTCGGCGGCCGGTACGGCGTGGGACTTCGCCGAGTCCGCAGCACCCGCGCTCGGCACGCTGCTCACCAACCAGCCGACCACGCTCGGCGAACTCGCCGACTCCGCCGGACTGGAGGTCAAGGACGTGGCCGAACTGGTCTCCGCCCTCGTCGAAGGCCATGCCGTCGCAGTCGTGGGGACCGCGCTGTGACCGCCGCTCTCTCCCTGGGGACATACCGCGTGCGTGCCGTCAGTCAGGCGGCACGCACCGCCCTGGCTGCCGGTAGCCCCTGGGTGGACACGGCACCGAACTACGCCCATGGCCGGGCTCATGAGGAGTTGCGCCCGGTTCTCGGGGAGTACCCGACCGTACGGGTAGCCACGAAGGCGGGGTTCTTCACAGCGGAGCAGGGCCGCACCGCCCTCGCTGAGGGTGTGCTGACCCGGGATGAGACGGCCGGTAGGCACAGCCTTGAACGGGGCTTCGTTCGCTGGCAGACGGAGCACTCGTTGGCCGCGCTCGGCCGCGTGGACCTGGTGTTCGTGCATAACCCCGAGCACCACGGGCACGGCCTTGACCGTGCCGCTCTGCACTGGCGTGTGAGGGAAGCCTTCACCGCGCTGGAGGAGTTCGCCCACGCGGGCAGGATCGGCGGGTACGGCGTCGCCACATGGTCGGGCTTGCGCTCCGGAGCGTTCAGTGTTCCCGAGATGCTCGCGCTCGCCCGGCAGGCGGCCGGTTCCGCCGAGCATCACTTCACGGGCTTGCAGATGCCCGTGAGCCTGGTCATGGATGACCCGATCACACAGTCCCTGAACGGCGGTGGGCCGCTCGTGCAGGCGAAGGACGCCGGGCTGATCACGTTCGGCTCCGCTCCCCTGCACGGTGGCGAACTCCTCGATGCCATGACACCCGAACTGGTGAACCTCATCCGCCCCGGCCTGTCGCCCGCAGCCGCTGCCCTGCTGGCTGCTGGCTCGTGCCCTGGCCTCGATGTTGTCCTCACTTCCGCGAGCACCCGCGAACACTGGGACGATGCGGCAAAGGCTCTGGCTGCCCCGCTGACAGCCCAGGAACTGAGGAGGGTGACCGATGAACTCGCCGCTGAATAAGGACGTGCAGGCCCTGATGGAGGCCGCCCACGACCGGGCGGCCAAGGCGCTGGGCCTCGCCTGCACGGGTCCGCTGGCGTGGGGGTTCCTCGGCGTCACCCTCGGACGCCAAGCGGGGGACTGGTGGCTACGGGTGAGCCGGACGGCGAAGCGCAACGCGGGGAGGAAGCAGGGGGAGGGTGTCCTCGGGGCCTCCCTGCTCGTGCCCGACGCTGTCCCGCGCCCGCGCCTGTACGAGGTGCACGACTGGATTGACGGGGAGTGGGCTTTCGAGGCGGAAGTCCTTGACTACGTCACGCAACCCATCGTGTCCCCGGACCGAGCCGACATCGACCACGACCCCGGCTTGCCTGACGAGTGGTGGTCGGACCTTCGCCAAGCCCTTGCCTTGCTCGCTGAAGCGGAGGGGGTGAAGGTCACCGTCCGGGGCGGCTGGATCGAACGGGCCTTCCCCCAGTTCCTCGGCGTCCCGGCCCCCGCGAAGGTGGAGCGGGTGACCGGTCACGGTGACCTGCACTGGGGCAACCTCACCGCCGCACCCCTGTGCCTGCTGGACTGGGAGCGATGGGGACGGGTGCCCTTCGGCTACGACGCGGGACTCCTCCACGCCAACAGCCTGCTTGTTCCCGACGTAGCCGCCCGCATCCGCAAGGAGTTCGCGCCGGTCCTCGACACCCCCGCCGGCCGAATTGGGGAACTGGCAGCCCTGGCCGAGATGCTGCAAGCCGTAGCCCGTGGCTGGTACCCCGACCTTGCACCCCACCTCGTGGCCCGTGCAGAGGCGCTCACCGGAGTGCGCCCGCCCGTCCCGGTGCACTCCGAGGTGAGCGCCTGACTGCGCCCCTGTGCGCCTGTCTCAGGCGCTCTCACCGATGTGCCGGTACAAGGTGGCTCGGGAGATTCCCAGAGCCTTGGCGATGGCGGTGACGCTTTCTCCCTTGGCGTGCCTGGCACGGGCTACGGCTAGCCTGTCGTCGTCCACAACGGTGGGGCGTCCCCCGTGGTTGCCCTTGCGGGCCGCAGCATCAAGACCTTCCAACGTCTTCTCCCGGATGCCCTCTCGCTCGACTTCCGCGCTGACAGCGAGTACGGCGAAGACGATGGCTCCCGCCCCGTTCGGGTCGTACACGCCCGTGAGGGGGCCGGAGAGGAGTTCCAGTTGGATGCCGTCCGCTTGGAGGGTGGCGGACAGGGACATCAGCTCTGCCGCGTTGCGGGCAAGCCGCTTCATCTCGACCACGGTCAGGATGACGGCTTGTCCGGGTGCGGCCTGCCTGATCTCCCGCGCCAGGGTGAGAGCCTTCTCCAGCTCCGGCCGCTCCTTCACGCGGGTACTGATCTTCTCGGAGAACACGCGAGTGCACTGCGCCCCGGCAAGAGCGTCCAACTGGGACTGGAGTTCCTGCCCGACCGTGGAGCACCGGGCATAGCCGAGCCGGATCCCTGCGCCTGGCTTCCCTTCGGGTGCCTGTGCCAGGGGATCGCCCTGTGTCCACGGCTTGCCGGGGTTGCGGTCGGCCGGGGTCTTCACAGTGAGTTCCGCCTTCAAGGCGGGCACGAGGGCGAAGCGCCCCGTGTGGTAGCTGGCTGCCACCTTGCCCGCACCAGTACGGCAAGGGCTTCCGGCAGGGGCCTGGCACTTGGGGCAGTCGTGACGCTCGACCTGTTCGGCCGGGGTGATCTTCTTCGGCATGACCAGACCGTCTCATAAACGCGTCTCGAAAGCCAGGTCGGAGCGGGATCTTTTGAGACGAGTTTCGAGACGGTCAGACAGGGGCTAAATGGACACGGCCCGACGGTTGCCGAATCGTCTCACTAACGATGGTTATTGAGACGCACTTCGGTCATCACTCACTGTGCCGATCGTGGCTGGCTCTCTACGGCGACGGCGGCCGAAGGGAGGCCGTGTGTCGTCGCTTGCCGACACGTGTGTCAGGCCGAGTCTCCCCCGGTCGTGAACTCCTCGGTCTCGTAACGCGCCATCGCCTCTCGGCGTTCCTTCGCGTACTGGGCTTCAACGGCCTCAGCCGTGATGCCCATGCTCTCCATGATGGGGTCCAAAACCCTCTCACTGAAGCGTTCGTCTGTCTGCGTGAGCAGCCGACAGTCCGACTTCAGGTCCGCGCACAGCCTGGTCCGTCCAGCCTCGCTGATCATTTCTTGAATGCGCTCGCGCCAGAAGTTGTGGACCAGGTCGTTACGCCGCTTAAGGCTCCTCGTGAGGTCGTCGACAACCTCTGGATAGGCGCTGGTGTACGGCTCAACTCGCTTGATCAGTTTGCCCATCATGTCCTTGAAGCCTTGAGTCCAAGGGTCGCGGATGAGCTGTTCTCCCTGCTCCCTCGCCGTGATCATCTTGGTGAGCGCCAGAGCGTTGACCAACGAGTGTTCAAGGCAGTTGGCCTTGTAGATGGCCAGCCCGAAGAGGGCGTACACGGTCTTGTGGTCCGTCCCGCTGTCGTACTCGTCGTCCGGCTCAGGCTCCGACTCCTCGCGCCAGGTCGGCTCATGCCTGACCACATACAGTCCATCCATGCCTTCCAGTGTGTTGGCAAGGCGAGCCACCGTGTACCGAATTTTGGACACTTGCTACCCAGCCCCCTGAGTCGGCCGCCCCTCCGGGGTGGGGGATGACCCCTTACGCCCTTCAACGGCGACCGCCACGTCTTGGCAGCTCGGAATATGCCACGGTTCCAAGGGTCGCCAAGGCGACGGCGAAGGGGAGCGCAAACGGAAACGCGCAGGCCAGAGCAACCGTGAGGCTCCGGCCGGCGGGGGAAGCCTGCGCGAGACTGGAGGCTTTCGAGGCTTGACGTAAGTGTCTTCGCTCTGTGGCCGCGTAGCGGCCCCCGGCAGGAAGCGCTTCGCCCTTATGGCTTCGTTCCGTGGGGCGCGGCAGCGCCCCGCCTGAGTAGCTTCGCGGTCTTCCTGATGTCGGCCCCTGCGGGGCCGCACCGGTCGAAGTGTCTTCGCTCTGTGGCGGCGGAGCCGCCCCCTCCCCGGTGACTCTTCCGCCGCTGCGACTTGCGCAGGTGGGGCGCTTCCGCGCCCCGACTTCCCTTCCGCGCTGCACGTGAAGACGTACGTGGCGTGGGTTATTGGTCCCTCCGGGACCCAGGTGTGAGGCCAAATAGATAGAGAGGCGGCGAACGTTTTTCCAGCTCACCGGCCATATGGGTAGCTGTGAGGGAGTTACTGGATACGTGCGTGGGGATTACCTACCGGCCTATGTGGATGCGACAGGGCACGGATGCACCGCTCCCCTTCTGGAAGAGGTGCCCCGGCAGGACGAGGCACGGCACTCCCGATCGGGGCGAAATGAGGCCGAGTCGTTTGGCGTGGCTCACTCTGGCGTTCGCTCCCTGCTTGGTCAGCGGTTCGCTGCCTTCGCTCAGCAGGGCGGCCAGTTCGCCCGGCCGGAAGCTCGCGTGCCCGTCCCTGTCCGCCCACCCCAGAGCGGCGAAGTGCACGCGGAGGTATCCGTCGTACCTGGGGTCTTGCGCCATGCGCCGGTACTCGTGCTGGGAGACGCCGCCCCACGGGCGGCCGGGACCGAAGCTGATAGCCACCGAGCGTGGCTCCTTCCTGTGCGGCGCACGCGAGGTGCGCCAGTGATCCCCGCCGGATGGCGGGACATGTGCCTCCCTTCGTGAGGCGGTGGGCACGGTTCGACTACGCGACGGCCGGGCACTCCCGGTCGATCCAGCGGTCCACGTCCGTAAGGCGGAAGCGCAGATGTCCGCCGATCTTGCGGGCGGGGATGTTGAGCGGCCGGTGGTTGTTGTAGACCCACGCGGGCGTGACGCCCAGGTACTCGGCCAGCTCGGCGACGCTCATCAGGCGGGCGTTGCCCAACGGATGCTCTCCTCTGTCGGCGGAGGGAGAGGTTCCCTCCGGCTCGACCATCCTGCGCTATCGGTCTGGCCCAGTCAAAGCCGGATGGGTCACATCTGGACTTGCCTGATGGGTGGCGGCCTCCGTATGTTGCTGACCATGACAGATGACGTGCCACGCGAAGGCATCACGACGACACAGCGCATCGGCCCCTGGGTCGTCACCATGTATCGCCCCATCGGATTCGCTGCCGGAGGGCCACAGGAGATCCGCGTCGAACCGGCCGGCGATGCCGACCCCCAGGAGATCGCTCGCGGGATCTCCTCCACCGTCCTGCGTCAGATCGTCACGGCAACCCCCGGAGAGCTGGCGCGACAGGCGAGCGAAGAACCCGCACTGGATGACCTGTCCGACACCCTGCGCCAGATGCCAAGGGGGCTCTCGGACGAGTACCTGGCGTTCCTCTCCGCCGTCTACGTCCGGGTGGTGGAGGTCGGGCAACGCGCCCCGATCCAGGACCTTGAACAGGTCACCGGAACCAAACAGGCCACTCTCAAAGGGCATCTCCGAGCCGCACGCCAGCGCGGGTTTCTGACCAAGGTCGAGGGCAGGGCCGGGGGCCAGCTCACGGACAAGGCTCACGCCGTTCTCAAGAGGGTTCAGCCCGGCGGCGTGACCGCCGAGGACGCCCGATAGCAACCGCGACCGAGAGGGGGGAAGCAGCCGAGTGGCGAAGCGCGGCAACGGGCTCGGCGGGACTCCGGTGGAGATCCCGCGTACAGGCAGAGCGAACACCTGGGGTGTACGTACGCCCCTGCACTTCAACAAGGCGACAGGGAAGCGGGAGCGCTACTGGATAGGCCGGGAGTACAAGAACAAGACGGCGGCGGAGAGAGCACTCCGGGTCTGGATCACCGACTACGAGGCAGGCAAAGTCGCCGCCCGCTCGGACATGAAACTCGGTGACTGGCTGGACAAGTGGCTGAGCAACCACAGGAAGGAGGGAACGACCATGGCCGGTTACGAGACGAAAGTCCGCCTGCACATCAAGCCGCACATCGGCGGCGTGAAGCTGTGCGAGGTCACCGACGACACCCTTGACGACCTGTACCGGCTGCTGGAAACGACCCCGTGCCCGACCAACAAGGGCGAGCCGCTCGGGGCCAAGTCGGTGCGCCACGTGCACAACATCCTGTCCGGCGCGTTGGGGGCGGCGGTGCCCAAGCTGATACCCGTCAACCCCGCCGCGACGGCTCACCCTCCCACCGCCCGGCAGATCCGGGCGCAGGAGTCGAGGTATCCGACGCTGGACGACGGTCAGACGGCCCGGTTCCTGGGGACGGTGTGGGAGCCGTGTGGCAACCGGGCCTGTGACGGGGGCCTGACCCACCACTGTCTGCGGGACGCCCCGCTGTGGACCGTGTACGCCGCTACCGGCGTGCGCCGCAGTGAGGCGCTCGGCATGAAGTGGTCCCTCATCAACTGGGATGCGGGGTCCATCGAACTCGGTTGGGTCGTGGTCGAGGAGGGCAACACCTACCGCCTGCGCAAGCTCACCAAGGATGGCGACGCCAACGCCGTGATCTACGTGGACCAGTCCGTGATGAACGTCCTCAAGTGGCAGAAGGAGCGCCAGGACGCGGAGCGCGAACGGCTCGGCTCCGCGTGGGCGGATCACGACCTGGTGTTCGCCCGCGACGGCTTCAAGCTCTACCGGGGCGAAGCAGGAGGCCCCCAGGACCCCGAGAAGGTCTCAGCCCGGTGGCGCACCCTCCGCAACCGGCTGCACCTGCCGGACGACTTCCGTATCCACGACTGGAGGCATAGCAAGGTCACGAACGATCTGGAGGCCGGGGAGAACCCCGTAGAGGTCTCCGCCAACGTCCGGCACCACTCGCCGGGCTACACCATGGCCCGCTACGGGCACAGCAGGAAGAACGGAGCCCGGAAGCTCGCCGCCTCCGGAGCCAACAGGCTTGGCCTGTCATCCCTGGTCTGACCTGGGAAGATTCCGGGCCGTTGGTCACGTGGTTGGTCACGCCACAGCCTGGAAAAGCAGAAAACCCCACGTGAAGTGGGGCCTCAGCTGGTGTCCGAGGGGGGACTTGAACCCCCACGCCCGATAAAGGGCACTAGCACCTCAAGCTAGCGCGTCTGCCATTCCGCCACCCGGACCAGGTGTCTGCCGGGCGGCCATGGGCCGTTCCGACGTGGAAAACCATAGCAAACATTCGACGGTGCCCGATCACGGCCCGTTCCGGGCGACGGCCCCGCCCGTAGGCCGGGTCGCGGTACCGGCGGCGGGCCCTGTGACGGGCGTATGACAGGCCGGGGCCTGCCTTGGGGGGTGGGGGCGGATCGCGGGAGTATGAGGACCATCAAGCGAGGACCACCAGCAACGACCGTGGGAGTGAGCAGCGTGAGCGAGCCGAACGCGGGCAGGACCGTCTCGGGCGAGGACGAGGTCGTCGACCTCTGCCGTGATCTGATCCGGATCGACACCAGCAACTACGGGGACCACTCGGGACCGGGAGAGCGGGCCGCCGCCGAGTATGTCGCGGAGAAGCTCGCCGAGGTGGGCCTCGAACCCCAGATCTTCGAGTCCCACAAGGGCCGAGCCTCCACCGTCGCCCGGATCGAGGGCGAGGACCCCTCCAGGCCCGCCCTGCTCATCCACGGCCACACGGATGTCGTCCCGGCCAACGCCGACGACTGGCGGCACCACCCGTTCTCGGGTGAGATCGCGGACGGCTGTGTCTGGGGCCGGGGCGCGGTCGACATGAAGGACATGGACGCGATGACCCTCGCCGTCGTACGGGACAGGATGCGCGCCGGCCGCAAGCCGCCGCGCGACATCGTGCTGGCCTTCCTCGCCGACGAGGAGGCGGGCGGCACCTATGGGGCGCGGTATCTCGTCGACAAGCACCCCGGGCTCTTCGAGGGCGTCACCGAGGCGATCAGCGAGGTCGGCGGCTTCTCCTTCACCGTCAACGAGAATCTGCGGCTCTATCTCGTCGAGACGGCGCAGAAGGGCATGCACTGGATGCGGCTGACCGTGGAGGGCACCGCCGGGCACGGCTCCATGACCAACCACGACAACGCCATCACCGAACTGTGCGAGGCAGTGGGGCGGCTCGGCCGCCATCAGTGGCCGGTGAGGGTGACCAAGACCGTACGGTCCTTCCTGGACGAGCTGTCCGACGCCCTGGGCACTCCGCTCGACCCGGAGGACATGGACGCCACGCTCGCCAAGCTCGGCGGTATCGCGAAGATGATCGGCGCCACCCTGCGCAACTCCGCCGCGCCCACCATGCTCGGCGCCGGGTACAAGGTGAATGTGATCCCCGGCCAGGCGACCGCGCATGTCGACGGCCGCTTCCTGCCCGGGTACGAGGAGGAGTTCCTGGCCGACCTCGACCGGATCCTCGGCCCGCGCGTCAAGCGGGAGGACGTACACGGCGACAAGGCTCTGGAGACCAGCTTCGACGGCAAGCTGGTGGACGCCATGCAGACGGCGCTGTCGGCGGAGGACCCGATCGCGCGGGCCGTTCCGTACATGCTGTCGGGCGGCACCGACGCCAAGTCCTTCGACGACCTCGGTATCCGCGGCTTCGGGTTCGCACCCCTCAAGCTGCCGCCGGAGCTGGACTTCGCCGGGATGTTCCACGGTGTGGACGAGCGGGTACCCGTTGACGGCCTTCAGTTCGGTGTGCGGGTACTGGATCGCTTCATCGACCACAGCTGACAAGGGAGTTGAGGTTCCGGTAATCGACAGCGTGTGCGTCCGCGACTGAGAAGAGTGAATGCGACCATACGCTCGTAGCCTCATTACTTCCTCCTCGTTACAGGTGTGCGGTCCGCGGCTGGGACCGCATTTGCCAACAAGGAGGAACTAATGATCAAGAAGGTCGTCGCTGCTGCGGCTGTTACTGGTGGTCTGGTGCTCGCGGGTGCGGGCATGGCCGTCGCCGACGCGGGCGCCCAGGGTGCCGCTGTCGGTTCTCCCGGTGTCCTCTCGGGCAACGTGGTCCAGGTTCCGGTCCACGTTCCGGTGAACGTGTGCGGCAACACGATCTCCGTGATCGGGCTGCTGAACCCCGCCTTCGGCAACGTGTGCATCAACAGCTGACGTCGTTTCTCTCACACCTCGTGAGGGTCTGAGCCCGAGTGGCCCCGGAGTGCGTGCCATGCACTCCGGGGCCGCTGGGCATCCTGCCCCGGCACCGATGCCCAGGGCAGCTCCGAAAGGCAAGAGGCAGGGATCGAAGCTATGAGGCAGGTCACGCGCAAAGGCCTGATCACCGTGGCGGCGGCGGGCGGCGTACTCGCGCTCGGCGGCGGCTACGCGCACGCGGACTCGGGAGCGAGCGGCACCGCCGCGAACTCGCCGGGGGTGCTGTCCGGCAACAACGTGCAGGTTCCGGTGCATGTCCCGGTCAACGTGTGCGGAAACACCGTCGATGTCGTCGGGGTGCTCAACCCCGCCTTCGGCAACAACTGCGCCAATGGGTCCGGCAAACCGTCCGGCGGCGCACAGGGTCGTACGCATGACGGGGGCCAGGGCGGCGGGTCCGACGCCGGCGCCCACCCCGGCGGGTCGCACAACGGCGGCTCGCACCCCGGCGCCACCCACACCGTGCCGTCCGGCGGTTCCCACGCCGGAGGCGGCGCGGTCGACTCTCCGGGTGTCGGCTCCGGCAACTCGGTCGAGGTGCCGATCGACATCCCGGTGAACGTCTGCGGGAACTCCGTCGATGTCATCGGCGTGCTCAACCCCGTCCTGGGCAACGGCTGCGCCAACGACGCGCCCGGCCACCCGCCGGTCAATCCCGAGCGGCCCGAGAACCCCGGGGAGCAGGTCGTCCCGCCCAAGCCGGCCACGCCGCCGTCCGAGCGTGCGCTCGTCCCGCCGGCGCCGGGCGTCCCCAGCGCCCCGAACACCCCCGAGACGCACACCGTCGCACAGCCCGAGGGCACCGATGTCCTCGCGCAGACCGGTGCCGACGCGCTCGGGATCGCGATTCCGGTGGGCGCGGGCCTGCTGCTCGCGGGCACCGTCCTCTACCGCCGCTCGCGGTCCCGTTCCGTCGCGTAGTCACACGACCGCACACCGTGGCGAAGTAGGCGGAAAAGCCACCGAAGACGGAACAGGGTAGGACAGGGGCGGGCCTCGTAACAACGGGGCCCGCTCCGTCGTACTCACCCTCACCAGGTGGCGCGCACCTGACGGATGATGCGTCGGCGCAGCCGTACCCTGCGGCTGCCGTCCCGGTGCAGGCTCAGACGGTCCAATTCCCAGTGCCCGTACTCGGCATGGTCGGTGAGCAGACGCGCCGCTTCCCTGCGGGAGACCCCGCGCGGCACGTACACGTCGACAAATTCGTATTCCGGCATCGCATCTATTGTGCGGGCAGAGCCCCGGTACGGATAGCGTCTGCACTATGTCTGATGCTGCGCAGCCCACCGCTGCCGAGGTACGCGCTGCCGCCGAGGCGGTCAAGGTAGCTCTGGACCGCCATCTCGCGGCGGTCGAACACCGCACGGGTGAGGACGACCCGGCTGTTTCCGACGCGTTCAACGCCCTCGCCGTCGCGGCCGAGGTCTATGACGAGCGGCTCTACAACCGGTACGACGAAGTCACCCCCTTCGAGATCCCGGACCCGGACGACTCACTGCCGCCCTACAACGGTCCCGAGGAGCCCAACGCCCTCAGCGTGCTGATCCGGCGTGACTACGCGGTCGTGGAGCCGCAGCGGCTGCTCGCACAGGCACAGCGCATCGCTGATGTGGAAGGGGACACCGACAACGGAGGAGTGGCGGGCGGCAGTGTGCACGCCGCCCTCGGTGTGCTCTTCGGTGAGTACGAACCCGACGAGATCGCCTCCCGGCACAAGGAGTTCGGCCTTGAGGAGGGCGACTCCACCCTCTGGGTGTCCGCCGCGGACGACCTCCCCGAGCCGGGGGAGTGGCTTTCGGCCCCCTTCGACCAGGCCGATCCCCAGCAGGTGGTCTGCCGCTTCGATGTCAGCGCGGTCTTCGACGAGGACGATCTCGACGCGGACATCGACGACCTGGAGGAACAGGACGCCTGACGTCCTCCCGCCCGCGCCGGCCGGGCCCCGGTGGGCGCGGCGCGGGCGGTACGGACGTACCGGACACGGTCTGGTCGATCCGGGCGCGGCTCAGCCCGGCTGCGCCGCCGGGGCCAGCAGGCTCTCGATCAGCGGGCGCAGTCTGGTGGTCCGCTCCTGGGACGGGACGTCCGTCACGGCGCGCGGAAGCGCCTGGTCGACGCCGTGCACCACGGACAGATGGCGGTCGCCCCGGCTGAAGGCCGTATAGACCCATGGGCGGCTCAGCCCCCGCGCGGCATCGCCGGGGAGCACCACGACCGCCGCGGGCCAGCGCATCCCCGCCGCCTGGTGCGCGGTGAGCGCCCAGCCGTGGCGTACGGCCGACTCCACCCGGTCCCTGGGCACGACGACCTCCGCGCCCTCGCAGTCGAGACGCAGCCCCTCGGCGTCCGCGGAGACCACCGCCCCCTGGAGCGTCCGGCCGGGCGAGGGCACGTAGGCGATCCTGTCCCCCGGGTCGAAGCCGCCGAACCGGCCGGGGCCGGGGTTGAGCCGCTCCTTGAGCGCCGTATTCAGGGCGCGGGTGCCGGCCGAGCCGCCATGGCCCACGGTGATCACCTGCGTCTGTCCGGCGGCCACCCCGAAGGCGCGCGGCACCGACTCGGCCACCAACTGCACCGTGCGGTGCACCGCCTCGCCCGCGTCCCGCACCGGAACGATCACGACCTCCTTGCCGGGGGCCTCGACCTGGTGCAGCTCACCGACGCCGATGCCCGAGACCAGCTCGCCGATCGGCCCCGGGTCGGGGGTACGGGAGGCGAGCCGCGGGCACACCGCGGCGGCCAGCAGATCGGCGAACACCCGGCCCGCGCCCGCCGACCACAGGACTCCGGGGTCACCGCTGAGGACCAGACGGCTGCCGTCGGGCAGTGACTCGACGATCATCGCGGCCGTCTCGACATCGAGTTGTGGCGCGTCCAGCACGACCAGGAGATCGAGCGCGAACATGCCGTCCGCGTCCCGTCCGACGCCTTCCGTGCCCGCCAGCAGCCCCGCCACGGTGACGGCTCCCGCCGTCGCGTCCAGTCGGTCACGGCCGTTCTCGCTGTGTGTCGCGACGACCGCGCGCACCCCGAGCGCGCGGGCCGCCCCGGCCAGGGCGACCGGCTCGGCGCGCGCGGCCTCACCACCGGTGTGCAGGACGAGCCCATGGCCGGCGACCGCGCGGATCAGCTCGGCCGCCGCGCGCGGGGCCCCCGCCGCGGCCTCGTCCCAGGAGTCCTCCGGCCCGTTCTTGACCAGCCGCGCGAGCCCGTCGGCAAGGCTCTCCTCGGCGAGCGCGTACCGGTCGAGTCCCAGCAGCACCGGGGCCGGCGGACCGGCCTCGGCCGTGTCCGTACCGTCGGCCGGCTCCTCTTCCGCCACGGCCCCGCCGTCCTCCGCGCCGACGCCGGAACCGTCCTCGAAGCCGTCCTCGAAACCGCCTCCGAAGCTGCCCTCCGCGCCCTCCTGGAACACCAGCACCGCGCCCTCGGCGATCGCGTGCCGCACCGCCTCGTGAGGGTCGGGCACCGCGTGCTCGGCCAGCGCGTCCCGTACCGACGTGGCCTCAAGCGCGGTGTGCCCCTGGAGCGCGGCCCGCTCCAGCAGCCAGCCGACGAGCGCCGCGGCCCGCCGTTCGTCACCGGGGCCGCACGCCGCCCCCAGCAGGGCGCGCGCGAACCCGTCGGCCTGCTCGGGCCTCACCCCGGCGACGGCGAGCAGCTGCCACGGGTCCTCGCGCAGCACCTCCGCCGCCTGCTCCCCGAGCGCGGCGGCGACCTGCCCCGCGAGCGCCTCGGGCGCACCGCCCAGCGCGAGCACGGCCCGTACGGCGGACACCGCCTCTGCCGGGACGGCGCGCGAAGCCGGCGCGGGCGCGGACGAGAGGCCCGACGAGAGGCCCGAGGGAGCGGCCGACGCGGGCTCAGCGGCGCGTGGAGACGGCTGGGCGCGCTCCGGGGCGGCGGACGCGCGCGGGGCCAGCAGCGACCGGTCCACGGGCGCGCCGCTCTCCACGGCCCGTACGGCGGCGAGCAGATCGGCGGCCCGCCCGCTCAGTTTCGTGCCGGCGGCGATGGGGCCGGCCTTCTCCGCCTTGCGCTGCTCGATCCGCTCCCGCAGCTCCCGCTGCGCGGCCAGCTCGGCGGCGGCCTCGGACACCTCGGCCGCTGCGGTCTCGGCCGCCGCCGTCCCGCCCCCGGCCGTCTCGTCCTCTCCGTCCGGCGCGTCCGCGCCGGGACTGTCCGCGCCGGGACCGTCCGTGCTGGGACTGTCCGCGTCCTCCGCGGTGTGCTCGGTGGCGGTCTCGGCCGCCCCCGCGGCGGTGTCGCGGTCCGTACTCACAGCGTGCTCCAGTCCTGGTCGGGATAGCGGTGCACGGGCGCCGACACATCGTCGAGCGCCTGGCAGATCTCGTCAGGAAGACTAAGGCTCTCCACTGACAGGGCGGCCGTGAGCTGCTGCGCGTTGCGCGCGCCGATGATCGGCGCCACCACTCCGGGGCGGTCCCGTACCCACGCCAGCGCCACTTCCAAGGGGGTCGTGGCGAGCCCTTCCGCCGCCGTCGCGACCGCGTCCACGATCCGGCTCGCTGCCTCGTCCAGATACGGCTCGACGAACGGGGCAAGCAGCTCGGAGGCGCCCCGGGAATCGGGCGGTGTGGTGTGCCGGTACTTGCCGGTGAGCACCCCGCGCCCGAGCGGTGACGAGGGCAGCAGCCCGACCCCCAGATCGATCGCGGCAGGCAGCACCTCCCGCTCCACCCCGCGCTGCAGCAGGGAGTACTCCATCTGACTGCTGGCCAGCCGGGTCCGTATACCGGGCGAGGCGAGCTGCCAGGTGGCGGCCTTGGCCAGCTGCCAGCCGCAGAAGTTCGACACCCCCGCGTACCTGGCCCGCCCGCTGGTGACCGCGATATCGAGCGCGTGGAGCGTCTCCTCCAGCGGTGTGCCGGTGTCGAAGGCGTGGATCTGCCACAGATCCACATAGTCCGTGCCCAGCCGCTCCAGGGAGGCGTCCAGCGCGGCGAGCAGATGCCCGCGCGAGCCGTCGAAGCGCCGGTAGGGGTCGGGCACACTCCCGGCCTTGGTCGCGATGATCAGATCGCGGCGTGGAACGAGCCGTTCGACGAGTTGACCGAGCAGATATTCGGCCTCACCGCCGCCGTACACGTCCGCCGTGTCGATCAGCGTGCCACCCGCTTCCCAGAAGGCCTTCAACTGGTCGGCGGCGTCGTGCTCGTCGGTGTCCCGTCCCCAGGTCAGGGTGCCGAGCCCGATCCTGGACACGCGCAGGCCGGTTCGGCCGAGATGCCTCTGCTCCATGGCTGCTGAGATTACTGGCCATGGCCCCACGCGGAGAGAGCCTGTGGACAACCCGCCCCTGACGGATCGCCGTATCGCGCGCTAGAGTCCCGGACACAGGGACGTTACTCATCGGTAAGGGAGTGGTTATGCGGCTCGGCATCAACCTCGGATACTGGGGCGCGGGGATGGACGGCGACAACCTCGCCGTCGCGCAGGAGGCCGACCGGCTCGGCTACGACGTCTGCTGGGCGGCCGAGGCGTACGGCTCCGACGCGCCGACCGTACTGAGCTGGGTCGCCGCGCAGACCGAGAGCATCGACGTCGGCTCCGCGATCCTCCAGATCCCGGCGCGCCAGCCCACGATGACGGCCATGACCGCCGCCACCCTCGACTCCCTCTCCGGTGGCCGGTTCCGGCTCGGCCTCGGCGTCTCGGGACCGCAGGTCTCCGAGGGCTGGTACGGAGTGAGGTTCGACAAGCCCCTCGCGCGTACCCGGGAGTACGTGGAGATCGTCCGCAGGGCCATGACCCGTGAGCGGCTGTCGTACGAGGGCGAGCACTGGACGCTGCCGCTGCCCGGTGGCCCAGGCAAGCCGCTGAAGCTCACCGTCCACCCGGAGCGCGAGCGCATCCCGCTCTACATCGCCGCGATCGGTCCCAAGAACCTGGAGCAGACCGGCGAGATCGCCGACGGCGCGCTGCTGATCTTCCCCTCCGCCGAGCATCTGGAGGACACGGCGATCCGGCATCTGCGGGCGGGCCGTGAGAAGGCCGGGCTGACCATGGACGGTTTCGATGTCTGCCCCACCGTGCCGATCGCGGTCGGTGAGGACGTCAACGCGCTGGCCGATGTCTTCCGTCCGTACACCGCGCTCTATGTGGGCGGGATGGGCAGCCGCAAGCAGAACTTCTACAACCAGCTCGCCCGGCGCATGGGGTACGAGAAGGAGGCCACCGAGATCCAGGACAAGTACCTCGCGGGCGACAAGAACGGCGCGGCGGCGGCCGTACCGCACGAGCTGATCGACTCGACCGCGCTGCTCGGCTCCGTGGAGCGGATCGCCGACCGGATGGGGGCGTACGCCGCCGCCGGTGTCACCACGCTGACCCTCGCGCCGTCCGGCTTCACGCTCGACGAGCGGATCGCCGCGCTCCGCGTCGGTACGGAGGCCCTGGAGCGCGCCGGGCTGGTGTCGTAGCCGCCGAGGCCCTTGTCCGTCCCGGCTGTTGTATCGACCCGTAGCGACCCGTAGTCGGCATAGCCCGAACGGGCTACCGGACCGGCGGGCCCGTACGCGAAGTCCGCGGTGGCGCAGGGAGACGTACGAAGGCGCCCGGCCGGAAGTCCGCGGCCGTGGTGGGGGCTCGGGGAGTCTTCCCCGCCACGGCCGTCATGTACGACAACGCCTCCCGGCCCCGCTCGGTTACGCGCCGGGGCTTCGTTCGCGCTCCTTCTTTCGGCTCAGCCGGCCGGCGTAGCTGTTGCCTGTTCCCCCACACCCCATTTGACTCGGTTTCTGCGGATGTCTGTATGGAGGTGGCAGTGATGCTCTCGGCCCGAAGCCTGTTCCAGGAGATCCTGGACGACGATCGCTCCTTCCGGCTCTTCTGCTCCATCGCGGCCAGCGGCGAGGCGCAGGGAGGGTGGGAGAACGGCCGGATCGCCGCTCTGGTGCCTGAGTCCATGCGGGATCTCGCTCCGAAGATCGCCCGGCACGGCGCCGACGAGGACAAGCACGGCCGGATCTTCAACGCCCTGCTGCGCAGGCGCGGACTCCAGCCGGTCGCCGTGCCGGCGGATACGGACTACACCACGCTGCTGGAGCGGCAGGGCATCGGGCTCACCCACACGAAGCTGCGCCGTGACGAGCCGCTGACCGAGGAGGACATCCTCGTCTATCTCGCACACAGCCGGATCACCGAGCAGCGGGCCGCCGACCAGATGGTGATGCTGGTCAGATACTTCGGCGACAACCCCGAGGTCGGCAAGGCCGTCAAGATGATCAGCAATGACGAGGACAACCATCTCGCCTACTGCCACGAGGAACTGCTGCGGCTGGCCCGCGCGGGCCATGGCCGTACGATCCAGCGCATCATGCGGCACTGCGCCCTGTCCGAGATCAGGGTCTACCGTCAGGTGAGTCTGGCCGTGATGGGCCGGATGGGCCGGATCCTGGGCTGGCCGGCGCCCAAGTCGGCGGCGCTCGCGGCGGGGATCCACGCCATCTACGCGTACGAACGGCTCATCGGCTGGCGGCGGATGGTCACGCTCGTGATGCCGGAGCGGCGCGACGCGCTCGGCGGGTCACCGACCGCCGCGCCGGCCTTCTGAGCCCCTGGGATTCCCGTCCCTCAGAGCCAGCCGCGACGCTTGAACGCCCGGTGCAGCCCGAAGACCACGACCACCATGAACACGAGCACGGCCGGGTACGCCCACACATACCGCAGCTCGGGCATGTGCTTGAAGTTCATGCCGTAGATCCCCGCGACCAGCGTGGGGACGGCGGCCATGGCCGCCCACGCCGAGATCTTCCGCATGTCGTCGTTCTGCCGCACCCCCATCTGCGCGAGATGCGCGGCCAGGATGTCGGAGAGCAGCCGGTCAAGCCCCTCCACCTGCTCATTGGCGTGCAGCAGATGGTCGTTGACGTCCCGGAAGAACAACTGCGAGCCCGTGTCGACGAACGGCACCCCAGGACCCGCCAGCCGGGCCATCGGCGATGCCAGCGGGCCGGTGGCCCGGCGGAACTCCATCACCTGACGCTTGAAGTTGTAGATCCGTTCCGCGGTCGACATCACCGGGCCAGGACCGGACCCCGGCCCCGGCTTGGCCGACCCGGAGCCGCCGTCGCCCCCGTTCGGCGAGAAGACCTGCTCCTCCAGCTCCTCCAGATCGAGCTGGAGCTCCCCGGCCACCTCGATGTAGTCGTCCACGACCGCGTCGCTGACCGCGTAAAGGACCGCCGTGGGGCCGTGCTTGAGGACCTCAGGCTCCGCTTCGAGCCGTTGCCGTACGGCCGTCAGCGGAGCGCCCTCGCCGTGCCGGACCGTCACCACGAAGGAGTCGCCGACGAAGACCATCAGCTCACCGGAGGTGACGACGTCGCGTTCGTCGTCGTACCGCACCGGTTTGAGGACCACGAACAGCGAGTCGTCGTAGATCTCCAGCTTGGGCCGCTGATGCGCGGTGAGCGCGTCCTCCACGGCCAGCGGATGCAGCCCGAACTCGCTGCTCACAAGGTCGAACTCGTGCGCCGTGGCCTCGTGCAGCCCGAGCCAGAGGAACGCGTCGCCCGTGGCGCGCGCCTCGGCGAGGGCGTCGGAGAAGTCGGCGGGGCCGTCGGTACGGCGTCCGTCGCGGTAGATGGCACAGTCCACGATCACGGCGGGCATTCTCCCCTCTCGGCGCCCCGCCCGCATCCTCCGGGCCCGCACCGGCCCATGACGCCGCCGTACCGACCGCCTACGCTGGCGGGCATGGCCACGTTGATCCTCGTACGTCATGGACGGTCCACCGCCAACACCGCGGGGCTGCTCGCGGGCTGGACGCCGGGCGTCGCCCTCGACGAGCGCGGCGCCGCCCAGGCCGCGGCGCTGCCCGGGCGCCTGGCGGGGGTGCCGATCGCTGCCGTCGTCAGCAGTCCGTTGCAGCGCTGTCTGGAGACCCTTCAGCCGCTGCTGGCGGCCCGGCCGGAGCTGGCGGTCCAGACCGACGACCGGATCGGGGAGTGCCACTACGGCGACTGGTCGGGCCGCAAGCTCGCCGAGCTGGCCGACGAGCCGCTGATGACGGTCGTGCAGCAGCATCCCTCCGCCGCGGTCTTCCCCGGGGGCGAGTCGATGCGCGCGATGCAGACACGCGCGGTGGACGCCGTACGGGAGTGGAACGCGCGCGTCGACGAGGAGCACGGCGAGGACGCCGCCTTCCTGATGTGCTCGCACGGCGACATCATCAAGGCGCTCGTGGCGGACGCCCTGGGCATGCATCTGGATCTCTTCCAGCGGATCCATGTGGACCCCTGCTCGGTCACGGCGGTCCGCTACACCCGGCTGCGCCCCTTTGTGGTGCGGCTCGGCGACACCGGCGATCTCGCCGGGCTGGCGCCGCGGGAGAACACCGGCGGCGGCAGCGGGGTCGTGGGGGGCGGAGCGGGAGCACCGTGATCGCTCCGCGCAGTAGGGTGGACGCGCCGTCCGCGCGATCCCGGGGCTTCCCGGGACCCGTGGCCCGCCCATCGCGCTTGCCGACCCATCGCCATGACCGATGTGCCGTTACCGACGATTTCCAAGGGAGATCAGGACGTGTCCCGTCAGGTGTTCCTCTACGACCCACCGGACCGCTTCGTGGCCGGTACGGTCGGGCTGCCTGGACGCCGTACGTTCTTCCTGCAGGCTTCCGCCGCAGGGCGCGTCACCAGCGTCGCCCTGGAGAAGACCCAGGTGGCCGCGCTCGCCGAGCGGATCGATGAGCTGCTCGACGAGGTCGTACGCCGTACCGGCGGCAATGCCCCTGTACCCGCCATGGCGCCCTCCGACGTCTCCGACTCCGCGCCGCTCGACGCCCCGGTGGAGGAGGAGTTCCGGGTCGGCACGATGGCGCTGGCCTGGGACGGCGACGAACAGCGCATGATCGTCGAGGCCCAGGCGCTCGTCGAGCTGGACGCCGACAGCGACGAGGATCTCGCCGAGGCCGAGGAACGACTGCTCCAGGACGAGGAGAACGGTCCGCCGATGCTCCGCGTCCGGCTGACCGGCGCCCAGGCCAGGGCCTTCGCCAAACGTGCTCTGGACGTGGTCAACGCCGGCCGCCCGCCGTGCCCGCTGTGCAGCCTGCCGCTCGACCCGGAAGGACACGTATGCCCGCGCCAGAACGGATACCGCCGGGGAGCGTGACGCCGGTCGATCTTCTCGCCAAGGGCGAGCTGACGGTGCTCGGGCGTATCCGCGAGGCGTCCAACGCGGTGCTCTACTGCTCCGTCTCGTACGAGGGCGAGGAGGCCCACTGCGTCTACAAACCCGTCGCGGGCGAGCGGCCCTTGTGGGACTTCCCCGACGGCACGCTGGCCCAGCGCGAGGTGGCGGCGTACGAGGTCTCCGAGGCGACCGGCTGGGGGCTGGTGCCCCCGACCGTGCTGCGGGACGGCCCCTACGGCGAGGGCATGTGCCAGCTGTGGATCGAGGCGGACACGGACGGCGCCGCGGCACCACTGCTGGCCCTCGTGGCGGACGAGGAGCCAGGCGAGGGCTGGAAGGCGGTCGGCCTCGCCGAAGTCGGCGAGGGGGAGACCGCCCTGCTGGTGCACGCGGACGACGAGCGGCTGCGACGCCTCGCCGTGCTCGACGCGGTGATCAACAACGGTGACCGCAAGGGCGGCCATCTGCTGCCCGCGCCCGAGGGGCGGCTGTACGCCATCGACCACGGCGTCACCTTCAACGTCGAGGACAAGCTGCGCACCCTGCTCTGGGGATGGGCGGGCGAGCTCCTGCCCGCCCAGACGCTGGAGGTGCTCGGCAGGCTGGCGGAGACCTTGGCGGAGGGCGCGCCCCTCGCCACCCGGCTGGCCGAACTCCTCACGCCGGCCGAGACCGACGCCATTCGGTCCCGCGTGGGTGAACTGCGCCACACGGGCCGCCATCCGGAGCCCTCCGGCCAGTGGCCCGCGATCCCCTGGCCACCGGTCTGACCACGGCGCGAGAGCGGCACGGGCACGGGGCGTGCGAGCTCGGGCGCCGGTACCTCCGGCCGCCCCGATCAGCCGGCGGCGGATCGCGCAAGAGGGCCCAACCGGCCAGGACCGCCCATCCGGTTCGTATGCGGAACCGCCATCCGGTTACGCTCATGACATGTATGCCTGGCCCGCTTCCGAGGTCCCCGCCCTGCCTGGCAAGGGCCGCGACCTCAGGATTCACGACACCTCGACCAATGGCCGAGTCACCCTTGAGCCCGGTCCCGTCGCCCGGATCTATGTCTGCGGCATCACGCCGTACGACGCGACCCACATGGGGCACGCGGCGACCTACAACGCGTTCGACCTCGTTCAGCGCGTGTGGCTCGACACCAAGCGGCAGGTTCACTACGTCCAGAACGTGACCGATGTCGACGATCCGCTGCTGGAGCGGGCGCGGCGCGACGGCGAGGACTGGGTCGGGCTGGCGGAGCGCGAGACGGCGCTCTTCCGGGAGGACATGACCGCCCTTCGGATGCTGCCGCCGCGGCACTACATCGGCGCCGTGGAGGCGATACCGGGCATCGTGCCGCTGGTGGAGCGGCTGCGTGACGCGGGGGCCGCGTACGAACTCGACGGCGACGTCTACTTCTCGGTCGAGGCCGACCGGCACTTCGGCGAGGTCTCGCGCCTCGATGCCGAAACGATGCGGCTGCTCTCCGCCGAGCGCGGCGGCGACCCCGACCGGCCCGGCAAGAAGAACCCCCTCGACCCGATCCTCTGGATGGCCGCGCGTCCGGGCGAGCCGAGCTGGGACGGCGGCAGCCTGGGCCGCGGCCGGCCCGGCTGGCACATCGAGTGTGTGGCCATCGCCCTGGACCATCTGGGCATGGGCTTCGACGTCCAGGGCGGCGGCAGCGATCTGGCCTTCCCGCACCACGAGATGGGCGCCTCGCACGCGCAGGCACTGACCGGCGAGCACCCGTTCGCCCAGGCGTATGTGCACGCCGGGATGGTCGCCCTGGACGGCGAGAAGATGTCCAAGTCCAAGGGCAATCTGGTCTTCGTCTCGACGCTGCGCCGTGAGGGCGTGGACCCGGCGGCGATCAGGCTCGCGCTTCTCGCGCACCACTACCGCTCCGACTGGGAGTGGACCGACCAGGTGCTCCAGGACGCCGTCGGGCGGCTGGCGCGCTGGCGGGCCGCGGTGTCGCGGCCCGACGGGCCCTCGGCCGAGGCGCTGGTCGACGAGATCCGTACGGCTCTCGCGGACGATCTGGACGCCCCCGCGGCGCTCGTGGCCGTCGACCGCTGGGCGGCGCTCCAGGACACCACGGGCGGTACGGACGAGGGAGCGCCCGGAGTGGTGTCGCGCGCCGTCGACGCGCTGCTCGGCGTCGCGCTGTAGTCACGCCACGAGGAATCCCGCACGTGGCGGGTACGGGAGCGGGGCGGTGCCAGGAAGGCACCGCCCCGCTCTTGGTTCGTACGTACCGTACGCCCCGGTCTTTCCGCTCCCGAGACGCGTTCAGTCCTCGGAGGAGCCGTCCTCGTCATCGGGACCCGTGTCCCGGTCGGGACCCGGCTCCCCGTCAGAACCCGTGTCCGGCGCGGCTCCTGAGCCCCGCTCGGGACCCGGACCCTGCTCGGGGCCCTTGCCCGTGTCGGGGCCACCGCGCGGCGGTTTCTGCGGGCGGCGCCGGCCACCTGGCGTGTCGCGCAGATAGGACGGACCCTCACCACTCTCCGAGGCATGGCTCGGGGGTCCCTGGCCGGGATCGCCGTCACGCCGCCGCAGATACCGCTCGAACTCCCGGGCGATGGCCTCACCCGACGCCTCGGGAAGCTCCGCGGTGTCCCGCGCCTCCTCCAGCGACTGGACGTACTCCGCCACCTCGCTGTCCTCGGCGGCCAGTTGGTCCACCCCCAGCTGCCACGCCCGTGCGTCCTCGGCCAGTTCACCCTGTGGGATCCGGAGACCGATGAGATCTTCCAGCCGGTTGAGGAGCGCCAGTGTGGCCTTCGGGTTGGGCGGCTGCGACACATAGTGCGGTACGGCGGCCCACAGACTCACCGCGGGCACACCCGCGTGCGTACAGGCCTCCTGGAGAATCCCCACGATGCCGGTCGGCCCCTCGTACCGGGTCTCCTCCAGGTCCATCGTCCTGGCCAGATCCGTGTCGGAGGTGACCCCGCTGACCGGCACCGGCCGGGTGTGCGGGGTGTCGCCGAGCAGCGCGCCCAGGATGACCACCATCTCCACGCCCAGCTCATGGGCGAAGCCCAAGAGCTCGTTGCAGAACGAGCGCCAGCGCATGGACGGCTCGATCCCCCGGACCAGCACCAGATCGCGGGGCTTCTCACCGCCGACCCGCACCACGGAGAGCCGGGTGGTCGGCCAGGTGATCTTCCGCAGGCCGCCCTCCAGATAGACCGTGGGCCGGTTGACCTGGAAGTCGTAGTAGTCCTCGGCGTCCAGCGCCGCGAACACCTCGCCCTTCCACTCCCGGTCCAGATGCGCCACCGCGGTGGAGGCCGCGTCGCCCGCGTCGTTCCAGCCCTCGAACGCGGCCACCATGACCGGGTCGATCAGCTCGGGAACCCCGTCGAGCTCGATCACCCAGTGCCTCCTTCCGAAGTTCCCTCTTGTTACGCACAACCTTACGGCTTCACACCTGCCCGCCCGCAGCCCGTGCCCGGCCGGGTGAACTTCTCCGTACCGGGGCATAGCCCGAGGAGTCACGGTCCCGCACCGACGATTCATCCGAGCTGTGATCGTAATTTTCGTCCCGGCCCTGGACGATCGGGCGCCCGCGACGCTATACATCGGATGACCAAAAGAGATCCGATGTTCTTCTCAAGGGGCGTGTATGAGTCAGACCGTCACGGGATTCGAGGTTCATGACATCCGCTTCCCGACCTCGGAACAGCTCGACGGCTCCGACGCCATGAACCCGGATCCCGATTACTCGGCCGCCTATGTGGTCCTGCGTACCGACGACGGTGCGGAGGGCCATGGCCTCTGCTTCACCATCGGGCGCGGAAATGACGTCACCGCTGCGGCCATCGGAGCGCTGCGCCCCTATGTCGTCGGGCGCCCGGCCCCCCGTACCGCGGCCGATCTCGCCGCGCTCTCCACCGAACTGACCCATGACTCGCAACTGCGCTGGCTCGGCCCGGAGAAGGGCGTGATGCACATGGCGGCGGGCGCCGTCATCAACGCCGCCTGGGATCTGGCGGCCAAGAGCGCGGGCAGACCCGTCTGGGAGTTCCTCGCCGCGATGACGCCGGAAGAGATCGTCTCGCTCGTCGACTTCCGCTATCTGACGGACGCCCTCACCCCGGACGAGGCGCTGGACATCCTGCGTGCCGCGGAGCCGGGGCGCGCCGAGCGCACCGCCAGGCTGCGGGCCGAGGGCTACCCCGCGTACACCACCTCGCCCGGCTGGCTCGGCTACGACGACGCCAAGCTGGTGACGCTCGCCGAGCAGGCGGTCGCCGACGGCTTCGAACAGATCAAGCTGAAGGTCGGCGGCGATCTCGACGACGACATCCGCCGGATGAAGCTGGCCCGCGCCGCCGTCGGCCCCGATATCCGGATCGCCGTCGACGCCAACCAGCGCTGGGACGTGTCCGAGGCGCTGCGCTGGATGTCGGCCCTCGCGCCGTACGAACCGCACTGGATCGAGGAGCCGACCAGCCCCGACGACATCCTCGGCCACGCCGCGATCCGGGCCGGCCAGCCGGTCAAGGTGGCCACCGGCGAGCATGTCGCCAACCGGGTCGTCTTCAAGCAACTGCTCCAGGCCGGCGCCGTCGACTATGTCCAGATCGACGCGGCCCGGGTCGCCGGTGTCAACGAGAATCTGGCGATCCTCCTGCTCGCGGCCAAGTTCGGCGTGCCCGTCTGCCCGCACGCGGGCGGTGTCGGGCTCTGCGAACTCGTCCAGCATCTCTCGATGTTCGACTACATCGCCGTCTCCGGCAGTCTGGAGGGCCGGGTCATCGAGTACGTCGACCATCTCCACGAGCACTTCGCCGACCCGGCGGTGGTCGTCTCCGCGCGCTATCTGGCACCGAGCGCACCGGGCTTCTCCGCCCGGATGCTCCCGGAGTCCATCGCCGCGCACAGCTATCCCGACGGGCCCGTCTGGCAGGCCCGTCGCACCACCGAGGAGGCCGGCGCATGACCGCCGCGGAGTCAGGACAGACGCAGGATTTCGCGGGGCTCGGCGCGCTGGTGACCGGCGGCGCCTCCGGGATCGGGGCGGCGGTCGCGCGGCTGCTGCTCGCCCGGGGCGCCAAGGTCGCCGTACTGGACCGCGAGAGCACCGGAGCGCCCGCGGGAACACTGGCCCTCACCGCCGATGTCACCGACGACCTGGCGGTACGGGCGGCCGTGGACGCGGCGGCCGAGGAGTTCGGCGGGCTGCACACGGTCGTGTCCAACGCGGGGATCGGCGCGATCGGCACCGTCGCGGACAACTCCGACGAGGAGTGGCTGCGGGTCCTCGACATCAATGTGCTCGGCATGGTCCGCACCGCCCGGCACGCCCTGCCCCATCTGCGCCGGTCGGCCACCGAGCGGCCCGGCTGCGTCTCGATCACCCATACCTGCTCCATCGCCGCCACCGCGGGGCTGCCCCAGCGTGCCCTGTACAGCGCCAGCAAGGGCGCGGTCCTCTCGCTGACCCTGGCGATGGCCGCCGACCATGTCCGTGAGGGCATCCGCGTCAACTGCGTCAACCCCGGTACCGCCGATACGCCCTGGGTCGGCAGACTGCTCGACCAGGCCCAGGACCCCGCGGCCGAACGCGCCGCCCTCGAAGCGCGCCAGCCCACCGGACGGCTGGTCGGCGCGGACGAGGTCGCCGCCGCCGTCGCCTATCTCGCCTGCCCGGCCGCCGCCGCCGTCACCGGCACGGCGCTCCCGGTCGACGGCGGAATGCAGGGCCTGCGCCTGCGCCCCGCCTGAGCCGTACTCACGCATGCAACAGGGACAAAGGACGGTACAAACCATGCCGCGACACCCCGTGGAACGCCCCCCACTCCGTAGACTCCGCACGACAAGCGCCTCCGCCTGCGCCGTGCTGCTGGCCGTGACCGCCCTGGCGGGCTGCAACCGCGACCAGGGCAGCGACGCGGCGGGCGGCGGCAAGGTCGGTATCGACCTGCCGCGCAGCGACAGCGACTTCTGGAACTCCTACCAGCAGTACGTCGAGAAGGGCGTCAAGGACGGCGAGGTCGACGCGCTCTCCCTGACCAACTCGCAGAACGACATCGGCAAACTCGTCTCCAATGTCCAGGTCTTCACCGACCAGGGCGCCAAGGCCGTCGTCATGGCGCCGCAGGACACCGGGGCGATCGCGGAGACGCTCCAGACACTGAGCGAGAAGAAGATCCCCGTCATCAGCGTCGACACCCGGCCCGACAAGGGCGATGTCTACATGGTCGTACGGGCCGACAACCGCGCGTACGGCCAGAAGGCCTGCGAGTACCTGGGCGAGCAGCTCAAGGGAAAGGGCAAGGTCGTCGAGTTCCAGGGCGACCTCTCCTCCATCAACGGCCGTGACCGTTCGGAGGCGTTCAAGTCCTGCATGGACCAGAAGTTCCCCGGCATCGAGGTCTTCGAGCTGGCCACCGAGTGGAAGGGCGACGTCGCCTCGGCGAAGCTCCAGTCGACCCTGGCCGCCCACCCCGACATCAACGGCATCTATATGCAGGCGGGCGGTGTCTTCCTCCAGCCGACACTGGCCCTGCTGGAGCAGAAGAAGCTCCTCAAGGCGCCCGGTGAGGCGGGGCACATCACGATCATCTCCAATGACGGCATCCCGGAGGAGCTGGACGCGATCCGGGAGGGGAAGATCGACGCCACGGTCTCCCAGCCGGCCGATCTGTACGCCAAGTACGCGCTGTACTGGGCGAAGCAGGCGCTCGCGGGCACCGAGCCCAAGGAGGGGCCGACCGACCACGACTCCACGATCATCAAGATCCCGAACGGCTTCGAGGACCAGCTCCCCGCGCCGCTGGTGACCAAGGAGAACGTGGACGACCCGAAGCTCTGGGCCAACCAGCTGGAGAAGAAGAGCTAGCCATGGAACAGCAGCAGCGGGCCCCCGCCGCGGTCCACGCGGAAGGCATCGTCAAGCGCTTCGGTCCCACGGTGGCACTCGACGGTGTCCGGCTCACCGTACGGCCCGGCGAGTCCCACGCCCTCGTCGGTCGCAATGGCGCGGGCAAGTCCACCCTGGTCAGCGTCCTCACCGGGCTGCACAGACCGGACGCGGGAGAGGTGACCTTCGGCGGCGAGCCCGCGCCCGCCTTCGGGGACACCTCGGCCTGGCAGTCCAAGGTCGCCTGTGTGTATCAGAAGTCGATGGTCGTGCCCGATCTGACCGTCGCCGAGAACCTGTTCCTCAACGACTACGGGGTGCGGGGATCCGGGCCGGGCGCCCGCCGCCTCATCAGCTGGCGGGGGCTGCGCGGGCAGGCGCGCGAACTGCTGGCCGGGTACGGGGTCGATGTCGACCCCGACGCCCGCGCCAAGGATCTCCCCGTCGAGCAGCGGCAGTTCGTCGAGATCGCGCGGGCGCTGTCCTTCGGCGCCCGGCTCATCATCCTGGACGAGCCCACGGCGCAGCTCGACGCGCGCGGCATACAGCGGCTCTTCGACAAGCTGCGGGAACTGCGCGGCCAGGGCGTGGCGTTCCTCTTCATCTCCCACCATCTCCAGGAGGTGTACGAACTGTGCACCGCCGTCACGGTCTACCGGGACGCCCGCCATGTGCTGACCGCTCCGGTCGCCGAGCTGTCCAAGGCGGAGCTGGTGACGGCGATGACCGGGGAGTCCGCGGGCACGGCCACCGCCTGGCACGCCGCGCGCGCGGACGCGACGGACGGGACGGACCCGTCGCTCGCGTCCGGCGAGCCCGACGCGGGCGACCCGGCCGCGGAGCCCGTGCTGACGACCGAAGCGCTGGCGCTGGAGGGCGAGTTCGAACCGCTGGATCTCGCCGTGCGCCCCGGTGAGGTGCTCGGCCTCGCCGGAGCCGCGGCCAGCGGCAACACCGCGCTCGGCGAGACGCTCGCCGGGATGCGTACGGCCACCTCGGGACGGATCTCCGTACGCGGCCGTACGGTGCGGCCGGGCAGCGTTCCGCACGCGCTGGACGCGGGCATCGGGTACATCCCCGAGGACCGGCACCGCCAGGGGCTCGTCCTGGACCGCAGCGTCGCCGAGAACGCCACGCTCACGGTCACCGACCAGCTCGGCCCGTGGGGGACCGTACTGCCCTCGCGGACCAGGGAGTTCGCCAGAGCCATGATCAAGTCGCTGGACATCAAGACCCAGGGCCCGGAACAGCCGGTCTCGGGGCTGTCCGGGGGCAATCAGCAGAAGGTCGTCGTCGCCCGCGCCCTGGCGCGCGGACCCAGCGTACTGATCGCCCTGCGGCCCACCGCGGGCGTCGACGTCAAATCGAAGGACTCGCTGCTCGGCGTGGTGCGCGGGGTGGCCGACGAGGGCAGCGCGGCCGTGATCGTCTCGGACGAGCTGGACGATCTGCGGGTGTGCGACCGGGTACTCGCCCTGTTCCACGGGCGTGTGGTGGCTTCGTTCGGAAGTGGGTGGACCGACCGGGAACTGGTCGCCGCCATGGAAGGTGTGGGGGAGCGGGAATGACCGAGACGATGCGTCCGCCGGTGGCCGAGGAGGCCGACGGCGCGAACCCGCTGAACCGGCTCCGGCTCATCCGGTGGAGCGACTTCTCGCTGGTGCCGGTGATCCTGGTGCTGATGGTGATCGGCTTCATCGTCTCGCCGGTCTTCCTCACCTCCAGCAATCTGATCAGCGTCGTCCAGCAGTCCTCCGAGCTGAGTCTGCTGGTGCTCGGCCAGGCGCTGATCCTGATCTGCGGCCGGATGGACCTGTCGCTGGAGTCGACGATCGGGATCGCGCCGGTCATCGCCATGTGGCTGGTACTGCCCTCCGAGGGCGGCCGGTTCGCCGGGCTGGACCTGCTGCCGGTCTGGATGGCCATCCCCGCCTGTCTGCTGGTCGGTATGGCCATCGGCGTGGTCAACGGCTTCCTGATGCTCAAGCTGCGCGTCAACGGCTTCATCGCCACCCTCGGCATGCTCACCATGCTGCGCGGACTCCATATCGGTATCACCGAGGGCAAGTCGATCACCGATGTCCCCGAGTCCTTCCGGTACTTGGGCAAGACCGACTGGCTGGGCGCCCCCGCCGCCGTCTGGATCTGTCTGGCGCTCTTCGCGATCGGCGGCGCGGCGCTCGCCTGGCTGCGGCACGGCCGTTCGCTGTACGCCATCGGCGGCAACCCGGAGGCGGCCCGTGCCGCCGGGATCCGGGTGGACCGGATCACCTGGATCGTGCTCGCCGTCGGCGGGCTGCTCGCGGCCTTCGCGGGCGTCCTCTACACCGGCCACTACGGCTCGGTCGCGGCCACCCAGGGCAATGGCTGGATCTTCCAGGTGTTCGCCGCCGCGGTGATCGGGGGCATCAGCCTGAAGGGCGGGCGCGGCACGCTCTTCGGGGCGCTGACCGGGGTGCTGACCCTTCAGCTGGTGGTCAATGTGATGACGCTCGGGGGTGTGCCCGCGCTCTGGAACCAGTTCCTGAACGGCGCGATCATCATCGTGGCGCTGGTCATCTCGCGCTTCGCGAGCGGCGAGAAGCAGGACTGACCCGCTGGGGCCCGCCTCCGGAGGAGACTCGGAGGGCGGGCCCCGCTGCGGCACCTCAGAGGGTGGATCTCAGCCACATCTCCACACTCGCGATATGGACCGTCGCCCAGGACCGGGCCGCTTCGGCGTCCCGGTCCCTGAGCGCTGCCAGGATCGCCCGGTGCTCGTGGAGCGTACGGCTGACCGCGTCCTCCTGGGTCAGCCCGCGCCAGATCCTGGCCCGGGTGGTGGGCCCGGAGAGCCCGTCCAGGAGCGAGCAGAGCACCGAGTTGCCCGACGACTGCACGATCCCCCGGTGGAACTCCAGATCGGCGGCGACCAGCTGCTCCACCGAGGGCCGCTCTCCCAGAGCGTCCAACTGGGCGCTCAGCGAGTCGAGTTCGGCCTCGGTTATCCGGCTGCTCGCCATCGCGGTGGCGGCCGGCTCCAGGATGCGCCGTACGGCCAGGAACTCCAGCACCGTGTCGTCCCGGTGGAAGTCCACGACAAAGCTGAGCGCTTCCAGCAGCAGCTGGGGATCGAGGCTGGTCACATACGTGCCGTCGCCCTGCCGTACGTCGAGGATGCGGATCAGCGACAGGGCGCGCACCGCCTCGCGCAGGGAGTTGCGGGACAGTCCCAGCTCGGCGGCGAGTTCGCTCTCCTTGGGCAGCCGGTCGCCCGGGCGCAGCGCGCCGGAGACGATCATTCCCTTGATCTTCTCGATGGCCTCGTCGGTGACAGCCATGGGGCGACCTCCATACATCCGATGTATCGGCCCCCATTATGCGTCTCCGAACGCCGAGGAGGGGCACCCCCGGCAGGGAGCGCCCCTCAATTCGTACGGATTTACGCTGAGGTCCGTCCGGCGAGCAGCGCGTCGACCCGGGAGCGGATGTCCTCCGTGTCCAGGCCGCGGATCGTCAGCGTCGTACGGCGGCGCAGTACGTCATCCACCGTCTCGGCCCACTCGTGGTCCCGGGCGTAGACGACCTGTGCCCAGATCTCCGGCGCGTCCGGGTGGATCCGCTCGCTCAGCGCCGGGTACTCGTTCGCCAGCCGCACGATGTCGAAGGCCAGCGAGCCGTAGTGGGTGGCGAGATGGCGGGCGGTGTCCACCGCCATCGACGGGCCCGTGCCGCCGCCGTCGATCAGCAGCCGGTGGGCGACCGCGTTCGGGCTGGCGATCCCCGGCAGCGGCAGCTTCTTCGGCAGCCGGGAGACGGGCTCCATGCCCTGGCCGAGCGGATGGCCCGGCAGGGACTCCAGCTTGGCGAGCACCGTACGGCCGATATGGCGGAAGGTCGTCCACTTGCCGCCGGCGACCGACAGCATGCCGCCGCGGCCCTCGGTCACCACCGTCTCGCGCTTGGCCTTGGAGGTGTCGCCGGGACCGCCGGGCAGCACCCGCAGACCCGCGAAGGAGTAGGTGATCAGATCACGGGTCAGCTGCTGGTCGCGGACCGAGAACGCCGCCTCGTCCAGGATCTGGTGGATGTCCTTCTCATTGACCGCGACATCCCCGGGCTCGCCCTCGTACGCCTCGTCCGTCGTACCGAGCAGCAGCATGTCCTCCCAGGGGAGGGCGAAGGTGATGCGGTACTTGTCTATCGGGGTCGCGAGCGCGGCCTTCCACGGGGCGGTGCGCCTGAGCACCAGATGCGCGCCCTTGGAGAGCCGGATGGAGGGCGCCGCGTCCGGGTTCTCCATCTTCCGCAGGTGGTCGACCCAGGGGCCGGTGGCGTTGAGTACGAGCCGGGCGTCGACGCCGAACTCCGTACCGTCCATCCGGTCCCTGAGGTCGGCGCCTGTCACCCGCCCCTGGGTGAAGCGCAGTCCGGTGACCTCTGCGTGGTTGAGGACGGTGGCGCCCGAGTCGACGGCGGCGCGGACCGTCATCAGCGCCATCCGCGCGTCGTTCATCTGGTCGTCGCCGTAGACGGCCACGGCCTTCAGATTGTCCGTACGCAGTTCTGGCACGGCCTGCCGCGCCTTGGCCGGGCTGATCACATGGCCGACACCGTCACCGAACGCGGAGAGCGCGGAGTAGGCGAAGACGCCCGCGCCGAGCTTCGCCGCGCCGTGCGGTCCGCCCTTGTAGACCGGCAGATAGAAGGTGAGCGGATTGGCCAGATGCGGTGCCACCTGCCGGGACACCGCACGGCGCTCGAAGTGGTTCTCCGCCACCAGCCTCACCGCGCCGGTCTGCAGATAGCGCAGCCCGCCGTGGAGCAGCTTCGAGGAGGCGGACGACGTGGCGCCGGCGAAGTCGCCGCCGTCCACCAGGGCCACCCGCAGTCCCGACTGGGAGGCATGCCAGGCGGTGGAGATGCCCAGAATGCCGCCGCCGATCACCAGGAGGTCGTACGTCGCGTTGGACAGTTGATCCCGGGTCTCGGCGCGGGTCGGCAGGGAACCGCCGGCCGGGTGCGTCCCCAGTGCGGGAACGCGCTGCAGGGTGCTCATTCTTCACTCCTCTTCGGATCTCACCGGCTCACCGGCGAATGAGCTGACGGTTGGTCAGCTGCCGTCGTCGTCGAGCCAGCCCATGGTGCGCTCGACGGCCTTGAGCCAGTTCTTGTACTCGCGGTCACGGGTGGCCGCGTCCATCCGGGGCGTCCACTCGGCGGCCCGGCGCCAGTTGGCGCGCAGTGCGTCGGTGTCCGGCCAGAAGCCCACGGCCAGCCCCGCGGCGTAGGCGGCGCCGAGGCAGGTCGTCTCGGCGACCATCGGGCGCACCACGGGTGCGTCGAGGACGTCGGAGAGCGTCTGCATCAGCAGATTGTTGGAGGTCATCCCGCCGTCGACCTTGAGCGAGGTCAGCTCGACGCCGGAGTCCTTGGTCATGGCGTCGCTGATCTCCCGGGTCTGCCAGGCCGTGGCCTCAAGCACCGCGCGGGCGATATGCGCCTTGGTCACATAGCCGGTCAGACCGGCGATCACACCGCGGGCGTCGGGGCGCCAGTGCGGGGCGAAGAGACCGGAGAAGGCGGGGACGAAGTACGCGCCGCCGTTGTCCTCGACCGACGACGCCAGGGTCTCGATCTCGGCCGCGGAGTTGATCAGGCCCATCTGGTCACGCATCCACTGCACCAGCGAACCGGTCACCGCGATGGAGCCCTCCAGCGCGTACACCGCCTGCTGGTCCCCGATGCGGTAGCCGACGGTCGTCAGCAGGCCGTTGTACGAGTTGACCGGCTTGTGCGCGGTGTTCATCAGCATGAAGGTGCCGGTGCCGTAGGTCGACTTGGCCTCGCCCTCGGCGAAACAGGTCTGGCCGAACAGCGCCGCCTGCTGGTCGCCGAGCGCGGAGGCGACCGGGATGCCGTCCAGAGCGCCGCCCTTGGCGTTTCCGTACACCTCGGCGGAGGAACGGATCTCCGGCAGGATCGCGGCCGGGACCCCCATCGAGTCCAGGATCTTCGGGTCCCACGCCATGGTGTGCAGATTCATCAGCATCGTGCGGGAGGCGTTGGTGACGTCCGTGACATGCACCCCGCCGTCGGTGCCGCCGGTCAGATTCCAGATCACCCAGGAATCCATGGTGCCGAAGAGGATGTCGCCGCGCTCGGCGCGCTCGCGCAGCCCCTCGACATTGTCGAGCAGCCAGCGGGCCTTCGGCCCCGCGAAGTAGCTCGCCAGCGGCAGGCCCGTCTCACGGCGGAAGCGGTCCTGGCCGACATTGCGGCCGAGTTCCCGGCAGAGCGCGTCGGTGCGGGTGTCCTGCCAGACGATGGCGTTGTGGACGGGCTCGCCGGTGTTCCTGTCCCAGAGCAGGGTGGTCTCGCGCTGGTTGGTGATGCCGATGGCCTTGACGTCGGCGGAGGTGATGCCCGCCTTCTCGATGGCACGGGCCACGACTTCCTGGACGTTCGTCCAGATCTCCTTGGCGTTGTGTTCCACCCAGCCCGGCTTGGGAAAGATCTGCTCGTGCTCCTTCTGGTCGACCGCGACGATACGGCCGTCCCGGTCGAAGACGATGCAGCGGCTGGAGGTGGTGCCCTGGTCGATGGCCGCGATGAACGGCCCCGTCCCGTGGGAGGAGGTTCCGGTGGTGGTGGTGTGGCTCACGGTGTCTGCTCCTGTTCGATGCGGGGGTGAAGGGGGCTTACACGAGGGCCCAGTTGTAGTAACCGCCCGCCAGCGCCGCGCCGATCAGGGGCGCGACCACCGGGATCCAGGCGTACGTCCAGTCGGAGCCGCCCTTGTTGGGCAGCGGCAGGAGCGCGTGCACGATACGGGGGCCGAGGTCCCGGGCCGGGTTGATGGCGTACCCGGTGGGGCCGCCGAGCGAGAGACCGATGGCCACCACGACGAACGAGGTGATCAGGACACCGAGCGTGCCGAGGCCATTGCCCGAGTTGTTCAGGCCCTGGGTGAGGATCGCGATGACCAGGACGAATGTGGCGATGATCTCCGTCAGTACGTTCTGCAGTACGTTCCGGACCTCGGGTCCGGTGGAGAAGACGCCGAGCACCGGCCCCGCGCCGGGGGCCGTCTTCTGGTCCACGAGCCCTTCGACCGCGGGCTGTGCCTTGAGGATGTCCGGGTCGGTCAGATGCGCCTTGAACTGGCCCATATAGGCCACCCAGACCAGGAAGGCGCCGATCATCGCGCCCAGCATCTGGGAGCCGACGTAGAGCGGGACATCGCCCCACTTGATGCCGCCCTCGATCGCGAGGCCGAGAGTGACCGCGGGGTTGAGCAGAGCGCCGGAGAGGGGGGCCGACAGATACGCGCCGACCATGACGGCGAAGCCCCAGCCGAAGCTGATGGCGAGCCAGCCCGCGTTCTGTGCCTTGGAGCGCTTGAGAACGACGCCGGCGACCACGCCGCCACCGAGGAGGATCAGCAGGGCGGTGCCCGTGACCTCACCTATGAAGATGTCGAAGTTGGACACCCGAGACTCCTTCGTCCAGGGAAAGACAAACCGCCGGCTCACACCAGTGGTCCGTGCCCTCGGGCGAGGGCTAACGGCCCTTGGCGTTGTCACACACTAACTCGTATTGCCGGTAAGTGTTCGACAATGCCGACCGTTGAACGGCAGTTTTGTCCTGTGGTGCAGCGTCGTCAAGGGTTCAGTGGCCGAAACCTCGATCAGTACCGATGATCCGGCATTCGGTTCAAAACCGCCCGGCGCCGATGTCCCTGGAAACCGCGCGGGCGCATTCACGGACTGCCGCGACCAGTTCGGAGCGCAGTTCGCCGGCCGGGCAGAGCCGCTCGACCGCGCCGGTGATGGCGATGGCGCCCACCGGCATCCGTCGTCGGTCGTGGATGGGGGCGGCCACCGCGGCCACGCCCTCCCAGGTCTCCTCTATGTCGGCGGCCCAGCCGCGCGCCCTGGTCAGGTCGAGCACCGATTCGAACTCCGCCAGATCGGTGATGGTGCGCGGGGTGAAGTCCGTACGCTCGCCCTCCACCGCCTCGCTGTGCGCCACCGGGTCGTACGCCGAGAGCACCTTCCCCAGCGCGGTGGAGTGCAGCGGCTGCATGGCGCCCACCTCAAGCACCTGCCTGCTGTCGTCCGGGCGGAAGACATGGTGGACGATCAGGACGCCCTGCTGGTGCACGACCCCCAGATGGACGCTCTCCCCGCTGGACCTGGCCAGATCGTCCGTCCACACCAGGGCGCGGGAGCGCAGCTCGTGCACGTCCAGATAGCTGTTGCCGAGGCGCAGCAGCTCGGCCCCGAGCTGATAGCGGCCCGAGGTGGCGTCCTGTTCGACGAAGCCCTCCGCCTGGAGCGTGCGCAGGATGCCGTGCGCGGTGCCCTTGGCCAGCCCGACCGAGGAGGCGATCTCGGACAGGCCGAGCCGGCGCTCGCCGCCCGCGAGCAGCCGCAGCATCGCCGCCGCCCGCTCCAGCGACTGGATGTTCTTCGCCATCGGACCCGGACCTCCACTACGTTCGACAATGCTGAACACTATCGGTCGATGCCGACCTTCTCTCGCCATCGAGAGGATCTGTCAAGACCGCGCGCCCCGGATCTTCCCGTGCACAGGATGCCGTCCGCCCGCTGGGATGCCGCACCGTAACGGGGCCCGCCCGGCTACGCTGGCCGGGTGCGCCCTGCTCCAGCGGGCGCAAAGCCGACAGCCGTCGCAGCCCCGGGAGTACTTTCATGGCCTCGTCGCCGAGCCCGTCCACCGACAGCCGAACCCGTATCGAAGCCCTCCGCGAGGCGCTCGCCACCCGCGTGGTGGTCGCCGACGGCGCGATGGGCACGATGCTCCAGGCGCAGGATCCGACGATGGAGGACTTCCAGAATCTGGAAGGCTGCAACGAGATCCTGAACGTGACCCGCCCGGACATCGTCCGCTCGGTCCACGAGGAGTACTTCTCGGTCGGTGTCGACTGTGTGGAGACGAACACCTTCGGTACGAACTACGCGGCCCTCGCGGAGTACGACATCCCCGAGCGGGTCTTCGAGCTCGCCGAGTCCGGCGCCAGGATCGCCCGGGAGGTCGCGGACGAGTTCACCGTCTCCACCGGACAGCAGCGCTGGGTGCTGGGCTCGATGGGACCGGGTACGAAGCTGCCGACCCTGGGCCACGCCCCGTATCTCACCCTGCGCGACGCCTACCAGCAGAACGCCGAGGGCATGATCGCGGGCGGCGCCGACGCGCTGCTGGTGGAGACCACGCAGGACCTGCTCCAGACCAAGGCCGCCGTCCTCGGCGCCCGCCGCGCGCTGACCGCCACCGGAACGAATCTGCCGATCATCTGCTCGGTCACGGTCGAGACGACCGGCACGATGCTCCTCGGCTCGGAGATCGGCGCGGCCCTGACCGCGCTGGAGCCCCTCGGTATCGACATGATCGGGCTGAACTGCGCCACCGGCCCGGCCGAGATGAGCGAGCACCTGCGCTATCTCGCCCGGCACTCCCGGATCCCGCTCTCCTGCATGCCCAACGCCGGGCTGCCGGTCCTGGGCAAGGACGGAGCGCACTACCCGCTGTCGGCCGGTGAGCTGGCCGACGCCCAGGAGACCTTCGTCCGTGAGTACGGCCTGTCGCTGGTGGGCGGCTGCTGCGGTACGACGCCCGAGCATCTGCGCCAGGTGGTGGAGCGGGTGCGCGGCAAGGAGCTCACCGAGCGCGAGCCGCACCCCGAGCCGGGCGCCGCCTCCCTCTACCAGACGGTGCCGTTCCGCCAGGACGCCTCGTATCTGGCGATCGGCGAGCGCACGAACGCGAACGGCTCGAAGAAGTTCCGCGAGGCCATGCTGGAGGGCCGCTGGGACGACTGTGTGGAGATGGCCCGCGACCAGATCCGCGAGGGCGCCCATCTGCTGGACCTCTGTGTCGACTATGTCGGCCGGGACGGCGTCGCCGACATGGCCGAGCTGGCGGGCCGGTTCGCCACCGCCTCCACGCTGCCGATCGTGCTGGACTCCACCGAGCTGCCCGTCCTGCGGGCCGGCCTGGAGAAGCTCGGCGGCCGGGCCGTCATCAACTCCGTCAACTACGAGGACGGCGACGGCCCCGAGTCCCGCTTCACCAAGGTCACCGAGCTGGCGAAGGAGCACGGCGCCGCGCTCATCGCGCTGACCATCGACGAGGAGGGTCAGGCCCGTACCGTCGAGCACAAGGTCGCCATCGCCGAACGGCTGATCACCGACCTGACCACGAACTGGGGCGTCCATGAGTCGGACATCCTCATCGACTGTCTGACCTTCACCATCTGCACCGGCCAGGAGGAGTCGCGGGGCGACGGCATCGCCACCATCGAGGCGATCCGCGAACTCAAGCGCCGCCACCCCGAGGTGCAGACCACGCTGGGGCTCTCCAATATCTCCTTCGGCCTGAATCCGGCCGCCCGTATCGTCCTGAACTCGGTCTTCCTCGACGAGTGCGTCAAGGCCGGACTGGACTCGGCGATCGTGCACGCCTCCAAGATCCTGCCGATCGCGCGTCTGGAGGAGGAGCAGGTCAAGGCCGCGCACGACCTGATCTACGACCGGCGAAGCGAGGGCTACGACCCGCTCCAGAAGCTCATGGAGCTGTTCGAGGGCGTCAACGCCAAGTCGATGAAGGACGGCCGGGCCGAGGAACTCCTCGCCCTGCCGCTGGACGAGCGCCTTCAGCGCCGCATCATCGATGGCGAGAAGAACGGCCTGGAGGCCGATCTGGACGA
This sequence comes from Streptomyces sp. NPDC051662, assembly GCF_040681655.1. Lineage (NCBI taxonomy): Bacteria > Bacillati > Actinomycetota > Actinomycetes > Kitasatosporales > Streptomycetaceae > Streptomyces > Streptomyces sp. NPDC051662. Next base: position 140,186 of record NZ_JBFAZD010000005.1, read on the forward strand.
GGCCCTGGAGACCCGGCCCGCGCTGGACATCGTCAACGACACCCTGCTTGAGGGCATGAAGGTCGTCGGCGAGCTGTTCGGCTCCGGCCAGATGCAGCTGCCGTTCGTGCTCCAGTCCGCCGAGGTCATGAAGACCGCGGTCGCCCATCTGGAACCGCACATGGAGAAGAGCGACGACGAGGGCAAGGGCACCATCGTGCTCGCCACCGTCCGCGGCGACGTCCATGACATCGGCAAGAACCTCGTCGACATCATCCTCTCCAACAACGGCTACAACGTGGTGAATCTGGGCATCAAGCAGCCCGTCGCCGCGATCCTGGAGGCCGCGGAGGAGCACCGGGCGGATGTCATCGGCATGTCCGGTCTGCTGGTGAAGTCGACCGTGATCATGAAGGAGAACCTGGAGGAGCTCAACCAGCGTCAGATGGCCGCCGACTACCCGGTGATCCTCGGTGGCGCGGCGCTGACCCGGGCCTATGTCGAGCAGGATCTGCACGAGATCTACGAGGGCGAAGTCCGCTACGCGCGCGACGCCTTCGAGGGACTGCGGCTGATGGACGCGCTGATCGCCGTCAAGCGCGGTGTCCCCGGCGCCGTCCTGCCCGAGCTGAAGCAGCGCCGGGTCAAGGCCAGGCCGGCCACGGAGGTCGAGGAGCGGCCGGCGGAGGGCGCGGTCCGCTCGGACGTCGCCGTCGACAATCCGGTCCCGACGCCCCCGTTCTGGGGCACCCGGGTCGTCAAGGGCATCCAGCTCAAGGAGTACGCGTCCTGGCTGGACGAGGGCGCGCTCTTCAAGGGCCAGTGGGGGCTGAAGGAAGCCCGCAAGGGCGGCCCCAGCTACGAGGAGCTGGTGGAGAGCGAGGGCCGGCCCCATCTGCGCGGCTGGCTGGAGCAGATGCACACCCAGAACATGCTGGAAGCCGCCGTCGTGTACGGCTACTTCCCCTGCGTGTCCAAGGGCGACGATCTGATCCTGCTGAATGACGACGGTTCCGAGCGCACTCGCTTCACCTTCCCGCGCCAGCGCCGCGGGCGGCGCCTCTGCCTGGCGGACTTCTTCCGCCCGGAGGAGTCCGGCGAGACGGATGTGGTCGGCCTCCAGGTCGTCACCGTCGGCTCGAAGATCGGCGCGGCGACCGCCGAGCTGTTCGAGGCCAACGCCTACCGCGACTATCTGGAGCTGCACGGGCTCTCCGTCCAGCTCGCCGAGGCGCTCGCCGAGTACTGGCACGCCCGGGTCCGCTCCGAGCTGGGCTTCGCCGGCGAGGACCCGGCCGAGGTCGAGGACATGTTCGCCCTGAAGTACCGGGGCGCCCGCTTCTCGCTTGGCTACGGCGCCTGCCCCGATCTGGAGGACCGCGCGAAGATCGCGGAGCTGCTGGAGCCGGAGCGCATCGGGGTCGAGCTCTCGGAGGAGTTCCAGCTCCACCCCGAGCAGTCCACGGACGCCATCGTGATCCACCACCCCGAGGCGAAGTACTTCAACGCGCGCTAGGGCGTGTCTTCAACGTAGCGTCGTCCGCCGCCGGGCCCATCAGATGGGGCCCGGCCAGGCTCTCGGCCTGCTCGCGCCGGGCCTTTCGGACCCTCCATGGAGCCCGACCGGCGCGAGCGGCGGACGAGTCGTACACTTATCGGTCCAGCGCAGGCCGGTCGCCTGTCCGGGAGGGGCAACCCCGCGGGCAAGGTGACCGGCCTTCTCGTCCCTCATGGAGGTGTGCCGGATGACCAGTACGGTCCCCGCGTCCCTGACCCGAACGGCCGAAGGCTCCGCGCTTCAGGCCGTCCTTCTCGACATGGACGGCACTCTGGTCGACACCGAGGGGTTCTGGTGGGAAGCCGAGGTGGAGGTCTTCAAGGCCCTCGGGCACGTCCTCGACGAGACCTGGCGCGAAGTGGTGGTCGGCGGGCCCATGACCCGCAGCGCGAGCTTCCTCATCGAGGCCACCGGCGCCGCCATCACCCTCGCCGAGCTGACCGTGCTGCTCAATGATTCCTTCGAGGACCGCATCGGGCGCGACCTGCCCCTGATGCCGGGCGCGAACCGGCTGCTCACCGAGCTGGCCGCCCATGAGGTGCCCACCGCCCTGGTCTCCGCCTCGCACCGGCGCATCATCGACCGGGTGCTGGCCTCGCTCGGGGCCGAGAACTTCGCGCTCACCGTGGCGGGCGACGAGGTGCCCCGTACCAAGCCGCACCCCGACCCGTATCTGCTCGCGGCGCGGGGCCTGGGCGCCGACCCGGCGCGCTGCGCGGTCATCGAGGACACGGCCACCGGTGTGGCCGCCGCCGAGGCCGCCGGGTGCCGGGTGGTCGCCGTACCCTCCGTCGCACCGATCGCCCCGGCGGCCGGCCGTACGGTCGTCCGCTCGCTCGAAGAGGTCGATCTGGTATTCCTGCGCGGTTTGATGACACACGGACACTGAACCGCGTACTGAGCGTCGCGACGGAATGCCGAACGGAAACTCTCGGCATTGGCGCGGATATTTTCCGTTACCTTCGGCGACCGCAATCCAGGCCGGTTCCAAACATCATGGAAGTGACCTTTGTCACGCGCCCGGGCGTCGACAGGGGAGGGCGGGGCTGATCCAGGCCGGTCCGCGGCGGGGTTTCCTGTGCCCTTGTGCCCCGTTTTATGGACGGGTGCGCGTATCATTCCGCGGCCCGGATATCCACGCGCCGCTATTTCCGATCACTGTGTGATTACGTTTCAGATCGGGCCCGGTCCGGCATTCCCGGAGCCTCCGACTAATCTCGTCGCGAGCACTTCGCCGCTTCAACGACGTGTCCCGACGACCCACCAAGTCGCCACGCACACAGGACCGATCGCCCTGTATCCCGGCCCGATCGCATCTGCCCCGAACGGGTGGGCGTGGCGGAGTCTCCCATTAGCACCGCTGTATCTCAGTGCCGGATGAGGGAGTACGTCCAGGATGAACCGCAAGACTTTGGCGCTGTCGGCCGTGATCGGCCTGCTTGCGCCCGTGCTCGCCGGTTGCGGTGGCTCGGACGGTGGCTCCGGCGGCGAGGCCATTGTCGTGGGCACCACGGACCAGTACATCGCGACGGATGAGGCCATCGCCCCGCTGGACCCGGCCGCCGCGTATGACACCGGTTCCTGGAACGTCCTTCGTCAGACCATCCAGACGCTGATGCACGTCCCGCGCGGTGGTGGCAAGCCGGTCCCGGACGCGGCCTCCAACTGCGGGTTCTCGGACCGGGCGAACGAGAGCTTCCGCTGCACCTTGCGTGAGGGACTGAAGTTCGCCGGCGGCGACCCCATCACGGCCGATGATGTGAAGTACTCCATCGAACGGGTTCTGAAGATCAACGACCCCAGCGGTGTGGCCGGTCTGCTGACCAACATCGACACGATGGAGAGCGACGGCGCCCGCGAGATCGTCTTCCATCTCAAGACGCCCGACGCGACCTTCCCTTACAAGCTCTCCACGCCGCCGGCCGGCATCGTCAGCAAGAAGGACTACGAGCCGACGAAGCTCCGCAAGGGCTTCGACGTATCCGGCTCCGGCCCGTACAACTTCAAGCCGGAGATCAAGGGCGACACCGTCACCAAGGCGACCTTCACCAAGAACGCGGATTACAAGGGCGACCTGAACATCCAGAACGACAAGGTCGAACTGCAGCCCTTCAAGGACGCGGACGACATGGGCAAGGCGCTCGACGCGGGCGACATCGATGTGATGACGCGCGCGATGACGCCCGAGCAGGTCCAGGCGATGGTCGAGAAGCCCAAGGACAGCATCCAGCTCACCGAGATGCCGGGTCTTGAGATCCGCTACCTCGGCTTCGACACCGACGCCCCGACCGTCAAGGAGAAGGCCGTGCGCCAGGCCATGGCGTACACCATCGACCGCGGCGACCTGGTCACCAAGGTGTACGGCGCGATGGCCGAGCCGCTGTACTCGCTCATCCCGTCGAGCATCGCCACGCACACCAACTCGTTCTTCAACAAGTACGGCGACCGCAATCTGCCCAAGGCCGCCGACATGCTGGAGAGCGCCGGGATCCAGACCCCCGTGAAGCTCTCGCTGAACTACACCACCGACCACTACGGCGAGGCGACGGCGAAGGAGTTCGAGACCCTCAAGGAGCAGCTCAACAGCAGCAAGCTCTTCGATGTCTCCATCAAGGGCACGGAGTGGAGCAGCTTCCGTCCGAACCAGATCAAGGGTGACTACTCCGTCTACGGCATGGGCTGGTTCCCGGACTTCCCGGACCCGGACAGCTATATCGCGCCCTTCCTGGACAAGGACAACTTCCTCAACACGCCCTACAACAACGCCAGACTGCGCGGTGAGCTGATCCCGCAGTCGCGCCGCGAGGCCGACCGCAGCGCCGCGACGCAGACCTTCAGCCAGATCCAGGACATCGTCGCCGACGACGTACCGGTGCTGCCGCTCTGGCAGGGCAAGCAGTACGTCGCCTCCCGCGATGACATCGCCGGTGTGGAGTGGGCGGTGAACTCCTCGGCGGAACTGCTCCTCTGGGAGCTTCGCCGCGGCCCCGGCGCGTCCTGACCCTCCCGGATCTCCGGGAGACTTCGGGAACCTTCTGAACAGCGGTCCGGCCGCGTGGGCGAGACCCACGCGGCCGGACCGGTCATAAGTGGCGGCCTTCGGCGGCGAGCCGCCGTCGTCACTGCGCGCCGGGACGCACCAGCCCGCTCTCGTACGCGTACACCGCGGCCTGCACCCGGTCCCGCAGCCCCAGCTTGGTCAGCACATGACCCACATGCGTCTTGACCGTGGTCTCACTGACGAAGAGATCCGCGGCGATCTCCGCGTTGGACAGCCCCCGGGCGACCAGCTTGAGCACCTCGACCTCGCGTTCGGTCAGCGTGTGGAGCGTGTCGGGCACCGGCTCCTCGCCGGACGGCAGATGATCCGCGTACTTGTCGAGCAGCCGGCGCGTGATACTGGGCGCCAGCATCGCCTCGCCCGCCGCGACCACCCGGATCGCCTGGACCAGCTCATTGGCGGGCGCGTCCTTGAGCAGAAAGCCGCTGGCCCCCGCGCGCAGCGCCTCCACCACATACTCGTCGAGATCGAAGGTCGTCAGGACCAGCACCTTCGCCGGACCGTCCCGGCCGGGGCCGGTGATCTGGCGGGTCGCCTCCACCCCGTCCATCCTGGGCATCCGGATGTCCATCAGCACCACATCGGGCTGTAGCGCGCGGACCTGATCGATGGCCTGGAGGCCGTCCCCGGCCTCGCCGACGACCGCGATGTCCTGCTCGGCCTCCAGGATCATCCGGAAGCCGGTGCGCAGCAGCGGCTGGTCATCGACCAGTAGGACGCGGACAGTCACGGGGAACTCCTTCACTAGACCGGCCCCATTCTGCCCTGACCGCCCCACCGCGACTCCGCCGGGCGGTAGGGCCTCTCGTCCGGATCTTGCCGGGCTCGCGGGCCCCGGCACCGCGAAAGACCCCACGGACGCCGTCACACGGTTACGCGGTCCCCGGCACGCCGACCGTCAGCGGATAGACCGGAGGCGTACCACCGAATTCCGGACAGACCGCCTGATGGTCGCACCAGCCGCACAGCTTCGTGGGACGCGGCCGCCAGTCACCCGTCTCGGTGGCCAGCCTGATCGCCTCCCAGAGCGCGAGCAGTTTGCGCTCCACCCGCTCCAGATCGGCCTCCACCGGGTCGTAGGTGACAACCTCCCCGCTGCCCAGATACACCAGCTGGAGCCGGCGCGGCACCACCCGCTTCAGCCGCCAGATCACCAGTGCGTAGAACGACATCTGGAACCGCGCCCCGTCGGCGTACTCCGGACGCGGGGCCTTGCCGGTCTTGTAGTCGACGATCCGTACCTCGCCCGTGGGCGCCACATCGACGCGGTCGATCACCCCGCGCAGCCGCAGCCCCGACTCCAGCTCCGTCTCGACGAACAGCTCCCGCTCGGCCGGCTCCAGCCGGGTCGGGTCCTCCAGCGAGAACCACCGCTCGACCAGCCGCTCCGCCTCCGCCAGCCAGCCCGCAAGCCGCTCGCCCTCCGAGTCCTCGGCGAACAGCTCGGCCAGCTCGGGACGGGACTCCAGCAGCCGGTCCCACTGACCGGGGATCAGCGCCTTCGCCCGGGGCGCCGTACGCTCCACGGCCGGCGCGTCGAAGAGCCGCTCCAGCACGGCGTGGACCAGCGTGCCACGGGTCGCCGCCTCGCTCGGCTTCTCCGGCAGCTTGTCGATCACCCGGAACCGGTACAGCAGCGGGCACTGCATGAAGTCGCTCGCACGCGACGGCGACAGCGATGTCGGCGCCTGCCCCGGCGGCGAAGTGGGCGGCGTGCTGGGCGAAGTGGGCGGCAGGCTCGTACTCATGACCCAGACCCTATGACCCGACACTGACAGCGATCCGAATACCATCGACTACAGAGCCACTCGCACCGCATGATCGAGCGAGCGACGCTGCTGACGAAGGGAACCCGTGAAAGAGGACGACGAGCGCGGCGAGAGCAAGCCGTCGCAGCCCGGCAAGGGGGATACGGGCCCCGACGGCAAGCCACCGCGCCGTGAGGACCCGGGCGGTGGCATTCTCATGGGCCGCCCCTTCGGCGTGCCGGTGTACGTCGCCCCGAGCTGGTTCCTGGTGGCCGCGCTCATCACCTGGATCTTCGGCGGCCAGCTCGAACGGATCCTCCCGCAGCTGGGCGGCCTCCGCTATCTGCTGGCGCTCTTCTTCGCCGTCGCCTTCTACGCCTCCGTACTCGTCCATGAACTGGCCCATACGGTCGCCGCGCTGCGCTTCAAGCTGCCGGTGCGCCGGATCCAGCTCCAGTTCTTCGGCGGCGTCTCGGAGATCGAGAAGGAGTCCGAGACCCCGGGCCGCGAATTCATCCTGGCCTTCGTCGGGCCGCTGCTCTCGCTGGTGCTCTCGGGGATCTTCTATCTCGGTCTGCTGGCCGTCGAGCCCGGTACGGTCCCCGGCGTCCTGCTCGCGGGGCTGATGGTCTCCAATTTGATCGTCGCCGCCTTCAATCTCCTCCCCGGCCTTCCACTGGACGGCGGCCGGATGCTGCGCGCGGTCGTCTGGAAGATCACCGGCAAGCCGATGAGCGGCACCGTCGCCGCCGCCTGGGTCGGCCGGGCGCTCGCCGTCGCCGTGCTGATCGGCCTGCCGCTCCTCACCCGTACGGGTGCCCTGGGCACCTCCGCCAGGAACGTCAGCGGGATGGAGACCGTCACCGACGCGCTGCTCGCCGCCATCCTCGCGGCGATCATCTGGACCGGCGCGGGCAACAGCCTGCGGATGGCCAGGCTCCGCGAACACCTCCCCGAACTCCAGGCCCGCGCCCTCACCCGGCGCGCGGTGCCGGTCGAGTCCGCCACCCCGCTCTCCGAGGCGCTGCGCCGGGCCAACGAGGCGGGCGCCCGCGCGCTGGTCGTCGTCGACGGCCACGGCGATCCGACGGCCCTGGTCAGGGAGTCCGCGATCGTCGGCGTACCCCAGCACCGCCGGCCCTGGGTCGCCGTCAGCGGCCTCGCCCAGGACCTCACGGATGGCATGAAGGTTCCCGCGGACCTGGCGGGGGAGGCCCTGCTCGAACGGCTCAGGGCCAGCCCCGCGACGGAGTATCTGGTGCTGGAGGAGACGGGTGAGATCTACGGGGTCCTGTCGACCGCCGATGTCGAACGCGCCTTCGTCGCCGCGATGGCCCGCCCGCAGGGGAAGTGAGCACCTCGGGGCCGTCCGCCGGGCGAACCGGGACCCCGGAAAAAGCGGCTAAGCTTCAAACATGTCCGAACCGACCGGTGCCGCCCGACGTCGCGGCCCCTTCAAGGTCGGGGACCAGGTTCAGCTCACCGACCCCAAGGGACGCCACTACACCTTCACGCTCGAAGCCGGGAAGAATTTCCACACCCACAAAGGGTCCTTCCCGCACGACGAGCTGATCGGTGCTCCCGAGGGCAGTGTTGTCCGTACCACGGGAAACGTCGCCTATCTCGCGCTGCGCCCCCTGCTCCCCGACTATGTCCTGTCCATGCCCCGCGGCGCCGCGGTGGTCTATCCGAAGGACGCCGGCCAGATCCTGGCCTTCGCCGATATCTTTCCCGGCGCACGCGTCGTCGAGGCGGGCGTGGGCTCCGGCTCGCTCAGCAGCTTCCTGCTGCGCGTCATCGGGGACCAGGGCATGCTGCACTCCTACGAGCGCCGGCAGGACTTCGCCGACATCGCCCGGCAGAACGTGGAGCGCTACTTCGGCGAGCCGCACCCCGCCTGGCAGCTGACGGTCGGTGACCTTCAGGACAATCTGTCGGACACGGACGTCGACCGCGTGATCCTGGACATGCTCGCCCCCTGGGAGTGCGTCGAGGCCGTCTCCAAGGCGCTGGTGCCCGGCGGCATCCTCTGTGCCTATGTCGCGACGACCACACAACTCGCCCGCACCGTCGAGACGATCCGGGAGTTCGGCACGTTCAACGAGCCGGCCGCCTGGGAGTCGATGATCCGCAACTGGCATGTGGAGGGCCTCGCCGTACGCCCGGACCACCGGATGATCGGCCACACCGGCTTCCTGGTGACCGCCCGTCGCCTCGCGGACGGCGTCGAGCCGCCGCTGCGCCGCCGCCGTCCCGCCAAGGGCGCGTACGGCGACGACTACGACGGCCCGGGCAGCGGCAGCGGCTCGCGCGGCTGATCGAACACGCCCACAGCGCCGCCGAGTTCCCGTCCGCAACGGACGAACTCGGCGGCGCTTTCTTTACGTTGGCCTTACGGACCCCGCTGTTCCGCCGTGCTGTGACGTGTGGCACGATGCTGTCTCCCTCCCCCCACCGTTGGTTATCCGCCGGTACCGCCTTCACAGGAGACACTCCGCGTGCAGCTCTCCGACGCTCCGGACCTCGCGCACACCCGGCCCCGCCCCGTGCACTGGCTCGCGACTGCCACCGCGATGGCCGCTGTCGTGGCCCTGGCCGGTCTGCTCCAGCCCGGCGCCGCCACGGCGTCCCAGTCGGGCTCGGGATCCCCGAAGACCGCGGCCCCGGACCGGGCCCCGCTGCCCGCCCCCGACCCCTCGGGCGTGGACTTCCCGCTGGAGTGCGGGGACGTGGGCACGACCCTCGCCAAGAAGGCCTCGGGCGACCTCGACGGGGACGGCAACCCGGAGACCGTGGCGGTCGTACACTGCGCGGCCGGCTCCGGCACCCCGCCCAACGGCGTGTACGTACTGACCAGGAGCGCCGACGAGGGCGAGCGGGCCAGGATCGTGGCGACGCTGGTGGACCCGAAGGACAAGCTCACCGTCGGCCCCGACTTCGCGGTACGCGACGGGGAGATCATCGCGACCCTGCTCGGCTACTCGGGACCCACGGTCCCCAGCTGCTGTCCCGACGAGGAACAGCGCGTCTCCTGGCGGTGGCGGAACGGCGCGTTCGTACGCGGCGAGCGGCCCGTCGCGCGGAGTGTGTGAAAGATCACCACGAGTGGCGCCATGAGACGGGCCGTGACGGGGAGTTACGCCGCGTCGGGCCCGTACACCTCGACCCGGTCCGTCACTCGGCGTACATGAATGCAGTCACCGGGACACTCCTTGGCGGAGTCCACCACGTCGCGCAGCAGCGGCAGGGGTACGCGCGTGGTCGCGCCCGGGGCCTGGAGCAGCTCGTCGTCCGGGCTCTTCACATAGGCCAGGCCGTCGATGTCCAGCTCGAACACATCAGGGGCGTACTGCGCACAGATCCCGTCCCCGGTGCAGAGGTCCTGGTCGATCCAGACCTCCAGCGGCTCACCGTTGTCGGTGACGCCTTCGGTGGGAGCCTCCTGCTGCACGGTCATCTCTCCTGCCGTTTACCGCGCCGGGCAGCGCATTATGGAGTAAGTCGCGGCGGCCCTGACGGGTGTTGAACGCTTCGACGATACAACCGACAGCTTTCCGATGTTCCTGGGTGGGTATTCCCCTGGCGTGAGGGAGGGCGCAAGGGTGAAGATCGGACCTACCCCGACAGTCTTTGTGATCTAGGGGTTTCAATCATCACCCACCCAGGTAGGGTCAGGAAGCGTCCAGCTCCCCTTGGAGGAGGTGAGGACCGTGGCAGCCCACGACGACGACATCAACCGCGGCATCCGGCCCGGGCGGGGGTCCGAAGACCCAGCCGGCCAGGTTGCCTATCTCGAGCAGGAAATCGCCGTCCTGCGACGTAAGCTCGCCGACTCTCCGCGGCACACGAGGATTCTCGAAGAGCGGATCGTCGAGTTGCAGACGAATCTCGCCGGTGTGTCCGCACAGAACGAGCGGCTCGCCAATACTCTGCGTGAGGCCCGCGATCAGATCGTGGCCCTCAAGGAGGAGGTCGACCGGCTCGCTCAGCCGCCTGCCGGCTTCGGTGTCTTTCTGCAGGCCAATGAGGACGGTACGGCCGATATCTTCACCGGGGGCCGCAAGCTCCGGGTGAATGTCAGCCCCGGCGTCGAGCTCGACGAGCTCAGGCGCGGCCAGGAAGTCATGCTCAATGAGGCGCTCAATGTGGTCGAGGCCATGGAGTACGAGCGCGCCGGGGACATCGTCACCCTCAAGGAGATCCTTGAGGACGGCGAGCGCGCCCTGGTGATCGGGCACACCGACGAGGAACGGGTGGTGCGGCTCGCCGAGCCGCTGCTGGACATCACCGTCCGTCCCGGCGACGCCCTCCTGCTCGAACCCCGCTCCGGCTATGTCTATGAAGTGGTTCCCAAGAGCGAGGTCGAGGAGCTTGTCCTCGAAGAGGTTCCGGACGTCGACTACGACAAGATCGGCGGTCTGGGCGGCCAGATCGAGATGATCCGCGACGCGGTCGAGCTTCCGTACCTCCACCCGGACCTCTTCAAGGAGCACGAACTGCGACCGCCGAAGGGCATCCTGCTCTACGGCCCGCCCGGCTGCGGCAAGACACTGATCGCCAAGGCCGTCGCGAACTCCCTCGCCAAGAAGGTCGCCGAGGTGACCGGCCGGCCCGCGGGGAAGAGCTACTTCCTCAACATCAAGGGTCCCGAGCTCCTCAACAAGTACGTCGGTGAGACCGAGCGCCATATCCGCCTGGTCTTCCAGCGTGCCCGGGAGAAGGCGAGCGAGGGCACCCCCGTCATCGTCTTCTTCGACGAGATGGAGTCCCTCTTCCGCACCCGCGGATCCGGTGTCAGCTCGGACGTGGAGAACACCATCGTCCCCCAGCTGCTCGCCGAGATCGACGGTGTGGAGGGTCTGGAGAACGTCATCGTCATCGGCGCCTCCAACCGCGAGGACATGATCGACCCCGCGATCCTGCGGCCCGGCCGGCTCGATGTGAAGATCAAGATCGAGCGTCCGGACGCGGAGGCGGCGAAGGACATCTTCGCGAAGTACCTGACACCCTCGCTGCCGCTGCATGTGGACGATGTCTCCGAGCACAACGGCTCCAAGGAGTCCGCGGCTCACGGGATGATCCAGTCCGTCGTGGAGCAGATGTACGCGGAATCCGAGGAGAACCGCTTCCTTGAGGTCACGTACGCGAACGGCGACAAGGAAGTCCTGTATTTCAAGGACTTCAACTCCGGCGCGATGATCCAGAACATTGTCGACCGGGCCAAGAAGATGGCCATCAAGGCATTCCTCGACCATGACCAGAAGGGCCTCAGGGTCTCCCATCTCCTCCAGGCATGTGTGGATGAGTTCAAGGAGAACGAGGACCTGCCGAACACCACGAACCCGGACGACTGGGCCCGTATCTCCGGTAAGAAGGGCGAGCGGATTGTCTTCATCCGTACCCTGGTGACCGGAAAGCAGGGCGCGGACACCGGACGCTCCATCGACACGGTGGCGAACACCGGTCAGTACCTGTAGAGCGCGGACCGGCTGCGGATGTCCGGAAAGGGCATCCGCAGCCGGTTGCTTTCCACGTACCTTCCACCACACCAGGCCAATGACGGAAATGATCTCCCCACCGGCGCAGAGGCGTTCTAGGCTCTTTCCTACCGCCGCGTCGCGCAGTGCGGGGTCGGGCACCGCACACGCACACGCGACGGAGAGACAGCGGTACTTGAGCCGCGCTTCCGGAGGGGAGCGCCGCCGGGCAAGGAGGGCCGCATGACCGTACGGCGAGTAATGGGCATCGAGACGGAGTACGGCATCTCCGTTCCGGGTCACCCGAACGCCAATGCCATGCTCACCTCGTCCCAGATCGTCAACGCCTACGCGGCGGCGATGCACCGGGCGCGACGTGCCCGCTGGGATTTCGAGGAGGAGAATCCGCTGCGGGATGCCCGTGGCTTCGACCTCGCCCGCGAGACGGCCGATTCCAGTCAGCTCACCGACGAGGACATCGGCCTGGCGAATGTGATTCTCACGAATGGCGCACGGCTGTACGTCGACCACGCCCACCCGGAATACAGCTCTCCCGAGATCACCAATCCGCGCGACGCCGTCCTCTGGGACAAGGCGGGCGAGCGCGTCATGGCCGAGGCCGCCGAACGAGCGGCCCAGCTTCCGGGCGCCCAGCCGATCCATCTGTACAAGAACAACACCGACAACAAGGGCGCGTCCTACGGCACGCACGAGAACTATCTGATGAAGCGGGAAACCCCCTTCTCGGACATCGTGCGCCATCTGACGCCGTTCTTCGTCTCCCGGCAGGTCGTCACCGGCGCGGGCCGGGTCGGTATCGGCCAGGACGGGCATGAGCACGGCTTCCAGATCAGCCAGCGCGCGGACTATTTCGAGGTCGAGGTCGGCCTGGAGACCACGCTCAAACGCCCGATCATCAATACCCGTGACGAGCCGCATTCCGACGCGGAGAAATACCGCCGGCTGCATGTGATCATCGGCGACGCGAATCTGTCGGAGATCTCGACCTATCTCAAGCTCGGCACGACCTCGCTCGTCCTCTCCATGATCGAGGACGGCTTCATCAACGTCGATCTCGCCGTCGACCAGCCGGTCCGCACGCTGCACCAGGTCTCGCACGACCCCGACCTCGGCCGGCTGGTCACGCTCCGCAGCGGACGGACACTCACCGCTGTCCAGCTCCAGATGGAGTATTACGAGCTGGCCAGAAAGTATGTGGAGGAGCGTTACGGCGTCGACGCCGACGAGCAGACCAAGGACGTCCTGGGCCGCTGGGAGGACACCCTCAACCGGCTGGAGAACGATCCGATGAGTCTGTCGGGGGAGCTCGACTGGATCACCAAGCGGGAGATCCTGGAGGGCTACCGGCGCCGGGACAACCTGGACTGGGACGCGGCCCGGCTGCACCTCGTGGACCTCCAGTACGCCGACGTACGGCCCGCCAAGGGCCTCTACAACCGTCTGGTGGCCCGCGGCAAGATGCAGCGGCTCCTGGACGACCGGGACGTCGAGCGGGCCAGGACGAAGCCCCCGGAGGACACCAGGGCGTACTTCCGGGGACGGTGCCTGGAGCAGTACGCGGACGACGTGGCGGCGGCCTCGTGGGATTCGGTCATCTTCGATCTGCCGGGCCGTGACTCGCTCCAGCGCGTACCCACTCTGGAGCCGCTGCGGGGCACCCGGAACCACGTCAAGGAGCTGCTCGACCGCTGCCGTACGGCGGAGGAGCTGGTCCGGGTGCTGTCCGGAGGCTGAAATGGTCCCTGTCCGGGAATGATCGAGGTGGTACCCGGACGTTGTCAGAAGTGCGGGGCCGATGTCGGACCCTCCTTGTAGGGTCTGATCATGTAGGTCACATCGAGCGGGGCGAACCGAGCGGGGTGAGGGTTATGGCGACCAAGGACACCGGCGGCGGACAGCAGAAGGCGACGCGTTCCACCGAGGAGACCGAGGAGCAGGCGCAGGAGGCGCAGGCGTCCGAGGACCTCAAGGAGCGCCAGGAGAAATTGTCCGACGACGTGGACTCCGTCCTGGACGAGATCGACGACGTCCTTGAGGAGAACGCCGAGGACTTCGTGCGCTCCTTCGTCCAAAAGGGCGGCCAGTAGCAGCGGTTGTCCGTTCCGGTGCGCCGGTGAAAGCCGGTCGCACCGGGACGGATGACACGCGGCGGCGCGGGTAAGGTCCGTGCACAGTTCTTAAGATCGGCCCGGCGCGAGCGGCGGGCCGCCGCCCATCCGGAAGGAAACGTGTGGAAGCCAACCCTCGTAGCACCGGGCGTCTGCCGGCACCCTTCCTGACGCCCGGCTCGTCCTCGTTCATGGATTTCCTGTCCCACCACTCGCCGGACCTGCTGCCCGGCAAGCGATCGCTGCCGCCCCTCCAGGGCGCCATCGAGGCGCCGCACGGGACGACGATCGTCGCGGCCAGCTTCCCCGGAGGCGTGGTGCTCGCCGGTGACCGGCGCGCGACGATGGGCAACATGATCGCCCAGCGCGACATCGAGAAGGTGTTCCCGGCCGACGAGTACTCGGCCGTCGGCATCGCGGGCACCGCGGGTCTCGCCGTGGAGATGGTCAAGCTCTTCCAACTGGAGCTGGAGCACTTCGAGAAGGTCGAAGGAGCGCAGCTCTCCCTGGAGGGCAAGGCCAACCGGCTCTCCACGATGATCCGCAGCAATCTGGCCATGGCCATGCAGGGCCTGGCCGTCGTCCCCCTCTTCGCGGGCTGGGACGTCGACCGTGCGAAGGGCCGCATCTTCTCGTACGACGTGACGGGCGGCCGTTCCGAGGAGGCGGGCTTCGCTTCCACCGGCTCCGGCTCGATCTTCGCCCGGGGCGCGATGAAGAAGCTCTACCGCGAGGATCTGACCGAAGAGCAGGCGATCACCCTGGTCATCCAGGCGCTCTACGACGCCGCTGACGACGACTCGGCGACGGGCGGACCCGATGTGGCCCGCCGGATCTACCCGATCGTCACCGTCATCACCGAAGAGGGCTTCCGGAAGCTGACCGACGCGGAATCCGCCGAGACCGCCCGCGCGATCCTGCAGCGCCGGCTGGAACAGCCCGACGGCCCGCGCGCCGCGCTGCTCTGATGCCGCTCTCTTCTGAATAAACATGCCTCTGACAGAAAGGGACGGATAGCCGGTGTCGACGCCGTTCTATGTCTCACCCCAGCAGGCCATGGCCGACCGGGCGGAATACGCCCGCAAGGGCATCGCCCGCGGTCGCAGCCTGGTCGTGCTGCAGTACGCCGACGGCATTGTCTTCGTCGGCGAGAACCCGTCCCGTGCACTTCACAAGTTCAGCGAGATCTATGACCGGATCGGCTTCGCGGCCGCCGGCAAGTACAACGAGTACGAGAATCTGCGCATCGGCGGGGTGCGCTACGCGGATCTGCGCGGATTCACCTACGACCGCGACGATGTGACCGCCCGCGGTCTCGCCAATGTCTACGCTCAGACGCTCGGCACGATCTTCTCCAGCGCGGGTGAGAAGCCGTACGAGGTGGAGCTGGTGGTCGCCGAGGTGGGCGCCACGCCGGACGGCGACCAGATCTACCGGCTGCCCCACGACGGCTCGATCGTGGACGAGCACGGCTCGGTCGCGGTCGGCGGCAGCTCGGAGCAGATCGGCTCCTATCTGGACCAGCGGCACCGCGACGGCATGTCGCTCGCCGAGGCCCTGAAGCTGGCCGTCCAGGCGCTCTCCAGGGACACCAATGGCGGCGAGCGGGAGATCCCCGCCGAGCGGCTTGAGGTGGCGGTGCTGGACCGTACGCGACCGCAGCAGCGCAAGTTCAAGCGGATCGTGGGCCGCCAGCTCTCCCGGCTGCTGGAGGCGGACGGCGCGGCCTCCACGCCGACGGACGCGCCCTCGGACACCGAGGAGCCGGACGGCGCCACACCCGCCCGGGCCAAGGCGCCCTCGGAGGCGCCGGAGACCACCGAGAAGCCCGAGTCCAAGGCGCCCGAGGCGCCCGAGGGCAAGGACAGCGGCAAGCCGGACGGAAAAGACGCCGACGAGTAGCCCCGGAGGAAACGTCTCGGCATGCCCCGGCGCGCTCGTACGCGCCGGGGCATCGTCGTATCGCGAGACGTGTCACCGGAGAGCCGTCGGAGGGGTCAGGGGACGGGCCGTGCGAGCGGCGGGGGCGCCGTGGAGTCCCTGACCACCAGCGAGACCGGGAGGTCGCCGGTCTCGGGCCGACGGCCGTCCAGGACCGCCAGCAGGGCCGACATCCCGCGCTCGCCCACCAGCTCGGCGGGCAGCCGTACCGTCGTCAGCTCCGGCTCTACCGCCGTCGCGAGCGCCAGATCGTCGAAGCCGCACACCGAGATGTCCTCCGGCACCCGCAGCCCGAGCCGCCGTACGGCCTTGCAGGCGCCCGCGGCCAGGATGTCGTCGTCGCACACCAGCGCCGTCGGCCGGGGCCCGGGGCCGCTGAGGGCGCGCTCGGTGGCCTCCCGCCCGGCGTCCACCTCCAGCGGCGCGGAGACCGTGCGCACGACCGCGTCCGGTACGCCCCGTACCGTCTCGGCCAGTGCCGCCGCCCGTACGTCGAAGGTCCACGAGGCCACGGCGGAGGACAGATGGAGCAGCCGCCGGTGGCCGAGATCCAGCAGATGCCCGGCGATCTGCCGCATGCCGTCGGCGATGTCCAGATTCACCCGGGCGGCGGCTCCGGGCGCCGCCGGATCGCTGTCGAGCATCACCAGCGGCAGATCCGTGCCGTCCGAGCCGCGGATCGCGTCCAGCGCGCCGGTCGCCATCGAGGAGGCGATCACCCCGTCCAGCGCGGCCCGCGCCGAAGCGAAGGGGGCCTTGGCGGGGCCCACCCCGGCCGGTGAGGGATAGAGGACGACCCCGAAGCCGTGCTCGGCCGCGACCCCGGCCGCTCCCGTGTAGACGCGGGCGAAGAACTCGCTGGTGAGCGCGGGCACGACCAGGAGCGCCGTCCTGGTGGTGCCGAGCCGCAGATTGCGGGCCGCGAGATTGGGCCGGTAGCCCAGGGCGCGCGCCGCGTCCCGCACCAGGGCGGCGGTCCGCTCCGAGACCCTGCCCGGCCACTTGTCGCCGAGGACGAGGGAGACCGTGGCCTGGGACACGCCCGCGGCGCGCGCCACGTCCTTGCTGGTGGGCCTGGCGGACTGCTCTGTCATGACTGCCGTTCTCCGTCGCGCGGTGCGAATCGCGGTGGACCCGCGGACTGCGCACATGGTACGTATAGCGCTGCACGTTATACGTAACACCCCGGACGGGACCGCAGCGCGGCGACCCGGGGGACGAGCTGACGGAGACAAGGGGCGACATGGCCACGGGGTATCTGGACATACTCAAGGCGCCGCACGCCGCACGGCTGCTCACGGGCACGCTGGTGGGCCGGCTGCCGAGCGCCACGGGCCATATCGCGATCGTCCTGTTCATCCGCGCCGAGGGCGGCAGCTACACCCTGGCCGGGGTGCTCACGGCGCTCTACGGCATCACCACGGCCATCGGCCAGCCGCTGCTGGGCCGGGCCGTGGACCTGTTCGGACAGCCCCGCGTGCAGCTCCCCGCGGCGCTGGTCTCGGCCCTCGGCATGGTGCTCTTCGCGGCCGTCGGAACGGAGGCGCCGGCCCTCGCGTACCCGGCCGTGGCGATCGCGGGCCTGTTCACCCCGCCGCTGGAGGGCGGACTGCGGGCGCTGTGGCCGAGCGTCCTCGGCCGGGAGGACCGGGTGCACCGGGCGTACGCCATGGACGCCGTGGCCCAGGAGGTCATGTTCACGCTCGGCCCGCTCTTCGTCACCCTGCTGGTCGCGCTCTGGTCCCCGGCCGCCGCGCTGCTCGTCATCAACGTCATCGGCGTACTCGGCGCGCTCTCCGTCGTCACGTCCAAGCCCTCCAAGGCCTGGCGCTCCGCGCCCCGTGAGGCGCACTGGCTCGGCGCCCTGCGCTCGCCGGGGATGCTCGCCCTCCTCGGCGCCTTCCTCTTCATCGGCATGGCCCTCGGCTCCATCACCGTCGCGGGCGTCGCCTACGCCGACGACCACGGCGACGAGTCCGTGTACGGCTGGCTGATGGCCGCCCTCGGTCTCGGCGCGCTGATCGGTGGCACGGTCTACGGATCGCGGCAGTGGACCGGGGTGCCCGAGCGCCGTCTGCGAGGCATCGTCGCCCTGCTGGCCCTCTGTTACCTACCGCTGACGCTCACCCCCGGTGTGGTCGCCATGACCGCGCTGTCCGCCCTCGCCGGGGTCTTTCTGGCACCCGCGCTGGCCTGCGCCTTCATCGTCGTCGACCGGCACGCCCCGCGCGGCACGGTCACCGAGGCGTTCTCCTGGCTCGTCACCACGTTCGGTGTCGGAACCGCGCTCGGCACCGGCGCCGCGGGACCCGCCGTGGAGCACGGCGGCACCTCCGCGAGCTTCGCCGTGGCGGGGGCAGGCGGTATCGCCGCGCTGCTGGTACTGCTGGTCACCCAGCGGGTCCTCAAGGCTCCCACCGGCCCTTCGGATGCCACCATCCGGACGGAAAATGATCGAAGCGGTGCGGCCCAACCCGGTTTCAGCTCTGGCCATCAGGCGTAATGTTCAGACATGGACCGCCGCATTTTCGGGCTGGAGAACGAGTACGGCGTCACGTGCACGTTCAGGGGACAGCGCCGACTGTCACCTGACGAAGTGGCGCGCTACCTCTTCCGCCGTGTTGTCTCATGGGGCCGCAGCAGCAATGTCTTCCTGCGGAACGGCGCCCGTCTCTACCTCGACGTGGGTTCGCATCCGGAATACGCAACTCCCGAATGCGACAACATCTCCGAGCTGGTCACGCACGACAAGGCGGGCGAGCGCATTCTGGAGGGGCTGCTCGTCGACGCAGAACGCCGCCTGCACGAGGAGGGAATCGCGGGCGACGTCTATCTCTTCAAGAACAACACCGATTCTGCGGGAAACTCCTACGGCTGCCACGAGAACTATCTCGTCGCCCGCCACGGGGAGTTCTCCCGGCTCGCGGACATCCTCATCCCCTTCCTCGTCACCCGTCAGCTGCTCTGCGGCGCCGGCAAGGTACTCCAGACCCCGCGGGGCGCGGTGTACTGCGTCAGCCAGCGCGCGGAGCACATCTGGGAGGGCGTCAGCTCCGCCACCACCCGCTCCCGTCCGATCATCAACACCCGTGACGAACCGCACGCGGACGCGGAGCGCTACCGCCGGCTCCATGTCATCGTCGGCGACTCGAACATGTCCGAGACGACCATGCTGCTCAAGGTCGGCGCCACCGATCTCGTCCTGCGCATGATCGAGGCGGGCACGGTGATGCGCGATCTCACCCTGGAGAACCCGATCCGGGCCATCCGCGAGGTCAGCCATGACCTCACCGGCCAGCGCAAGGTGCGCCTGGCGAGCGGCCGGGAAGCCTCCGCCCTGGAGGTCCAGCGCGAGTACTACGAGAAGGCCGTCGACTTCGTGGAGCGCCGGGGCATCCGCACCGGCACCGTCGACCAGGTCCTGGAACTCTGGGGCCGCACGCTCGACGCGATCGAGGCCGAGGATCTCGACCGTATCGGCACCGAGATCGACTGGGTCATGAAGTACCAGCTCATCGAGCGGTACCGGGCCAAGCACAATATGACGATGTCGCATCCGAGGGTCGCTCAGATAGACCTCGCCTATCACGACATCCACCGCCGCCGGGGTCTCTACTACCTGCTGGAGAAGAAGGGCCAGGCCGCCCGTATCTGCAACGACATGAAGATCTTCGAGGGCAAGTCGGTGCCCCCGCAGACCACCAGGGCGCGGCTGCGCGGCGACTTCATCCGCCGGGCCCAGGAGCAGCGCAGGGACTTCACCGTCGACTGGGTGCATCTCAAGCTCAATGACCAGGCACAGCGCACGGTGCTCTGCAAAGACCCGTTCCGTTCGGTGGACGAGCGGGTGGAGAAACTGATCGCCGGTATGTGAGCCGCCGGGGACACACGCATTGGTGGAATGTGAGGAGGGCCCCGTACGTAACGCGTACGGGGCCCTCGGCACGCCTTAGAGTGGCGGGCAACTACTGTGCCGTCTGAGATCTGAGGAACACGTGCGCCGACTTGCCGGCCTCATCGTCGTCCCCTTGCTGCTGTTGTCGACAGCGGCCTGTGGCAGCGATGGAGGCTCCGACTCCACCTCGTCCAAGAACGGGCTTCCCGCGATCAGCTCGGGTGCCAAGTTCGGTCAGAAGCCGACCCTCGACAAGGGGGAGGGCACGCCGCCCAAGGAGCTGAAGGTCGATGTCCTCAGCAAGGGTGACGGAGCGACGGTCAAAAAGGGCGATGCGATCCAGGTCAACTATCTGGGCCAGAGCTGGGACTCCGACAAGCCCTTCGACAACAGCTTCGACCGTAAGCAGCCGTTCGATCTGACCGTCGGGGCCGGCATGGTCATCAAGGGCTGGGACCAGGGTCTGGAGGGCCAGAAGGTCGGCAGCCGCGTCGAGCTCGGCATCCCGCCGGAGCTCGGCTACGGCGCCCAGGGCCAGGGCGACATCAAGCCCAACTCCACGCTGGTGTTCATTGTCGACATTCTGAAGTCCACCCAGGTCCCGGCCTCGGCCAAGGGGACCGCGGTCGCGCAGGACAACATCGACCTGCCCAAGGTCGGGACGAACGACGACGGCAAGGAACCGACCGTCACCGTCCCGAAGAGCGACCCGCCCAAGAAGCTCGTCTCCAACTACGTGCTGGAGAGCGACGGCGAGACCGTCAAGGACTCGGACACCGTCGTGCTGAACTACGCCGCGTACATCTGGAAGGACCGCAAGCAGTTCGACAGCACGTACAAGACCGGCCGCACGCAGACCTTCCCGCTGCCGCAGCTCACGCTGAAGGGCCTCAAGACGGGCATCGTCGGCAAGAAGGTGGGCAGCCGGATCCTCATCGTGATCCCGCCGGACCAGGCGTTCGGCAACCAGGAGCAGCAGGGCATCCCGAAGAACTCCACACTGGTCTTCGCGGTGGACATCCTGGCGAAGGTGTAAGACTGTCCCGGTTGCCCCGTTCATCATTTAGAGGAGCAGTTCAGTGAGCATCGACAAGCCCGAGGTCGACTTCCCGGGTGGCGAGCCGCCGGCCGATCTGGAGATCAAGGACATCGTCGTCGGCGACGGCCCGGAGGCCAAGGCCGGCGATTCCGTGTCCGTCCACTACGTGGGCGTGGCGTTCTCCACCGGTGAGGAGTTCGACTCCTCGTGGAACCGCGGTACCCCGCTCCAGTTCCAGCTCGGCGCCGGCCAGGTCATCAAGGGCTGGGACGAGGGCGTGCAGGGCATGAAGGTCGGCGGCCGTCGCCAGCTGATCATCCCCTCGCACCTGGCGTACGGCGAGCGCGGCGCCGGCGGCGGCCGGATCGCCCCCGGTGAGGCGCTGATCTTCGTCTGCGACCTGGTCGCTGTCTGATCACTTCCGGACACCCGAGGGCCCATGCTGTCCGGCATGGGCCCTCGGCTTTTACGGCGACACCCCGGGGCGGTACGGTCAGCGGGGAGCGCGGCACGATCAAGAGGGGTGCGAGGCGTCGATGGCCATTGCCAAGGCCGAGCGGCTGATGAATCTGGCGCTGTGTCTGCTCGGGACCCGGCGACCGCTCAGCAAGCGTGAGCTGCGGGGCTCCATCGAGGCCTATCTGGAGGCCGGCACCGACGACTCGTTCAACCGGATGTTCGAGCGGGACAAGGACGATCTGCGCGAACTCGGGCTGGTCATCGAGACGGTGGAGAACCTCGACGGCGACACCGGCTATCTCGCCCGGCGCGACAGCAACCGGCTGCCCGCCATCACCCTCGACGCCGAGGAGGCCGCCGCCCTCGGTCTCGCCGCCAAGGTCTGGCAGCAGGCCCGGCTGGCCGGCGCCGCGAGCGGCGCCCTGCAGAAGCTGCGCGCCGCCGGGATGCCGGAGGCGGAGGACACGTACGAGGCGCACCACGGCGCGCTCGAACCCCGTATCCCCGTCCACGAGGCCGCCTTCGAACCGCTGATGCTCGCCTGCCGCGACCGGCGTCCCGTCGCCTTCGACTACCGCAAGGCCAACGCCGCCCGCCCGGAGCAGCGCCAGGTGGAGCCCTGGACGCTGGAGTGCTGGCGCGGCCACTGGTATCTGGCCGGCTGGGACCGGGACCGTGGCGCCGAGCGGGTCTTCCGGCTCTCCCGGATCACCGGCCGGGTCCGCTCACGCGCGGGTGTCTTCAGCGCGCCCGTACCCGATGTCGTCACCGTACGGGAGACCGTGGAGAGCTGGGCGGGGGAGACCGCGACGCGCTCCGCGCTGATCAAGCTGCGCTCCGGGTGCGGCTATCCGCTGCGGGCCAAGGCGCTGTCGTCACGGGAACTGGGCGACGGCTGGGACGAGCTGGAAGTCCCTTATGGACATGGGCTGGACGCCTGGCTGGTGGAGTTCGGCCCGGACGCGGTCGTACTGGAGCCCGCGGATCTGCGGGCCGATGTCCTGGACCGGCTGCGCGCCGTGGCCAAGGGCTGAGGGGGACTCGTACAACCATGGCAGCCAACGCCATCGACCAGACCCGGCGGATGCTCTCGCTGGTGACCTATCTGCGGGAGCGCCCCGGCGCGCATGTGAGCGATGTCGCCCGCGCCTTCGGCATCACCGAGGACGAGCTGATCTCCGACCTCGATGTGCTGCCCATGTGCGGGACCAGCTTCCGCGGCGGCGATCTGCTCGACATCGACACCGACGGCGACCGCATCTGGTGGCACAACCCCGACGATGTCGCCGAGCCGCTGCGGCTCGCGGCCGACGAGGCCACGGCGCTGCTCGTCGCCGCCCGCGCCGTCGCCACCCTGCCGGGGCTGCGCGAGGGCGACCGGCAGGCGCTGCTGCGCGCCACCGCCAAGCTGGAGACGGCCGCCGGGGAGGCCGCGGGCGCGAGCTCCCGGCTCTCGGTGACCTTCGAGTCCGAGGGCGGGGTGTTCGCCGAGGTCGACCGGGCGATCTCGGAGCGCCGCCGGCTGTGGCTGCGCTACTACTCACCGGCGCGTGACGAGCTGACGGAGCGCGAGGTCGACCCGATCCGGCTGTTCGCCGTGGGGCACACCTATATGGAGGCGTGGTGCCGGCTCTCCGAGGCGCGACGTACGTTCCGCCTCGACCGGGTCGCCGAGATCAGGCTGCTGGACGCACCGGCCGCGCCGCCGGAGCTGGAGCTGAGGGATCTGTCGGAAGGGCTGGTGCAGCCCTCGGCCGAGGACCCCGAGGTGGTGATCGAGGTAGGGCCGGGCGGCCGGTGGGTGGCGGAGTACTACCCGCACGACAGCGCGGTCGAACTCCCCGACGGCGGGCTGCGGATCACTCTGCGTACCCCCGCGCCCGCCTCGCTCAGACGGCTGGCGCTGCGGCTCGGCGGGGACGGACGCATCGTCTCCCCGCCGGAGCTGGCGGACAGCGCGCGGCGGGCGGCGGGCGAGGCGCTCGCGGCCTACGACGACCACCCGGTGAACGGCTGAGGACGAGGACGAGGAGAACCACGCGCAATGTCGACCATAGCTGGGCTGTCCGGACTTTCGACCGTCGTTCCGGTGCTCTTCAAGGCGGCCTGTCCCGAGTGCCGTGCCCGCTTCGAACTCTCCGCGGGCGCCCTGCGCCTGGCGATCGGCGCCAGCGCCAAGACCACCTTCTACTCCTTCACCTGTCCCGAGTGCGAGGCCATGGTGCGCAAGCCCGCGGGGGAGCGCATCGTCGAACTCCTCACCGGCGGCGGGGTGCGTACCCTCCGGCTCCACTCCACCCCCTGAACGACGTCCCTGAAGCACGTCCCGGAAAGACGCCCCGGAAACATGTCCCGAACCCCACTTCCTGAAACGGTCTAGGCTCTGCCCATGTTCTGGCCCATGCTCGCCATCGCCCTGGGTTTCTGTGGTATCGCCGTGCTCGGCGTGCTGGCCGTCCGCGTCTTCCTGGAAGCCCAGCGGCTCGGCCGTCAGGTCGCCAGCACCACCGAGACGATCAACCGGGCGGCCGAGGATCTGGAGCGCGCGGCCACCCGGCTGGCCGCCACGGGCGAGACGTTGAGGTAGCGACGCCCCCTGCTCACCGGCCAGATAGCGGGGTACGCTGCACAGCGTGGCCCCGGCAGCGAGGCGCGGGCCGCCGACGGAAGTACGCACAGGGATTGCCCCGTGTTCACCCCTGCGCGTTACGATCGCTGCGCAACCACGTCGGACAAGAGTCCGGCCGAATCTGTGCAGGCCCCTCCCATGCCGCCTCGGTGAGAAGGTAAAAGCTTATGTTCGGAAGGCTCGGTCCCACCGAGATCATTCTCATCCTCGTCGTGATCGTCCTGCTGTTCGGCGCGAAGAAGCTTCCGGACATGGCGCGTTCGCTCGGCAAGTCGGCCCGCATCCTCAAGAGCGAGGCCAAGGCGATGAAGTCGGAGGGCCAGCAGACGGCCCCGGCGGAGCCGAAGGGCGACGAGACCGCTCAGGACCACGTCGTGCCGCGTACGATCCAGGCCGCGCCCGGCGATGTGACCAGCGCGCGTCCGGTGACCGAGCCGACGGACTCGACCACCAAGCGCTGACACCTGGGCCGAAGCGGGTGCCGCTGTCACCGAACCGCCCGCCGCACGAGATGAGGACGTGGGTTGCTTAAGTCTGCCCGCAAGAAGGAGACCGATCCCGAGGGGCGGATGCCCCTGGTGGAACACCTGCGTGAGCTGCGCAACCGGCTCGCGAAGGCGTTGCTGGCGATCGTCGTCGTGACGCTCGTCGCCGCGTTCTTCTACAAGGACATCATCGAGTTCTTCACCGACCCGGTGCTGAAGTCGGTCGGATGTGAAGTGAGCTTCGCGGATCTGGCCAACCGGGAGCAAGTCACCTGCGCCCGCATTGTCCTGAACGGTCTGCTGACGCCCTTCACCCTCGCGCTCAAGGTCTCCTTGATGGCCGGTGTCGTGGGCTCCTCACCGATCTGGCTGTACCAGCTGTGGGCCTTTGTCGCCCCGGGGCTGCACAAGGCGGAGAAGAAGTACTCGCTCGCCTTCGTGGCGGCGGGCTTCCCGCTCTTCCTGGCCGGCGGCTTCTTCGCGTACAAGACGCTGCCGACGATGGCGAAGGTCCTGCTCGAATTCTCGCCGGCCAACCTGGACAACCAGCTTCCGCTCGATGATCTGCTCGATCTGATCACCCGCATGGTGGTCGTCTTCGGTCTCTCCTTCGAGCTGCCGCTGCTGCTGGTGATGCTCAACCTCGGCGGGGTCATCACCGGCAAGCGGATGGCCGGCTGGTGGCGGGGCATGATCATGGGCATCACCGTGTTCGCCGCGGTGGCCACGCCCAGCACCGACCCGCTGACCATGATGGGCCTCGCCGTGCCGATCTGGGTGCTGTACTTCGTCGCCACGGCGATCTCGCTCCTGAACGACCGCCGCAAGTCGCAGCGCGATGCCATGGGGCCCGGCGACGACGAGGCCTCGGACCTGGATCTGACCCCCGAGGCCGTCGGGGAGATCGAACCCGTCTCGGCGCCGCGCGGTCTGTCCGAGCGGTCGGACGGCGACGGTACGAAGCGACTGAACGGTTACGACGACGTCACCTGACCCCGGTGGTCCCGCCCGCTGACCGGCGGGACCACCACGGTCGTCCATCCCGCTCGCAGGTCCCTGTGGTGGGGGTTTCCAAGGGCGATTAAAGATCGGGCTGACTGTCAGAGGTGACGGGTAGGCTCGACTTCAAGATGACAGAGGACCTCTCACCAGCCGAGCGCTACGCCGCTTCCCGGATCCGCGCCGCCGAGCAGGCCACGGCGCTCGCTCCCTTCCGCGAGATGTACGACTTCGGTCTTGACCCCTTCCAGATCGAGGCATGCCAGGCCCTGGAGGCGGGAAAGGGCGTGCTGGTCGCCGCGCCCACCGGCTCGGGCAAGACGATCGTCGGCGAGTTCGCCGTGCACCTGGCCCTGGCCGAGGGCCGCAAGTGCTTCTACACCACGCCCATCAAGGCGCTCTCCAACCAGAAGTACGCCGATCTGGCCAAGCGCTACGGCGCCGCCAAGGTCGGCCTGCTGACCGGGGACAACAGCGTCAACGCGGACGCTCCGGTGGTCGTCATGACCACCGAGGTGCTGCGCAACATGCTCTACGCGGGCTCCCAGGCGCTCAGCGGGCTCGGCTATGTGGTGATGGACGAGGTGCACTACCTCTCCGACCGCTTCCGGGGCGCCGTCTGGGAAGAGGTGATCATCCATCTCCCCGAGTCGGTCACGCTCGTCTCACTCTCGGCGACGGTCTCCAACGCCGAGGAGTTCGGTGACTGGCTGGACACCGTCCGTGGCGACACCGAAGTGATCGTCTCCGAGCACCGGCCCGTGCCGCTCTGGCAGCATGTGATGGCCGGGCGCAGGATGTACGACCTCTTCGAGGAGGAGACCGACCACGGCGGGCGCGGCGCGGGCAAGCGCGAGGTCAATCCGGATCTCGTCCGGCTGGCCCGGATGGAGAACCAGCGCACGTACAACCCGCGCGAACGACGGCGCGGGAAGATGATCCGCGAGGCGGACCGCGAGCGCGAGCGCCGGCAGCGCTCCCGGATCTGGACGCCGGGCAGGCCCGAGGTCATCGACCGCCTCGACGCCGAGGGCCTGCTGCCCGCGATCACCTTCATCTTCAGCCGGGCCGGCTGCGAGGCCGCCGTACAGCAGTGCATGTACGCGGGGCTGCGGCTCAACAACGACGAGGCGCGCCGCCGGGTCCGCGAGATCGTCGAGGAGCGTACGGCCTCCATTCCCGGTGAGGACCTTCATGTCCTCGGCTACTACGAGTGGCTGGAGGGCCTGGAGCGCGGTATCGCCGCGCATCACGCCGGAATGCTGCCGACCTTCAAGGAGGTCGTGGAGGAGCTGTTCGTCCGCGGCCTGGTCAAGGCGGTCTTCGCGACCGAGACGCTGGCGCTCGGCATCAACATGCCCGCCAGGTCCGTGGTGCTGGAGAAGCTCGTCAAGTGGAACGGCGAGCAGCACGCCGACATCACCCCCGGTGAGTACACGCAGCTGACCGGGCGGGCGGGTCGGCGCGGTATCGATGTCGAGGGCCATGCCGTGGTGCTCTGGCAGCGCGGTATGGACCCGGGCGCGCTCGCCGGGCTCGCGGGGACGCGGACCTATCCGCTGCGCTCCAGCTTCCGGCCCTCGTACAACATGGCCGTCAATCTCGTACAGCAGTTCGGCCGGCATCGCTCGCGCGAGCTGCTGGAGACCTCCTTCGCCCAGTTCCAGGCCGACAAGTCGGTCGTCGGGATCTCCCGGCAGGTCCAGCGCAATGAGGAGGGCCTCGACGGCTACCGGGAGGGCATGACCTGCCATCTGGGGGACTTCGGGGAGTACGCGCGTATGCGCCGCGAACTCAAGGACCGCGAGACCGAGCTGGCCAAACAGGGCGCGGCGCAGCGCCGGGCCGCCGCGGCCTCGTCGCTGGAGAAGCTCAAGCCGGGCGATGTCATTCATGTGCCGACCGGGAAGTTCTCCGGTCTCGCGCTGGTGCTCGACCCCGGGCTGCCGGCCGGCCGCGCCAATGGCCACCGGGGGCTGGAGTACCAGGACGGGCCGCGGCCGCTCGTGCTGACCGCCGAGCGCCAGGTCAAGCGGCTGGCCTCGATGGACTTCCCGGTGCCGGTGGAGGCGCTGGAACGGATGCGTATCCCCAAGTCGTTCAACGCGCGCTCCCCGCAGTCGCGCCGTGATCTGGCGTCCGCGCTGCGTACGAAGGCCGGGCACATCGTGCCCGAGCGGCACCGCAAGCAGCGTGCCGCCGCGGCGGACGACCGGGAGATCGTCCGGCTCCGTACGGAACTGCGCGCCCACCCGTGCCACGGCTGCGACGAGCGGGAGGACCACGCCCGCTGGGCCGAGCGCTACCACCGGCTCCAGCGGGACACCCGCCAGCTGGAGCGCAGGATCGAGGGGCGGACGAACACCATCGCCCGGACCTTCGACCGGATCGTCGCGCTCCTCACCGAGCTGGACTATCTGCGCGGGGACGAGGTCACGGAGCACGGACGGCGGCTGGCCAGGCTCTACGGCGAGCTGGATCTCCTGGCGAGCGAGTGCCTGCGGGACCGGGTGTGGGAGGGGCTCTCCCCGGCCGAGCTGGCCGCCTGTGTCTCGGCGCTGGTGTACGAGGCCAGGCAGTCGGACGACGCGGTGGCGCCCAAGGTCCCGTCGGGCGCGGCGAAGGCCGCGCTGGGCGAGATGGTCCGGATCTGGGGCCGTCTTGACGCCCTGGAGGAGGACCTGAAGATCAGTCAGGCGGAGGGCGTCGGACAGCGCGAGCCCGATCTCGGGTTCGCCTGGGCGGTCTATATGTGGGCCTCGGGCAAGGGGCTGGACGAGGTGTTGCGCGAGGCCGAGATGCCGGCCGGTGACTTCGTGCGCTGGTGCAAGCAGGTCATCGATGTGCTCGGCCAGATCGCCGCTGCCGCGCCGCGTGAGAACAGCACGGTCGCGAAGAACGCCCGCAAGGCGGTCGAGGCGGTGCTGCGCGGGGTGGTGGCGTACAGCTCGGTCGGCTGACCGTGTAGCTGAGGGCCGTGAGTGTGCGGGCCCTGGTGTGAGGGGCGTGAGTGTGGGGCGGTCCCGTCGGGTGGGTTCCGGCGGGGCGCCCGCGCGTTCGGGGCAGGATGTCGCGGGCGTCGCCGGCATCCTCCACGGCCGTGGGTTCGCTACCGACCCGGGCCGACGCGCACATGCGCACGCATCCCCTGTAGGCCGAACAGGATAAGAAGCTCGACCGCGCCGCCGTCCGCGCTGCCCAGCCAGTGCGGCACGGACGTGTCGAACTCGGCCGCCTCACCGGGCGGCAAGGTCACATCGCGCTCGCCGAGCACCAGCCGCAGACGACCGTTGAGCACATAGAGCCACTCGAAGCCCTCGTGAGTCTGCGGGGTCGGTTCGAGCGGTTCCGGCCGGGCCGGGATGATCATCTTGAACGCGTGTATCCCGCCCGGCCGCCGGGACAACGGAACGAAGATCATCCCGAACCGCTGGATCGGCTTCAGATGGATCCGGGGGTCGCCTGTGCGCGGGGCACCGACGAGGTCGTCCAGCGGAACGTCGTACGTACGGGCCAGCGGCAGCAGCAACTCCAGGGTTGCCCGGCGCTGTCCGCTCTCCAGCCGGGACAGGGTGCTCTCCGACACCCCGGTCGTCGCCGCGAGGTCGGCGAGGGTGATGCCGCGGTCGCGACGCAGCGCACGCAGCCGGGGCCCCACCGCGTCGAGCACATCTTCCATTCCACGGTCCACGGGCACATCCTGCCACGGGCCCGTCTTGCCGGAACCGCAAGTTTTCGTGCCAGCTCGTGGTGCGTCTGATGAGACTGGGCGCATCCCGACAGAAGGAGCCCCGATGAGCACCACCGACGCGGTCACGTTCTGGGAAGATGTCTACGCGACCCGACCGGCGGCCACCGACCCGCGGCCGAACCACCGTCTCGCGGAGACGGTGACGGGCCTGCCGCCCGGTGACGCGCTGGACCTCGGCTGCGGCGACGGCGGCGACGCGCTGTGGCTCGCCGGCCAGGGGTGGCGTGTCACCGCCGTCGATATCTCGGCGGTGGCGGTCGAGCGGCTCGCCGGCCTCGCCCGCTCACACGGCCTGGCCGACCGGGTCGTCGCCGAGCGGCATGACCTGCAAGAGTCCTTCCCACAGGGCGAGTTCGACCTGATCTGCGCCCACTACCTGCAAACGCCCTATGACCTGGACCGGGCAACCGTGCTGCGCTGGGCCGCGCACGCGCTGCGTGTGGGCGGGCGGCTGCTGGTCGTCGACCATGGCTCGACCGCGCCATGGTCATGGAACCAGGATCCCGACGTCCATTACCCGACCCCGCGGGAAGTCGCCGCGGGTATCGAGCTGGACCCGGCGACATGGACGGTGGAGCGGGCTGACACACCCCGCCGGATCGCGACCGGCCCGGACGGGCGAACCGCCGAGGTCACCGACCACGTCCTGCTCGTCCGCCGTACCGCCTGACCCGGTCCCACATCCGATCCGGCGCCACGACAGCTCTCCCACGAAGGGGACCACCCATGCCCACCGCTCCCCGCCGCGCCCACCGCCGCGACACCCCGCCTCCCCGGACCGGGGGCAGCGAGACCGAGGTCCTGCGCGGCTTCCTCGACTACCTGCGGATCGCGATGGCCGCGAAGGTCGACGGCGCCCCCGAACCACAGGTCCGAACAGCCGGAGTGCCCTCGGGGACGAACCTGCTCGGCCTGCTCAATCACCTCACCTTCGTCGAGCGCGCGACGTTCCTCGGGGATCAAGTCAGCGACTGGCAGGCGACGTTCCGGGCCGCACCGGCGGACGGCGTGGCCGATGTCGTCGCCCGGTACCGGGAGGCGGTCGAGCGCGCGAACGACGTTCTCGACGGGTGCGCCGATCTCGGCGCACCGGTTCCCCGGCCCCGACCGGGAAGCCCCGCTCCCAGCGTCCGCTGGGCACTCACCCATCTGATCGAGGAGACCGGCCGTCATGCCGGCCACGCGGACATCCTCCGCGAACTGATCGACGGCGCGACCGGGCGCTGACTCCACCACCCGCTCCAGGACCGCGCCGTGGCATCCCCGCACCACGGCCGTCATCGCGGCGTCCCTGGATCAGTCGAGATCCCGGGCCCGGAGGAAGCGGTCGCGGCCCTCCGCGAGATCCACGATCGGGTCCGGATAGTCGAGCCGGGCCCGCTCCCGGCCGTCCAGCAGCCACGGCTGATGGACCGCGGCCCCCGCCACCTGCGCCAGCTCCGGCACCCAGCGCCGTACGT
The DNA here is from genome assembly GCF_040681655.1 of Streptomyces sp. NPDC051662. Taxonomy (NCBI): domain Bacteria; kingdom Bacillati; phylum Actinomycetota; class Actinomycetes; order Kitasatosporales; family Streptomycetaceae; genus Streptomyces; species Streptomyces sp. NPDC051662. The sequence continues at coordinate 170,796 of NZ_JBFAZD010000005.1, forward strand.
AGTCGCCGCGCGGATCGAACCGTTTGGCCTGGGTGAGCGGATTGAGGACCCGGTTGGGCCGGGTGTCCGTGCCGGTGCCCGCCGTCCACTGCCAGTTGAGCTGGTTGTTGGCGAGATCGCCGTCCACCAGCAGATCCAGGAAGTGCCGCGCGCCGACGCGCCAGTCCGCGTACAGCGTCTTGGTCAGGAAGCTCGCCACCAGCAGCCGCCCACGGTTGTGCATCCAGCCCTCGTACGAGAGTTGGCGCATCGCCGCGTCGACCACCGGAAAGCCGGTGCGCCCGTCCCGCCAGGCGCTGATCTCCTTCTCGTCCGTACGCCAACGATCCCCGCGCGAGCGGTAGTCCGACCACGCGGATGCGGGGCGCGCCGCCAGTACCTGGTGGTGGAAGTCCCGCCAGGCCAGCTGCCGTACGAACGCCGCCGCCCCCGCACCGCTCCGGCGCCGTGCCCGGTGCACCACCTCCGCCGGGGAGAGACAGCCGAAATGGAGATACGGCGAGAGCCGGGAGGTCGCGTCGCCGGCCAGGTCGTCGTGGCGGTCCTCGTACGACTCGATCCCGTCGGCCAGCCAGCTCGCCAGCCGCTCGCGCGCCACCTCCTCGCCGCCCTCGGCCAGACCGGGCGAGACCCCCTCGACGGCACCGCGCGCGGGCAGCGGTTCACCGCCGACCCGCGGCACCCGTACGCTCCTGGGCGCGCTTGTCACCGCGCGCGGGCCCCGCTCCTCCCAGCGGCGGAAGTACGGGGTGAAGACCGCGAAATGGTCCTTGCCGGCCGGGGCGATCTGCCCCGGCGGCACCGCCGTGATCACCGCGTCGTGCACGGTCAGGGCGGCTCCGGCCGCCGTCAGCTCCGTACGCAGCCGCTCCTCCCGGCGCGCCGCGTACCGGCTCACCCCGGCCGCCACATGGACCTGCCCGGCGCCGCTCTCGCGTACCACCCGGCAGACCTGCTCGACGAGATCACCCGAACGAATGATCAGTCGGCCACCGCGCTTACGCAGGGCGGTGTCCAGCGAGGTCAGGGAGTCGGCCAGGAAGGCACGGCGGTTGGGGGCGTCGAAGCCCGCCGCCGCGATGCCCGGATCGCGGACGAAGAGCGGAACCACCTCCTCGGCGCCGTCCAGGGCGGCACGCAGTACCGGCTGGTCGTGCACCCGTAGATCGGAGGTGAAGAGCACCACCGCAACGCTCATGTCCCAGTCCCTCGCTGCCGCTGTCCCCATCACTGCCTTCAGCTCTCCTTCTATCTCTCCCCCTCATCTATCTCTCCCTCATCGCTCGTCCCCTCACCGCTCGTCCGAGATTTACGATGTATCGCGATTGACGCCCGCGGTGATGTCGCGATATGTTCGCAGCCGAGTATTTGGGGTCGAGTAATGGAAGGGCGGGGTGGTCGCCATGGGGGCGAAGCGACGCAAGCTGAGCAATCCGCTGGCGCTCGCGGTGATGGCGCTGCTCTCCGAGCGGCCGATGCACCCGTACCAGATCGCGCAGACGCTGCGGCAGCGCGGCAAGGAGAACAGCGTCAAGATCAACTTCGGCTCGCTCTACACCGTCGTCCAGAACCTGGAGAAGCACGGCTTCGTCGAGGTGGCCGAGGTGCAGCGGCAGGGCAACAGGCCCGAGCGGACGCTGTACGGCCTCACCTCCGCCGGCCATGAGGAGATGCTGGAGTGGATGGCGGATCTACTGGCCGTCCCCGCCCGTGAGTTCCCGCTGTTCGAGTCCGGCCTCTCACTGATGGGTGTCCTGCCGCCGGACGAGGTGATCTCGCTGCTGGAGGAGCGGATGTCGGCGCTGCGCGTCCAGGCCGCAGGCATGCGGGGTGTGTTGGAGCAGCTCTACGGGACGCTGCCGCGGCTCTTCGTCATAGAGACCGAGTTCCGGCTGCACATGATCGAGGCCGAGGAGGCCTGGATCCAGGGGTTCGTCAAGGAGATCGGTGAGGGATCGCTCTCCGGTCTCGACGGCTGGCGGACCCTGCACGAGACCGGACGGCCGCCGCCGGAGTGGCAGGAGCTGGAGCATGAGCGGCCCTGGGACACCGCGGGGGAGTCGGACTCCGCGGGGAAGTCGGACTCCGCGGAGGAGTCGGACTCCGCGGGGGAGGGGGACCGTTCCCGAAAACCCTGACCCGGCCGACTCGGCCCTCCACCGGAACAACCCCGGCGGTCGCTGTTGCAGCAGCTCCCGCCGGGGTCTCTCACCCCGGACCGGGCCACCGTGAGGCCGCCCGGGCGATCGAGGCGCGGCACGCCCAAGGATAGCCCGGCGCTCTTCACGTGGACCGGCTCGGCCGGCCCCGAGCAACCCGCTCCTCAGTACAGGAGAGCTCAGCCATGAGTACCGGAACCATGAGAACCCGATCCACGAGTACCGGAACGCCCGTCGTACAGGCGGACGATCTGGTCAAGACCTATCCCGGCGGAGTCACCGCCCTGAACGGCCTGGGCCTCACCGTCGAGGCAGGCACCGTCCTCGGACTGCTCGGCCCCAACGGCGCCGGCAAGTCCACCACCGTCAAGATCCTCACCACCCTCGCCCGCCCCGACAGCGGTACGGCCACGGTCGCCGGCCACGACGTGCTGCGCCATCCCGGCCGGGTACGCCGCGTGATCGGCGTCGTCGCCCAGAAGTCCGGCGCCGATCCCGCCGCCACCGGCCGGGAGAACCTGGTCCTCCAGGGCAGGCTGTACGGCCTGAGGGGCGCGGAACTGAACCGGCGCGTCGATGAACTGCTGGAGCGGTTTGCCCTCACCGACGCCGCACGGCGGCTGGTCAAGGGGTACTCCGGCGGTATGCGGCGCAGGCTCGATGTGGCGCTCGGACTGGTCCACCGGCCCGAAGTGCTCTTCCTGGACGAGCCGACGACCGGGCTCGACCCCGAGGCACGTACCGCCATGTGGGACGAGATCACCCGGCTCGCCGGTGACGAGGGGCTGACGATCCTGCTCACCACGCACTATCTGGAGGAGGCCGACCGGCTCGCCGAGCGCATCGCGATCGTCGACCGCGGCCGGATCGTGGTCGAGGGCACCCCCGACGCGCTCAAGGGTGAACTGCGCGGCGACGCCGTCCATCTGGAGCTGCGCGCCGACGGTGACCGGGCGGCCCTCACCGACGTACTCACCGGTCTTGACGGTCTGCACGACCTGGCGGTCGACGGCCGCCGGGTCAGCGTACGAGCCGACGACGGCGCCGCCGCCGTGCCCGTCCTGCTCGCCGCGCTGGAGCGCGCCGGAGCGGCCGTGGCCGCCGCCACCGTGGCCCGCCCGTCCCTGGACGATGTCTATCTGCGGTACGCGGGGCGCCGGTTCTCCGAGGCCGAGGCACAGGCGGACACCGCGGGAGCCGGCGCTCACGGCACCCTCGGTACTCCCAGCAGCCCCAGCACGCCCAGCAGCCCCAGCGCTCCCGACGCTCACGACACTTCCGTTCAGGCCACCACCGGAGGCGCCCGATGAGTACCGAGACTCTCGCCCACACCTGGTATATGACGCAGCGTCAGCTGATGGCGATCGTGCGCCAGCCCGTCTTTCTGCTGATCTCGCTGATTCAGCCGGTGATCTGGCTGTTCCTCTTCGGCAATCTCTTCAAGAGAGTGGTCGAACTGGGCGGCTTCGGCACCACGACCTATCTGGACTATCTGGTCCCGGGGATCGTGGTGATGAGCGCGCTCGGCTCCAGCATGTGGGCCGGGATGGGAACGCTGGAGGAGATCGAACGCGGCACGCTCAACCGCTTCCTGACCACCCCGGTCAGCCGCAGCGCCCTCATGAACGCCAATGTCGTGCAGAACGGCATCAGCACGGCCTGCCAGTCCGTGATCATCGTGCTGCTCGGGCTGCTCGGCGGGGCCCGCTACCCGGGCGGGGTGGGCGGGCTGATCGTACTGGTCGCCGCCTCGATCCTGCTCGGTACGGTCTTCGGGGCGCTCTCGAACGCACTGGGCATGCTGGTGCGCGAGCGAGAGTCGATCATCGGCATCAATACGTTTCTGCTGCTGCCGCTGACGTTTCTCTCCTCCGCCTTCATGGCGCCCGCCCAGATGCCGTCCTGGATGGCCACGATCGCGGACTTCAACCCGGTCAACTGGGCGATGGTCGCGGGGCGTTCGGCGCTGGCGGCCGAGCCCGACTGGGGTGATGTCCTCACCAGGGGCGGCGCGCTGCTGGCCCTGGCGGTGGCGGCGGTCTGGCTGTCGACCCGTACGTTCCGCGCGTACCAGAAGTCCGTCTAGAGCATCGCTTCCCAAGACGGGCCCCGAGCCCCTCGGCGCCCAGCCCCCGGCCCTCGGTCCCTGCTCGCGAGCGCGGCACGGGCCGAGGGCGAGGGTGCGTGCTCAGGAGGCGACCGGGGTCTCCTGCTCGCGCTCCACCTGCTCGTTCCACTCCCGCTTGACGGTCCGCCAGGCCTCGTCGGTCTGGCCGAGCCGCCAGTACCCCGAGACCGACATCCGCTCGCGCGGGACATTCCGCTCCAGCCGCAGATGGCGGCGCAGCTCCTTCACGAAACCCGCCTCGCCGTGCACAAAGGCGTGCACGTCCCCGGCGGGGAAATCGAGACCGCGGACGGCGTCGATCAGGGCTTCGCCCACCGGACGCTCGCCGCGGTGCAGCCAGGTGATCCCGGTCCCGTCGGGTGTCGTGATCTTCTGCTCCTCCTCGGCGCCCGAGATCTCGACGAAGGCATGCACGGGAGCGCCGGCCGGTACCCGCTCCAGCGACGCGGCGATCGCGGGCAGGGCGCTCTCGTCGCCCACCAGCAGATGCCAGTCCGCCGCCGGGTCCGGTACATAGAGACCGCCCGGGCCGAGGAACCGTACCGTCTCGCCCGGCCGCACACGCGCGGCCCATGGCCCCGCCAGCCCCTCGTCGCCGTGCACGACGAAGTCGATGGCCATCTCCCGCGCCGTCGGGTCCCAACTGCGCACCGTATACGTGCGGTTGGTGGGCCACTGGTCGCGCGGGAACTCCGCGCGGACGCGCTCCATGTCGAACGGCTCGGGGTAGCTGACCCCTTCGGGGGCGAACAGCACCTTGACGTAGTGATCGCTGAACTCGCCGCACTCCACCGCGGCCAGCCCTTCACCGCCCAGGACCACACGCACCATGTGCGGGGTGACCCACTCGGTGCGTACGACCTGCCCCTCGTGGGCCTTCGGTGACGTGCGGGCCGGCTTCTCTGCCACGGCGGTCTCCCTGACGATTGCGCTGCTTAGGTTTACCTAAGCTAACACTCACGGCTGGAGGGTGGCGAGCAGTCGACGCAGCGCGCCACCCAGCCCCCACCGGGTGGCGAGCGCGTCGACCATGGCCGGATCGCGCGGCCCGGCGGGCAGCGTCGGGTCGAAGTCCGGCAGCGGGACGTCCCCCGCCACCCTCACCACCGTGGGCGCGACCGCCACATACTCCCGGGCCTCGTCCAGCCGCTTGCGCTGGGACGGCGTGAGCTTCGAGCGAGGGTCGTCGACCGCCGCCATGATCCCGGCCAGATCGCCGAAGGCGTCGAGCAGCTTGGCCGCGGTCTTCTCGCCGATCCCCGGCACCCCGGGCAGCCCGTCGCTCGGGTCCCCGCGCAGCAGCGCCAGATCGACATAGCCGGGGCCGTCCACGCCGTACTTCTCGCGCAGCGCCGCCTCGTCGGTGAGATGCAGCGACCCCACCCCCTTGAGGGGGTAGAGCACCCGCACACCACGCTTGTCGTCGATCAGCTGATAGAGATCGCGGTCGCCGGTGACGATGTCCACCGGGCCCGTCGCCCGGCCTGCGAGCGTGCCGATCACATCGTCCGCCTCGTATCCCGCGACGCCGACCCTGGCGATGCCCAGTGCGTCGAGCACCGCCTCGATGATCGGGACCTGTGGCGCCAGCGTGTCCGGGGTGTCCTCCTCGTCGGGCCCTTCCTCATGGGGGCGCGCCACGCGGTGGGCCTTGTAGGTGGGGATCAGCTCCACCCGCCACGCGGGCCGCCAGTCGGCGTCCATACAGGCCACCAACTCGTCCGGGCGGTGGTCCTGGACCAGGCGGCCGATGAAGTCCAGCAGCCCGCGCACCGCGTTGACCGGGGTGCCGTCGGGGGCCCGTACGGAGTCGGGGACCCCGAAGTAGGCCCGGTAGTAGAGAGAGGCGGTGTCGAGGAGCATCAGGCGTCGCGTCACACCCCGATGATGCCCCAGCCCACTGACAACGCTCGCGTACCGCACCCCGGCGGACCCTCACAGGGGCCGAGCGGCACATGGTGACCGACGGTGATCGGGCGGTCCCGGAAAGGCCCTTTCACGCCGAAGTGTTCCCTCAGGAGAGTGACCTGGGACACCTTTCTGTTTGGTCCGTGTAAGCGCGGGCAGGCGCGCGACTGGAGCGAACCAGGTCGCGATCTCACACACCGCGTCCGGTACGCGGACAGAATCCGCCCGCTCCACGGCCCGCCCGCGGGGGTGACGGGCCGTTTTCCGTTCAACGCGTGAGGTGTATGTGTCCAGGCTGCAAGCCGAACACCTGTACAAGGTATTCGGCAGACGACCAGACGAAGCCGTGACGAAGCTTGAGAACGGTACGGACCGTGATGAGCTGCGCTCCGACGGTACGACCGCAGCGGTGATCGACGCCTCGTTCTCGGTCGAGCCCGGCCAGATATTCGTCGTGATGGGTCTGTCGGGCTCCGGCAAGTCCACGTTGCTGCGCATGCTCAACGGGCTGCTGGAACCCACCTCGGGACGGGTGCTCTTCGACGGCCAGGACCTGACCGCCCTGAGCCCGCAGGAGCTGCGCCACGTCCGCTCCACCAAGATCAGTATGGTCTTCCAGCACTTCGCGCTCTTCCCGCACCGCAGCGTTCTGGAGAACGCCGGGTACGGGCTCGAAGTGCAGGGCGTGCCCCGGGCCGAGCGCGCGAAGCGCGCGGCCGAGGCGCTGGAACTCACCGGCCTGGGCGGCTGGGAGGCGTCCTGGCCCGATGAGCTCTCCGGCGGTATGCAGCAGCGCGTGGGCCTTGCCCGCGCACTGGCCACCGACGCCGATCTGCTGCTGATGGACGAGTCCTTCAGCGCGCTCGACCCGCTGATCCGGCGCGATATGCAGGATCAGCTGCTCCAGCTCCAGAAGCGGCTCAAGAAGACCATCGTCTTCATCACCCATGACCTCAACGAGGCCATGCGCCTCGGTGACCGGATCGCGGTCATGCGCGACGGGGAGATCGTCCAGCTCGGCAGCGCCGAGGACATCCTCGTCACCCCGGCCAACGACTATGTCGCCTCCTTCACCCAGGACGTCGACCGCTCCCGGGTGCTCACCGCGGGCGCCATCATGGCCGATCCGGAGACCGCCTTCGGCACCGTCACGGACAGTGGCAAGGAGCTGCGCGACGCGCGGGACGTCCTCGCCGCCGCGCCCGCCACCGTCACCGAGTCCACCCCGATCATCGACCTGTTCACGCCGTGCTCGACCAGCGGGGTCGCCGTCGCCGTCGTCGACGACGCGGGCGCCCTCATCGGGGTCGTACCGCGCGCGCGGCTGCTCGCCGTCCTCGGCGAGCCGATGACGCCCACCGTGCCCGTCGGCGCGCCCGCCGGGATCACGGCCCAGAAGGCCAACACCGACAAGGCGGTGGCCAGTGCCTAGGCTCCCTCTCGGAGACTGGGTCGATAGCACGGTCGACTTTCTCCAGAACCATCTCTCCTGGCTGTTCGACGCGATCGGTTCGGTCGTCTCGGGCATGTACGACGGCATCAACGCGGTGCTCTCCGCCCCAGAGCCGCTGCTCCTCGCGGGCATCCTGGCCATGTTCGCCTGGTGGCTGCGCAGCCTGGTCGCGGGTGTTCTCACCTTCGCCGGCTTCGCGCTGATCGACTCCATCGAGCTGTGGGACGAGTCGATGGAGACTCTCTCGCTGGTGCTCGTGGCGACCATCGTGGTGCTGGTCATCTCGATACCGCTGGGCATCTGGGCCGCGCGCTCCAAGACGGTCAGCTCCATGGTCCGGCCGGTGCTCGACCTGATGCAGACCATGCCCGCCATGGTCTATCTGATCCCGGGCGTCGTCTTCTTCGGGATCGGCGTGGTGCCCGGCATCATCGCCACGATCATCTTCGCCCTGCCGCCCGGCGTCCGGATGACCGAGCTGGGTATCCGGCAGGTCGACGGGGAACTGGTCGAGGCCGCTGAGGCGTTCGGCACCAGTCCCCGTAACACCCTGCTGCGGGTCCAGCTGCCACTGGCCCTCCAGACGATCATGGCGGGTATCAACCAGGTCATCATGCTGGGCCTGTCCATGGTGGTCATCGCGGGCATGGTCGGTGGCGGTGGCCTCGGCGGCGCCGTCTACCGCGCCCTCGGCAACATCGACATCGGGCTCGGCTTCGAGGCGGGTCTCTCCGTCGTCATCCTGGCCGTGTACCTGGACCGGATCACCGGCTCGCTCTCCCTCCAGGTCTCCCCGGTCGGCCGTCGCGTGCTGGCCAAGGCGAAGGAACTGACCGGCGGATCGAAGATCTGGAACCACCGCCCCCAGCCCGTCGTCGCGATCGCCGGTGTGGTCGTCCTCGCGCTCGTCGCGGGCGGCATCGGCATGTTCGGAGGCTCCTCGTCCGGCAACACCACCGCCGACGCCAAGAACGTCGGCCAGGGCAAGAAGATCAGCATGGGGTACATCCCCTGGGACGAGGGCATCGCCTCCACCTTCCTCTGGAAGGAGCTGCTTGAGCAGCGCGGCTACGAGGTCGACGCCCGGCAGTACGAGGCCGGCTCGCTCTACACCGGCCAGGCGGCAGGCCAGATCGATATCCAGACCGACTCCTGGCTGCCGGTCACCCACGCCACCTACTGGGCCAAGTACAAGGACAAGCTGGAGGACATGGGGGCCTGGTACGACAAGACGTCCCTGGAGATCTCCGTGCCCTCGTACGTCAAGGGCATCAACTCCCTGGCCGACCTCAAGGGCAAGTCCTCCACCTTCAAGGGCCGAATCGTCGGCATCGAGCCCAGCGCGGGCGAGATGGGCCTGCTCAAGGACAAGGTGCTCAAGGCGTACGGCCTCGACACCGAGTACCAGCTCATCGACGGCTCCACGTCCGGCATGCTGGCCGAGCTGAAGCGGGCGTACGCCAAGAAGGAGCCGATCGCGGTCGTGCTCTGGTCCCCGCACTGGGCGTACAACGACTACGACCTGACCAAGCTGGCGGACCCGAAGAAGGCCTTCGGCGCGGAGAGCGACGGCGTCCACACCCTGGCCCGCAAGGGCTTCTCGGACGACAACCCGCGGGTGGCCACGTGGCTCAAGGACTTCTCGATGAGCGAGAAGCAGCTCACCAGCCTTGAGGCCAAGATCCAGGTGACCGGCAAGGGCAAGGAGCAGGAGGCCGTCCGCGCCTGGCTCAAGGAGAACCCGGGCGTCGCCGACAAGTGGACCCCGGTCGCCCAGGCCGGGAAGGCGGTCGAGGCCGCGAACGGCAAGGACGAACGCGACCGGCCGTTGCAGGTCGCGTGGTTCCCCTGGGAGGAGGACATCGCCGCCACGTATCTGTGGAAGGCGGTCCTGGAGGAGCGCGGGTACACGATGAACCTCAAGCAGTTCGAGGTCGGTCCGATGTACGCCGCGATGGCCCGTGGCCAGATCGATGTCCAGTTCGACGGCTGGCTGCCCAATACGCAGAAGAGGTACTGGGACAAGTACCACGAGAGTCTGCACAACCTCGGGTCCTGGTACGGCCCGACCTCGCTGGAGATCGCCGTCCCCTCGTATGTCAAGGGCGTCGATTCCCTGGCCGACCTCAAGGGCCGCGAGGACGAGTTCAAGGGCCGTATCGTCGGGATCGAGGCCGGTACGGAGACGATGAACATCCTCAAGGACAAGGTCCTGCCGGAGTACGGGCTCGACAAGTCCTACCAGGTCGTCGACAGCTCCACGCCCAGCATGCTGGCCGAGCTGAAGCGGGCGTACGCGAAGAAGGAGCCCGTCGCGGTCATGCTCTGGACCCCGCACTGGGCCTACAACGAGTACGAACTGACCAAGCTGAAGGACCCGAAGAAGGCCTTCGGCGAGGGCGACCAGCTCACCACCGTCACCAATAAGGACTTCCCCGCGAACTACCCGCAGCTGACCAAGTGGTTCAAGGACTTCAAGCTGACCGAGCAGCAGCTCGCCGGCCTGGAGAACGAGATCCAGAAGCGCGGTACGGGACACGAGGAAGAGGCCGTCAAGGCCTGGATGGCCGATAATCCGGGCATCGCGGACACCATGGCCCCGGTGTAGCGGGGCGTCGCCGGGCAGGCGGAGGGGTGGGCATCGCCGGTGCGAGGACCACCCCTCCCGCATTCCGGTTCGGCCCGCTCGCGCGCATCATTGTTCCAGGGGGCCACACGTCCCTTTTCGCTCGTGTGTGCGCACGGACGGCGGATTCGCCGGGTCGGGCACCGGGTGAGGCAGGACAGCTCTTGTCCGGGCGTCAACTCTGAGAGGATGACGATCCGGGCGGGAGGGAGCCAGTCATGGACGACAAGGAAGCGCTCAGGGTGGGCGCGGCCGTCCGCAGGAGGCGCAGGTCCCTGGGCCTGACGCTGGCGGCGGTCGCGGGCCGTAGCGGACTGTCCGTGCCGTTCCTCAGCCAGATCGAGAACGAGCGCGCCAGGCCGAGCACCCGCTCATTGGAGCGAGTGGCGGACGCCCTGGAGACGACCCCCGCCCAGCTGCACGCCGCCGCCGACTCGGCCCGTACCGTCGATGTCGTACGAGCCGCCCCCGGGCCCGGAGTCCGCCGCGTGGTGCGCGGCGGTCACCAGCTCAACGCCAAGGAATTCACCGGTGAGCAGGACACCGGCAGGGAGTACCAGCACCGCAACGACGAGGTGATGTACATCGCCGACGGCGCCGCGGAGGTCGAGGCCGAGGGCCGGGCCTACCGGCTGGAGCGCGGTGACACGCTGTATCTCTCCGGTGGCGTACGGCACCGCTGGCGCGCCACCGAGCCCGGCACCCGCATCCTCGTCGTGGCCGTCGCCGAGAACATCGACGCGACCATCGACCCACCGCGCTGAGGGCGCGCCCCATGCCCGGTGCGTCCACGCGAGGGCCGCGCGTCGTCTCACTCGTCCCCTCGCTCACCGAAGCGATCGCCGTCAGCGCGCCCGGTCTGCTGGTGGGGGCCACCGACTGGTGCGTCCGTCCGGCCGGTCTCGATGTCGTACGCGTCGGCGGTACGAAGAACCCCGATGTGCCTGCGATCGTCGCGCTCCGGCCCGATCTGGTCGTCGCCAACGAGGAGGAGAACCGCGCCCCCGACCTCGCCGCGCTGCGGAACGCCGGGCTCGATGTACTGGTCACCGAGGTCAGAACCCTGGACCAGGCCCTCACCGAGCTGGAACGGGTGCTCGTGACGGGGTGCGGAGTACGGGCGCCGAGCTGGCTGGCCGATGCCCGGGCCGCCTGGGAAGCGCCCCCACCCTCGTCGTACGGGCCACGCGGGGCCGTCGTACCGATCTGGCGCCGACCCTGGATGGTCCTCGGACGCGACACCTTCGCCGGGGATCTGCTGGCCCGGCTGGGCGTGGTCAATCTGTACGCGAACCACCCCGAGCGCTATCCGCGCGTCCCGCTCGACGAGCTGCGGGCCGCCGGAGCCGATCTGGTCGTGCTGCCCGACGAGCCCTACCGCTTCACCGCGACCGACGGGCCCGAATCCTTCCCCGGTCTGCCCGCCGCACTCGTCGACGGGCGCTTCCTCACCTGGTACGGGCCGTCGCTGGCAGGGGCACCGGCGGCGCTGCGGGCAGCGCTCCGCTGAACACCCGGCGCAGCGTGCACCACCCGGCCGCCGACCAGGCCGCCACCAGCAGCGCGAACAGCCCCACCGCCAGCCACTCCAGGGCCACCAGACCCGTGTGCCGGCCCAGCCCCGCCGCGCCCGTCACACAGGTACCGAGCGGGAAGGTGAAGGCCCACCACGTCATCGTGAACCGCATCCCGCGCCGTACGGCCCGTACCACCAGCGCCGCCGACAGCGCCAGCCACAGCAGGGCGAACCCCATCACCGGTACGCCGTAGACCACGGCGAAGGCGCCCAGCGCGCCCGCGTACGGAGCGCCGATCGCCCCGGGCGCCACATCGGCCAGCTGGTTGACCGCGGTGGTCGACTGCCCCAGCGGGCCGAGCACCAGAAAGAGCAGCGGGGTCAGCGCGAGCGGGAGCGGACCGTGCGCCACCAGCCGGCTGAAGACCAGCGGCAGCATCATCAGCGTGGCGAGCAGGCTCACCCCGAACAGGGCGTAGCAGCCGAGCAGCAGCGCCTCGCGCCCCTGGCCCGCCGCCAGATGCGGCACCAGCAGCGGGCCGACCGCCGCCGAGACCATGGGGGATACCACCGGGAGCAGCCAGACGGGCGACGCGTCAGCGGGCTCGACGCGATGGCGTACGACCATCAGATACGGGATCGCCACGGCGACGACGAGACCGAGCAGTGTCCCCGCGCCGAACAGCACCGCGTCCACGGCGAGCGCCGCCCGCTCGCCCAGTACATCCCGTCCCACCAGCAGCGTGGCTCCGCCGACGGCCAGCAGCGCCATGGCCGCGCAGCCGTAGAACGGCGCCACGGCCGGATCGAGCAGATCGGCGTGCGCCCGGTCGCGGTGGTACAGCCAGTGTCCGGCGCGGGCGGCCAGGACGACGACGAGCAGCACCGCCGACAGCGCCCACACCACGACACAGGCGGGCCGCAGCCCCGGCAGGTCAAGCGGCAGCCCGGCACCCGCGCTCGCCACGATCGCCGTGCCCATCACCGTCGCGTACCAATTCGGCCCGAGATACCGGAGCGCCGGCAGCCGTACCCGCGCGATGGAGCGCGAGGCGGGGGCGGTGGTGTGCGCGAAGGTGGTCATGGCTTCCACCCTCGCGCGCGCACCCGGGCCCCACCAGACCCGTTCTCTCTATGAGGTCATAACCTGGGCTTATGGCCGATGTACCGCCCGCCGCCCCCTCCGCCGGATCGTCCTCGGCGGGTTCGCCCGCCGCCCAGGCCGGCGCCCAGTCCGCCGCCGCCCGGTCCGCCGCCGCCCGGTCCGCCGCCGCCCGGTCCGCCGCCGCCCGGTCCGCCGGTCAGCCCGCCGTTCAGCTCGCGCACCGGGTGCCCGATCTCGGTGCGCTGGAACTGCTGCTCGCCGTCGCCAGGCTCGGCAGTCTGGGCCGGGCCGCCCGCGAGCTGGGGATCTCCCAGCCCGCCGCCAGCAGCCGGATCCGGGCCATGGAGCGGCTGCTCGGGGTCGCGCTGGTCGACCGCTCACCGCGCGGCTCGCGGCTCACCGACGCCGGCTCTCTCGTCACCGACTGGGCCCGGCGTGTGGTGGAGGCCGCCGAGGCCTTCGACGCGGGGGCGCAGGCGCTCCGCGACCGCCGGGACTCGCGGCTGCGTGTCGCCGCCTCCATGACGATCGCCGAGTATCTGCTGCCCGGCTGGCTGATAGCGCTCCGCCGGGCCCGGCCCGATACCGCCGTCTCGCTGCACGCGGGCAACTCCGCCGCGGTCGCCGAGCGGCTGCTCAGCCATGAGGCGGACCTCGGCTTCGTCGAGGGCGTGGCCGCGCCGGAGGGGCTCGACTCCGCCGTCATCGGCCATGACCGGCTGCTGGTGGTCGCGGCCCCCGGCCATCCCTGGGCCCGGCGCCGTACCCCGCTCGACCCCGCGGAGCTGGCCGCGACCCCGCTGATCCTGCGCGAACCCGGCTCCGGCACCCGTCAGGTGCTGGACGCCGGGCTCAGCGCCTACGGCGGCCTCGCCGAGCCGCTGCTCGAACTCGCCTCCACCACCGCGCTGAAGGCCGCCGCGGTGAGCGGGGCCGGTCCCTGCGTACTGAGCGAACTCGCGGTCGGCGAGGAACTGGCGGCCCGCCGGCTCGTCAGGGTGCCGGTCGAGGGCATCCGGCTCCGCCGCGATCTGCGCGCGGTCTGGCCGGTCGGCAATCGCCCCGCGGGCCCGGCCCGGGACCTGCTGTCCCTGACCCGCGGAGCTCTGGACTGACCTGACCTGACCCGCCCGTCAGTCCAGGGCTCGGCCGGTCGGGGACAGCGGGTGCCGATGACCCGTCAGGGCCTTGACTGCGCCCCGGAGGTGCCCGCTGCCTCGACCAGTGCGGTCATGACGCGGGTGTCCTCGGCCATCTCGGGATGCCACTGAACGCCGAGGACCCAGCGGGGACCGGGCAGTTCGACCGCCTCGACCGTGCCGTCCGCCGCGACCGCCGAGACGGTCAGCCCCTTCCCGAGCCGGTCCACCGTCTGGTGATGGTGGGTCGGTACGGCGAACTCCTCCGGCACCAGGGCCCCGTAGCGGGTGCCCGCCACCGGTGTCACCGGATGCTCCCCGAAGGTGCCCGCCACTGGTGAGGTGTGGCCGTCCACATGCTGACGGAGCGTCCCGCCGAGCGCCACATTGAGCAACTGCATCCCCCGGCAGATGCCCAGCAGGGGAGTGCCGGAGGCCAGGGCCGCCTCGATCAGGGCCAGTTCCCAGGCGTCCCGCTCCCGGGCGGGCGGTCCGGTACGGGGGTCCCGCTCGGCCCCGTACCGCACGGGCTCCACATCGGGACCGCCCGCGATCACCACCCCGTCGAGCCGCGCCACCATCCGGGACGCGGCCGACGGATCGTCCGGCGGCAGCATCGCGGCCAGCCCGCCCGCGCGCTGGACGAGCCGGGGATAACCGGCCGGCAGCAGCGCCGCGGGCAGGTTCCAGACGCCCCACGCGGCGGACTCCTCCAGATAGGTGCTGACGCCGATGAGCGGCTTCATGGACCGGGCCTCCGTCGTTCGTCGTATGTCGTCCCCGTGCGCGTACGTGTCCGCGTCAGCCTCGTTCGAGCTCGGCCTCGGCCGCGGCCAGCGCCGCGAACTCCTCTTCCGGGGCCGCCGCGACCAGCCGGTGCCGACTGTAGAAGGTGAAGTAGACGAGGGCGACGACATAGACGCCCAGCGCGATGAACGCCGCGTCCTTGTCCACCAGGAACGTCGCGACCAGCGCGGACAGCGCGAGTACGAACGCGACGCCGGAGGTGAGCATGCCACCGGGCGTGCGATAGGGGCGGGGCAGCCCCGGCTCGCGGCGGCGCAGCACGAGATGCGACAGCGCCATCAGCGCGTACGAGATCGTCGCCCCGAACACCGCGACATTGAGCATCCGGCCGCCGTCGCCGGTGCCCGCCGCGAGGGCGAAACCGATCGCGCCCGGGATCAGCAGACCCAGATAGGGGGCTTTGCGGCCGCTCGTGAGGGACAGGAACCGAGGCAGATAGCCCGCGCGGGAGAGCGCGAACAGCTGCCGGGACCCGGCGTAGATGAGGGAGAAGAAGGAGGCGACGAGACCCGCGAGACCCGCGTAGTTCACGAACCGGCTCAGCGCGGTCGGCTCCCCGTCCCCCTGGAGCGCGACCACCAGCGGATTGCCCGCGTCCTGGACGGCGGCCGAACCGCGCGCCCCCGTCGCCGCGAGGAAGGTGATCAGCGCGAGCAGTACGAGCACGCCCATGGCGATCGACAGGGCCTTCGGCATCGACCGGACGGGGTCCTTGGCCTCCTCGGCGGCCAGTGGTACGCCCTCCACCCCCAGGAAGAACCACATACCGAAGGGGAAGGCCGCCCAGATGCCCAGGACGCCGTACGGCAGCCAGGAGCCGGAGCCGAACGCGTCCTGATCGACGGGGATGTCATTGAGCCCACTCGCGTCGAACTCGGTGAAGGCACCGACCGCGAAGATCAGCAGTGCGGCCACCGCGATCGCCGTCACCACCAGGCTGAAGCGCAGCGCCTCGCCCACACCCCAGAGATGGATCCCGATGAAGATCACGAAGCAGGCGAGATAGACCGGCCAGCCGGCCGTCAGGCCGAAGAGATTGAGGGACTCGACATAGTCGCCGATGAAGATGGAGATGGCCGCCGGCGCGAGGATGTACTCGATGAGGATGGCCGTACCGGTCAGGAAGCCGCCCCAGGTGCCGAGCGCGCGCCGGGCGAAGCCATAACCGCCGCCCGCGGTGGGCAGGATGGCGGACAGTTCGGCGAGGGAGAAGACCAGACAGGCATACATCACCCCCATCAGCAGCGTGGCGATCGCGAGACCGCCGAAGCCCCCCTCGGAGAGACCGATGTTCCATCCCGAGAAGTCCCCGGAGACGACATAGGCGACCCCGAGGCCGGTGAGCAGCAGCCAGCCCGCGCTGCCCCGGCGCAGTGTGCGCCGTCGCAGATACTCGGCGTCCCCCTGGGGCGTGTCCCGCCCGGCGGCGCCGTCGGCCGCGGCGGCCGGTGGAACGCGCGAGTCCGTGCCTTCGGACATGATCCGCTCCTGCCTCGGAGTAATGGTGTGGGGCCATACCTTTGCTCCATGAGCGGCCAGGCGCAAGCCCCATGCGTTAATCGGCTGTTACGGATCGGGAAAGCTCCCGGCTCGGCGCGTCGGGCCCCCGGCGCCGGCCTCCGGGCCGCCGGTTCGTGCTGCCCGTCCTTCCGCTCAGGCCAGGAAGCCGCGCAGCAACGCCGCCGTGCCGCCGCAGTGCTCGCGCGCGATCTCGCGCGCCCCGTCCGCGTCGCCGTCGAGCACCGCCTCGACCAGCGCCGTGTGCTGCCGCTGCGAGTGCTCCAGATTCCGCACCAGCAGCGGGATGCAGTCCAGCAGATCGTTCACCGTCGCCCGCACGGCGGCGTACTGCGCGGTCAGCGTCGCCGACCCGGACAGCTCGGCGATCGTGAGATGCAGCATCGTGTCCAGCCTGCGGTACTCCGTCAGTGGCGCGTCCTCAGTGGCCGCCAGCGCCGAGCCCAGCCGCTCCCGCTGCTCGCCGGTGAGGGGATGCGCCGCGCACAGCCCCGCCGCGCCGACCTCAAGCACCTCACGGAAGCGCAGGACGTCCTCGATGTCCACGCCCGCCACCCGGCGCCGCAACTCCTCCTCAGCCCCTCGGGCGGGCGCATCGGGCCGGGGCCGTACGAACGTGCCGCCGTATCTGCCGCGCCGGCTCTCCAGCAGCCCCTGGTCCTGGAGGACCTTGAGGACATCGCGCAGCGTGACCCGGCTGATCCGCAGCCGCTCCGCCAGCTCCCGCTCGGCGGGCAGCCGTTCACCGCCCGCCACCAGCCCGAGCCGTACCACCTGGAGGATCTGCTCCAACGCCTCCTCGAAACCGTTTCCCGCCCGCACGGGCCGCAGCACCGGTGTCAGCGGGTCCGCGTCCGGCGGGTCCATCGGCTCGTTCGTCTTCGCCACGTGGCCGTTTCCCCTTCCCAACCAAAGGTCTTCAGGAATACCTTATGGCTTCCGGCTGACCGAAGGAGGAGTAATCCCGTGGCAGACCGCACACCCCCGCTCCGCGTCGAGGAGCTGCGCGTCCTCGTCGAGGGCGGCGAGATCGACACGGTCGTCCTGGCCTTCCCCGATATGCAGGGCAGACTCCAGGGAAAGCGGTTCGCCGCACGGTTCTTCCTTGACGACGTCCTGGAGCACGGCACCGAGGGCTGCAACTATCTCCTCGCCGTCGACACCGAGATGAACACCGTCGACGGCTACGCGATGTCCTCCTGGGACCGCGGCTACGGCGACTTCGCGATGCGCCCCGACCTCTCCACGCTGCGACGGGTCCCCTGGAACGACGGCACGGCCATGGTCATCGCCGACCTCACCTGGAACGACGGCACCCCCGTCGTCGCCTCGCCCCGCCAGGTCCTCCGCCGCCAGCTGGAGCGCCTCGCCGGACACGGCTACACCGCGTACGCCGGTACCGAGCTGGAGTTCATCGTCTTCAAGGACACCTACGAGCAGGCCTGGGACAGCCACTACCGCGGACTGACCCCCGTCAACCAGTACAACGTCGACTACTCCATCCTCGGCACCGGCCGGGTCGAACCGCTGCTGCGCCGGATCCGCAAGGAAATGGCCGCGGCCGGACTGACCGTCGAGTCCGCCAAGGGGGAGTGCAACCCCGGCCAGCACGAGATCACCTTCAAGTACGACGAAGCCCTCGTCACCTGCGACCAGCACGCCATCTACAAGAACGGCGCCAAGGAGATCGCCTCCCAGGAGGGCGTCTCGCTCACCTTCATGGCCAAGTACAACGAGCGCGAGGGCAACTCCTGCCATATCCATCTCTCGCTCCAGGACGAGCACGGCACCCATGTCATGGCCGGGGACGGACCCGGCGGGATGTCGCCCGTAATGCGCCATTTCCTGGCGGGCCAGCTCGCCGCGCTCCGTGACTTCTCCCTGCTGTACGCGCCCACCATCAACGCCTACAAGCGCTTCCAGCCGGGATCCTTCGCCCCCACCGCCGTCGCCTGGGGCTACGACAACCGCACGTGTTCGCTGCGGGTGGTCGGCCACGGCCGGTCCCTGCGCTTCGAGAACCGGCTCCCCGGCGGCGACGTCAATCCGCATCTCGCCGTCGCGGGCCTGGTCGCCGCCGGTCTGTACGGCATCGAGAACGAGCTGGAACTCCCCGAACCCTGCGCGGGCAACGCCTACACATCCGCCTACGAACAGGTCCCGACCACCCTGCGTGAAGCCGCCGAGCTCTGGGAGAACAGCCCCATCGCCCGCGCGGCCTTCGGCGACGAGGTCGTGGCGCACTACCGCAACATGGCGCGCGTCGAGGTCGAAGCCTTCGACGCCGCGGTGACCGACTGGGAGCTTCGCCGCTCCTTCGAACGCCTGTGAGGAACGACGTGCACGAACACCACGCCGCCGGACATCAGATCCTCAACCCCGCCACCGGCGAGACCATCGCCACGATCGCCGCGACAACCGCGGCGGAGGTCGACACGGCGGTACACAGGGCCGCGGCGGCCCAACGCGGCTGGGCGGCGACCGCCCCGGCCGACCGCGCACGGCTGCTGCGCCGCTTCGCCGTCGTCGTCGACGAACACAACGAGGAACTGGCCCGGCTGGAGGTCCGCGAGGCGGGGCACACCCTCGGCAACGCGCGCTGGGAGGCGGCCAATGTCCGCGATCTCCTGGACTACAGCGCCGGGGGAGTTGAAAGGCTGACCGGCCGGCAGATCCCGGTCGCCGGCGGACTCGACATCACCCTCCTGGAACCGCTCGGCGTCGTCGGCGTGATCGCCCCGTGGAACTTCCCCATGCCGATCGCCGCCTGGGGCACGGCCCCCGCACTCGCGGCGGGCAACGCGGTGCTCCTCAAACCCGCCGAGACCACCCCGCTCACCGCACTGCGACTGGCCGAACTCGCCCTGGAAGCAGGGCTTCCCGAACATCTCTTCCAGGTCCTGCCCGGAGCGGGTGACGTGGCGGGCAACGCGCTGGTCGAGCACCCGGGCGTCGCCAAGATCGTCTTCACCGGTTCCACCCGCGTCGGCAAACAGATCATGGCGAAGGGCAGCGCTCTGCTGAAGCGCGTGACCCTCGAACTCGGCGGCAAGAGCCCCAATCTCGTCTTCGCCGACTCCGATCTGGAGCAGGCCGCCGCGACCGCCCCGATGGCCTTCCTCGACAACTCCGGACAGGACTGCTGCGCCCGCACCCGCATCCTCGTACAGCGCGAGGTCCACGACCGGTTCCTGGAACTGCTCGCCCCCGCGATCGAGTCGGTCATCGTCGGCGACCCGTCCGACGAGAAGACCCAGATGGGCCCGCTGATCTCGGCGGTCCAGCTGGAGCGCGTACGGTCGTACGTCCCCGACGGCGCGAAGGGCATCCGAGGCACCGCGCCCGAGGGACCCGGGTTCTGGTTCCCGCCGACCGTCCTCACCGATGCCGCCGCAGACTCCCCGGTCGCCACCGAGGAGGTCTTCGGCCCGGTCGCGGTCGTCGTGCCCTTCGAGGACGAGGAAGACGCCGTCCGACTCGCCAACGCCACTGACTACGGGCTCGCCGGATCGATCTGGACCCGCGACGTGGGCCGCGCCCTACGGGTCTCGCGCGCCGTCGCCGCGGGCAATCTCTCCGTCAATTCGCACAGCGCCGTCCGGTACGGCACACCGTTCGGCGGCTACAAACAGTCCGGACTCGGCCGAGAACTGGGCCCCGACGCACTGACCGCCTTCACCGAAACCAAGAACGTCTTCATCAGCACGGAGGCCTGACCCATCATGACCGCCCCCACCAATGACGCCATCTGCCGCCGACTGGTCGGCCGTACCGCCGTGATCACCGGAGCCGGCAGCGGCATCGGCCTGGCCACCGCCCGCCGACTCGCCGCCGAGGGCGCGCATATCGTCTGCGGCGATATCGATGAGACCGCGGGCAAGGCCGCGGCCGAGCAGGTCGACGGCACCTTCGTACGTGTCGACGTCACCAATGCCGACGAGGTCGACGCCCTGTTCAGGATCGCCCATGAGACCTACGGCAGCGTCGACATCGCCTTCAACAACGCGGGCATCTCGCCCCCCGAGGACGACTCCATCCTCACCACCGGCCTGGACGCCTGGCGCAAGGTCCAGGAGGTCAACCTCACCTCCGTGTATCTGTGCTGCAAGGCGGCCATCCCCTATATGCGGCGGCAGGGCCGGGGCTCGATCATCAACACCGCCTCCTTCGTGGCACGTATGGGCGCGGCGACCTCCCAGATCTCCTACACCGCGTCCAAGGGCGGCGTGCTCGCGATGTCCCGTGAGCTGGGCGTGCAGTTCGCCCGCGAGGGAATCCGGGTGAACGCGCTGTGCCCGGGCCCCGTCAACACCCCTCTGTTGCAGGAGCTGTTCGCCAAGGACCCCGAGCGCGCCGCGCGCCGGCTCGTACACATTCCGGTCGGCCGGTTCGCCGAGGCCGACGAGATCGCGGCGGCGGTCGCCTTCCTCGCCAGTGACGACTCCTCGTTCGTCAACGCCACGGACTTCCTGGTCGACGGCGGTATCTCCGGCGCATATGTGACGCCCGTCTAGGTCCTGTCCGTATCCCGGTCCAGGCGTCCCCACCACCGCATGCCGGGGGGACGGAGCCGCCTGGACCGGGCCCGCGACACCCCGCCATGAGGAGCACCTTCGGCGCGGGCGCCCTCAGAGGAAGGTGCGGCCCTCACCCCGGTACGTCGGCACGGCCGCCACCACCCGGTCACCCTCGACCAGCTGCAAGGTGTCGAAGCGCTCGCACAATTCGCCCGCCTTGGCATGCCGGAACCACACCTTGTCGCCGATCAGCAGATCGTCGGCGGCCGGTCCGAGCAGGGGGGTCTGCACCTCGCCGGCCCCCTCCTGCCCGTCGTAGCGCAGCCCTTCGGGCAGATACGGCACGGGCAGCCGGTCCGCCCCCGGCACCCCCGACGCCGGGTAGCCGCCGCCGAGCACCGTCACCACTCCGACACCCGGCCTGCGCACCACGGGCTGGGCGAAAAGCGCCGCCGGACGGCCCGTGAACGATGTGTAGTTGTCAAAGAGCCGTGGAACATAGAGCCCCGAGCCCGCGGCGATCTCCGTCACCGCATCCTCGGCCGCCGTGTGCTGGACGCTGCCCGTGCCGCCGCCATTGACGAACTCCAGCTCCGGAGCGACGGCCCGCACCGCGCGCACCACCGCCGCGCGCCGCTCCGCCAGCTCCTTGCGGGCGGCGGACTGCATCAGCCGGATCGCACGCGATCGCAGCGGCCGTCCTGCCAGGGCGTCCCCTACCCCGGCCACATGTCCCTCGTATGCCATGAGCCCGGCCAGCCGGAATCCGGGGCGTCGGGCTATCGATCTGGCGAGCTCGGCCAGTTGGGCCGGCTCGCGCAGCGGGGAGCGCAGTGCACCAATCCTGACCCGCCCACCGAACAGCCGCAAGGCCGTGTCCAGTTCAAGACAGATCCGGAATTCCTCACGTCCGCCGTTCCGCGCCGCGTCGATGAGATCCAGCTGGGCCGGGTCGTCGATCATCACGGTGACAGCGGCGGCGAGCTTGGGATCGGCGGCCAGCTCCGCGTAGGCGGCGCGGTCCGCCGACGGATAGGCGAGCAGTACGTCCTGGAACCCGGCCCGCGCCAGCCACAGGGACTCGGCGAGCGTGAAGGACATGATCCCGGCGAAACCGTCGCGCCCCAGCACACGTTCCAGCAGCGCGCGGCAGCGCACCGACTTGCTGGCCACCCGGATCGGCTTGCCCGCCGCCCGCCGGACGAGATCGTCCGCGTTGGCGTCGAACGCTTCGAGATCGACGAGGGCGAGCGGGGCATCGAGATGAGCGGTGGCGCGGTCGTACCGTGCCCGGTCAGTGGCGCGCGGAGTCATGGAGCGAGCTTGCCAGACGGGATTACCGCACGGTAGGGGGATGATCTGGGCAGATCACCACGTGCCTTCGCGGTCGTTCCCGCCGGGCCCGTTCCACCCCGTAGAGTGACGCACACGCCGCGTCGAACGGGCCTGTTCCGTACGGCGAATCGGTATGCGGTGGGACCGGTCTGCACAGGTGGCACAGGGGGACGGATGAGTACCGAAGCGCGACGCGCTCCTGTACCGCCCGGCCCGGCGGCGCCACCGCCCGGCCCGGAGTCCGAGGCGTCCAAGGCCGCGGAGGACACGTCGGCCGACACTCCGCGCCCGCCGAGATCACGCATCTCGGACGCCCTGCTGCCTCCGCCCGAGCCGGTGCGGATACCACCACCGCCGTCCGGGCCCCCGGCCGCACCCACTGCCAAGTCCCTTCCCCCGGCGGCGAATCCGGCTCCGCGCACGGCAGTCTCGCCGACGCCGACGAGAGCTCCGGCGCCGACGACATCCCCGGCCCCGCGCACGGCGGTCCCGCCAACACCGACGAGAGCTCCGGCGCCGACGACACCCCAGGCCCCGACGGCAGGCCCGACGCCGAGGAGAGCGCCGGTTCCGCCCGCCGGTACAGCCCCGGCGCCCGTCGAGATCACCACCCGCCTCCGGCCGGTGCCACCGGCCCCCGCCGGAGCGCTGCCGCGCGTGCCGCCCCCGCCGCCCCTGCCCCCCAGGCCGCCCCTGAGCCCGCCCGGGTTCCTGTCCGCGCCGCCGCCGCCGTACCCCTGGCCGGGGCAGCGTCCCGAGACGCCCCAGGAGACCACCACCAGGCTGCGTCCCGTGCCCTCGCGGCACCAGCCCTTCCGCGTTGCCGCCGCCCTGGCCTGCGTCGTGCTCGGGCTCGGGCTGATCGGCGGCGCCGCCACCGGGAGCTGGCTGACCGGAGACTCGGCCGCGGAACCCGCCGCCCGTGACACCTTCGCCACCGCGCGCGGCCTCTGGCACAACGTGCCCGTCGACACCCTCTTCCCCCGCACCCTCGCGGGGGACGGCGCCGGGCCAGGCGGAGCGGACCGTGAGTGGACGAGGATCGGCGTCGCACCCGACAGCGGCTGCGCCGGCACCCTCGACCCGCTGCTGCTCGGAACGCTGCGCCCGGTCGGCTGCGTACGCGTGCTGCGTGCCACCTACGTCGACGCCACGTCCACCAGCGTCACCACCGTCGGGCTGGTCTTCACCCAGGCCGACGCCCTCGCGATGGACACTCTGCGCACCAGGTTCCGTGACGAGAACCTCGGTGAACGCGCCGATCTGATGCCCCGTACCTTCCCTGTCAAGGGCACTGTGGCAGGTGCGTTCGGTGACGCCCAGCGCGCGAGCTGGACGGTGAATGTACTCACCGAGGCACCCGTCGTCGTATTCGCCGTCTCCGGCTTCGCCGACGGACGGAAGGTCACCGCTCCCCAGCCCGTCGACAAGGCCACGGCCAAGGGCGCCACCACCGCGCCCGCGCAGTCCGGTCTCGGCCACGAGGCCAAGGGCATCGCGGACCGGATAGAACGAGGCCTGCGCAAGACCGTCAGCGCCCGAACGGCGACCCCTCAATGACCCCGAACCCTCCCGGCGCACCGATGCCCTCCGCACACTCCCTGCCTCCCGGCCCGCCGAGGCTCCCCGGCCCCCCGGTGCCCGGCGGGTTCTCCGGCGCACCGATGCCCTCCGCGCCCGCCGGCCTGCCTGCGCGCCGTCACCGCTTCGCCGCCGCCCTCGCCGCCGCGTCCGTCCTGCTGCTCGTCCCCGCCCCTCCGGCGCACGCCGACGCGATCCGGGCGCAGCAGTGGGCCCTCGACGCCCTGAACACCGAGGAGGCGTGGCGCACCGCGCAGGGCAGGGGCGTCACCGTCGCCGTCCTGGACACCGGCGTCGACGGCGCCCATCCCGACCTGGAGGGCCAGGTGCTGCCCGGCCGGGATCTGATCGGCTTCGGGGCTCGCGACGGCGATCGCGCCTGGGCCCGTCACGGCACCGCCATGGCCGGCATCATCGCCGGACACGGCCATGGCCCCAACCGCGGGGACGGGGTCCTCGGAATCGCGCCCGAGGCGAAGATCCTCCCGGTCCGCGTCATCCTCGAAGGCACCGACCCCGCCCGCGCCAAGGCCCGTTCCTCCAAGGGCGGCGCCCTCGCGGAAGGCATCCGCTGGGCCGCCGACCAGGGCGCCGACGTCATCAACCTCTCCCTCGGCGACGACAGCGAGTCCGCCCATCCGGAGCCGGGTGAGGACGCGGCCGTCCAGTACGCCCTGGCCAAGGGCTCCGTCGTCGTCGCCTCGGCCGGCAACGGCGGCGAGAAGGGTGACCATGTCTCGTACCCCGCGGCCTATCCAGGGGTGATCGCGGTGACCGCCGTCGACGAGTACGGGACACGTGCCGCGTTCTCCACCCGCCGCTGGTACGCCACCATCAGCGCGCCGGGCGTCAATGTGGTCATCGCCGACCCGGACCGCCGCTACTACGAGGGCTGGGGCACCAGCGCCGCCGCCGCGTTCGTCTCCGGCGCCGTCGCGCTCGTACGCTCCGCCCACCCCGATCTCACCCCGGCGCAGATCAAGAAGCTCCTCTCGGACACCGCGCGCGACGCGCCGAAGGACGGCCATGACGACGCCCGCGGCCATGGCCTCGTCGATCCCGCCGCCGCGATCAAGGCCGGGGCGAAGCTGTCCCGTACGGATCTGAAGCGCGAGGCCGCGCGCGCCGACGGGTACGACAAGCAGTACTTCGGCCCCGGCCCCGACGCCCCGCGCGCGGACTCGGAACCCGCCGCCTGGCTCGCCCCCGCGGTGGGCGGGGCCGGGGCCCTGCTGCTGGCCTGCGCGGTCCTGCTGTGGCGCGGCGGCCTCAGACGAACCGGCGTACGGCGCTGACGGCCGCCTCCTCGACCCGCGCGATCCCCGCGTCCTTTGTCGGATGGCCGTCGGACAACACGGCGACCAGACAGTTCCGTACCCGCCCCACCGAGTGGATGACCCACAGACCGCTGTCGCCTCGCGGCAGCCAGCCGTTCTTCAGCGCCCAGTCGCGGCGATCGCGGTCCGTCGCCGCCGCGGAGATCCCCCAGTCCTGACCGGGCACCACCCGCCCCATCAGCCCCGCCAGACAGCGACGCGACCTCTCGTCAAGACCGGCGGACGCCGCCGGGACCGTCGCAGGGCGCGCCATCGCATCCGCGTCGGCGAACACCGCCTTCAGCAGCGTCAGTTGATCGTGCGCGGTGGTGCGGGTGAGCCCCCAGGCGGGCGCCGCCGACGTCCGGGTCATCCCGAGCCGGGCATGCGCCGCGTCCAGTCCCGCCACGCCCCCGGCCGCGGCCCGCAGCGCGGTCGCCGCCTCGTTGTCGCTGCGCTCGATCATGGCCGCCGCGAGACGTTCCTCGCCGGCCGTCAGCCACCTCCCCGAGTCCCGCGCCCGCAGCAGCAGCGCCGCCAGGACCGCGACCTTGACCACGCTGGCGGTGACATACGTCCGGTCCTCGCCGGACGCCCACTCGCCCCCGCCGGCCAGGTCGTACACCGCGACCGAGAGATCCACCCGATGACCGTACGTCCCGCCACGCCCTCTACGCTCGTCCCGTGGCCCTCAAGAACATCCCCGACCCCGGTTTCTCCGACGACGACGGCACCGCCGCTCCCGAGCTGACGGCGGCCCTCTCGGCCTGGGCCGAGGACCGGTCGGCGGAACCACGCGTCCTGGCGGCGCTCAAGGACGCCCGGCTGCTGGTCCCCGTGGTCGCCGTGCTCGGTGAGACGGAGGAGGACGAGGAGACCGGCCTGCGCCGCGAGAAGACCAGCGACATGGCCGTACCGACCCTCCAGGCGGGCGACCGCCGCGCGCTGCCCGCCTTCACCTCCGTCGCCGCGCTGGCCCGCTGGGACCCGGCGGCCCGGCCCGTCGCCGTACCGCTGCACCAGGCGCTCCGGGCCGCCGCGCACGAGCGGGCGGACACGGTCGTGATCGATCTCGCGGGCCCCGTCCCGTACCAGCTCACCGGCCCCGCCCTGCTCGCTCTCGCCGAGGGCCGCACCAGCACCGATCCGCTCGACGACCCCGCCGTCGGCGCGGCGGTACGGTCCGCCGTCGCCGCGGAGCCGGCGGTGCTCCGCGCGCACCTCGGCCCCGGCAGCGCGGACGGCACCCTCGCGCTCGTGCTGGACCCGGCCGCCCGTCCGGCGGAGGCCGCCCGCAGGATCGCCGAGGCCCTCGCGGCCGATGACGTACTGAGGGCCCGCCTGGTACGCGGACTCGACCTGGCGCTGCTGCCGGCCGAGGCCACACCACCGGGCGAGCCCCTCTTCGTACGCGCCTGAAGCGACAGACCCGGATCAGCTCGTACGCGCCTGAAGCGACAGACCCGGATCAGCCGTGGAGACGCTGAAGCCGGATCATCAGCCGTAGACCGGCCCCGTGTACTTCTCGCCCGGACCGTGCCCCGGCTCGTCCGGTACGAGCGATGCCTCGCGGAACGCCAGCTGGAGCGACTTCAGCCCGTCACGCAGCGGAGCCGCGTGGAAGGAGCTGATCTCCGTCGCGCTCGCGTCCATCAGCCCGGCCAGCGCGTGGACCAGCTTGCGCGCCTCGTCCAGGTCCTTGTGCTCGTCGCCCTCCTCGGTCAGACCGAGCTTGACGGCGGCAGCGCTCATCAGATTCACGGCGACCGTGACGATCACCTCGACGGCGGGGACTTCCGCGATATCGCGGGCCATGGCGTCATAGCCGGGGGTTTCCTGGGGGGAGGTCGCGTCGCTCATGCCCCACACGATAGGCGTACCCCCGAGTGGCCCCGGCCGCGGGAGCGGTCGGGAACGGTGCGGTACGCGGGGTTCGCACCACCCCGGGGGAGCTGCTAACCTTGTGTAACGACCGGTCGGACACGTGCGTGCCCGGCCCACAAGTGGAGGCTCCGATCTCCCACCTGGCCGCTCCTCAGGGGCGGCGGGTCACCGGTCAGGTGGTGCCCATCGTTCCGTACGGACGATGGAACCGCCCGATGCGCCCCGTGGCATACGCGCGGCGGTGCTCCGGTATTCGAGGAGCTCCTGCCTGTGTGCCGTCCGGGGCATTTTTGATGTTCCGCTGCGGTTGGTCTGTATACACAGACGTTACGCGGCTGTCTGCCAGGCAGTCGTGTGGTGCTACCGAGGAGGATCCATCAGCGCCGAGCCCCGCATCAACGACCGGATTCGCGTTCCCGAAGTGCGACTTGTCGGTCCCAGTGGCGAGCAGGTGGGCATTGTCCCGCTCGCCAAGGCCCTAGAGCTTGCGCAGGAGTACGACCTGGACCTGGTCGAGGTCGCGGCGAACGCCCGTCCGCCCGTGTGCAAGCTCATGGACTACGGGAAGTTCAAGTACGAGTCGGCCATGAAGGCCCGTGAGGCGCGCAAGAACCAGGCGCACACGGTCATCAAGGAGATGAAGCTCCGGCCGAAGATCGACCCGCACGACTATGACACCAAGAAGGGTCATGTCGTCCGGTTCCTCAAGCAGGGTGACAAGGTCAAGATCACGATCATGTTCCGTGGTCGTGAGCAGTCCCGCCCCGAGCTGGGCTTCCGACTGCTCCAGCGTCTCGCCTCGGATGTCGAGGAACTCGGCTTCATCGAGTCGAACCCGAAGCAGGACGGCCGGAACATGATCATGGTTCTTGGCCCGCACAAGAAGAAGACCGAGGCCATGGCCGAGGCCCGTGAGGCGCAGGCCGCCCGCAAGGCGGAGCGCCAGGGGTACGCGACCGAGGAATCCGCGGACACCGCGGCCGAGGCTCCGGCCGAGGCATCTTCCGAAGCGTGATCCGAGGGGCGCCGGCAAGCGGCGCCTCGGATCCGGTCCGGACCCGAACCACACACAGAGATATGACGCTCCCGAGCGCCGGCCGACCGGCCGGCTGGGAGCGCCACTGACGAGGAGAGAGCGGCGCCATGCCGAAGAACAAGACGCACAGCGGTGCAAAGAAGCGCTTCCGCGTGACCGGCTCGGGCAAGGTGCTCCGGCAGCGCGCCGGCCGTCGCCACTACCTGGAGCACAAGCCCTCGACGCTGACGCGCCGCCTCGCCGGCACCGTCGAGCTCGCGCCGGGCGACGCCGCCAAGGCGAAGAAGCTTCTCGGCCTGTAGTCCGCGCGTCCCGCCGCCGTGGCGCGGGACCAGGACAGCTACAGGGACCATGCCGTTCTTGGATCACGTCACCACCCGTGATCCAGCTACAAGGAGTTAACAAGTGGCACGCGTCAAGCGGGCAGTCAACGCCCACAAGAAGCGCCGGGCAATCCTCGAGGCGGCCAGCGGTTACCGCGGCCAGCGCTCGCGTCTGTACCGGAAGGCGAAGGAGCAGGTCACCCACTCCCTCGTTTACAACTACAACGACCGCAAGAAGCGCAAGGGCGACTTCCGTCAGCTGTGGATCCAGCGGATCAACGCCGCCGCCCGCGCCAACGGCATCACCTACAACCGCTTCATCCAGGGTCTGAAGGCCGCCAACGTCGAGGTGGACCGCAAGATCCTCGCCGAGCTGGCCGTCAATGACTCCAGCGCGTTCGCCGCGCTCGTCGAGGTCGCGCAGAAGGCCCTCCCGAGCGACGTCAACGCCCCGAAGGCCGCCGCCTGATCCCGTCAGGCCGCCGTACTTCCCGCCGGACCCGCAGGCATCGCGCCTGCGGGTCCGGCGCGTTCCGCACGTCCTCGTACGAGAAGTGAAAGAGAGAGCCGCCGTCCATGGGCACCCCCGAGCCGATCTCCCCGCGTTCCCCGCGCGTCACGGCCGCCAGGAGACTCGCCAAGCGCGCCTTCCGCGGCAAGGAACGCCGGTTCATCGCCGAGGGGCCGCAGGCCGTACGGGAAGCCGTGGCCCATCGCGGTGACGGCGGGGAGCCCACGCTGATCGAGCTGTTCACCACCGTCGAGGCCGCCGAGCGATACGCCGACATCGTCGACGCCGCCCGCGCCACCGGGGCCCGGGTGCACTTCGCCCCCGACGCCGTGCTCGCCGAGGTGTCCCAGACCGTCACCCCGCAGGGGCTGCTCGGGGTGTGCCGGTTCCTCGACTCGCCCTTCGAGGAGATCCTGCGCGCCAGGCCCCGGCTCGTCGCCGTACTGGCACATGTCCGCGACCCCGGGAACGCCGGTACGGTGCTGCGCTGCGCCGACGCGGCGGGCGCCGACGCCGTCGTCCTCACCGACGCCTCCGTCGATCTCTACAACCCCAAATCGGTCCGGGCGTCCGTCGGCTCGCTCTTCCATCTGCCGGTCGCAGTCGGCGTCCCCGTCGAGCAGGCCGTCCAGGGGCTCCGGGACGTGGGCGTACGGATCCTCGCCGCCGACGGCGCGGGCGCGCACGACCTGGACGACGAGCTGGACGCGGGCACCATGGGCGGGCCCACCGCCTGGATCTTCGGCAACGAGGCCTGGGGGCTGCCCGCCGAGACCCGCGCCCTCGCGGACGCGGTCGTACGGGTGCCGATCCACGGAAAGGCGGAGAGTCTGAACCTCGCGACGGCGGCGGCCGTATGTCTCTACGCCTCGGCGCGCGCCCAGCGCGTGCGCGGTACGTGCTGAGGGGGTCCCGCTCCGTCACGTTCAGCTAGTACTGTTGCGCTTTCTGGGGCCCACTGAGCTACGCGGAAGAGGTGGGATGCGGGGATGAGTGTCGGGGCGAGCGGACCCGCCGCGGTCCAGGGAGCCTTATCGTCCCCGTACGGGACCGGTGCGGTCGAGCCGCCCGGCGCGGACGAGCGGACCGGTATGGATGAGCGGATCGGTACGGGCGACTGGGGGATCCACGCCGACGAGCTGCCCGACGGGCTGGTCGTCGCCGACGAGACCGGCCGGGTGATCTGCTTCAACGCCGCCGCGGCCCGGATCACCGCCGTCCCGTGCGTGGACGCCCTCGGCCACCCGCTGGACCGGGCGCTGCCGCTGGAGGATCTGAAGGGCCGCCGCTGGTGGGCGCTGACCGACCCGTACGGCGGCCTCGCCACCCGGGTCGGCCAGCCCGAGCGCAATCTGCTGCTGCCGGGCGGCCGGGAGGTCCTGGTCTCCGCCCGCTATGTCCGCGCGTACCCGACAGGACCCGTACGCCGGCTGGTCATCTCGCTCCGGGGCACGGAGGCGCGGCGCCGTACCGAACTGAGCCACGCGGAGCTGATCGCGACCGTCGCCCATGAACTGCGCTCCCCGCTCACCTCCGTCAAGGGGTTCACGGCGACGCTGCTCGCCAAGTGGGAGCGGTTCACCGACGACCAGAAGCGGCTGATGCTGGAGACCGTCGACGCCGACGCCAACCGGGTCACCCGGCTGATCGCGGAGCTGCTGGACATCTCCAGGATCGATTCGGGCCGGCTGGAGGTGCGCAGACAGCCGGTGGACATCGGCGCGGCCGTCGGACGCCATGTCCAGTCGCACACGGCCGCGGGCCAGTCGCCCGACCGGTTCCTCGTACGGATACAGCAACCGCTGCCCGATCTGTGGGCGGATCCCGACAAAATCGATCAGGTGCTCGGGAATCTGCTGGAAAACGCGGTGCGTCACGGGGAGGGAACGGTCACCATTGAGGTGGCCGCCGCGACGCTCAGCCACGCGGAGCGGCCGGAAACCGAGACGGAGACAGAGAAGGGAACGGCCGTCACCGTGTGCGACGAGGGTCCCGGCATCCCCGAGGAGTCGATGGGCCGTGTCTTCACCCGCTTCTGGCGGGGGAGCAAGCGCGGCGGGACCGGCCTGGGCCTGTATATCGTCAAGGGCATCGTCGAGGCGCACGGCGGGACGATCACCGTCGGCCGCGGACCCGGCGGCGGTGCCGAGTTCCGATTTATCCTGCCCGTCGGCGCTCCGGCCTACCTGTCCTGAGCGGCCCACGGGCTTCTTCACCTTCGTACGACCTTTAGACTCGACTTTTGGCACCTTCGCGCCTTCGCGCTCCCCAGTGATCGAGCAGGGTCGTTTCGCCAGCCAAACGGAAGTACGGAAGAGATGTCGGCACCCAACAAGTCGTACGACCCAGTCGAGGTCGAGGCACTGAAACCGGAAGAGATCGAGCGGATGCGGGACGAGGCGCTCGCCGCCTTCGCCGCCGCCGGTGATCTCGACGCGCTCGCCCACGCGAAGACCGCGCACACCGGAGGCACCTCGCCGCTCGCCCTCGCCAACCGCGAGATCGGCGCCCTGCCCCCGCAGGCCAAGGCCGAGGCGGGCAAGCGCGTGGGCCAGGCCCGCGGCGCCGTCAGCAAGGCCCTGGCCGCCCGCCAGAGCGAGCTGGAGGCGGAGCGGGACGCCCGGGTGCTGGTCGAGGAGGCGGTGGATGTCACGCTGCCGTACGACCGCACCCCGCCCGGCGCCCGCCATCCGCTGACCGGCTTCATGGAGCGGGTCGCGGATGTCTTCGTGGCCATGGGCTACGAGGTCGCCGAGGGCCCCGAGGCCGAGGCGGAGTGGTTCAACTTCGACGCCCTCAACTTCGTGCCCGACCACCCGGCGCGCCAGATGCAGGACACCTTCTTCGTCCAGGGCCCCAAGGGCACGGAGGGCGACGAGTCGGGTGTGGTGCTCCGTACCCACACCTCGCCGGTCCAGGCGCGCGCCCTGCTCGACCGTGAGCCGCCCGTGTACATCGTCTGCCCGGGGCGGGTCTACCGCACCGACGAGCTGGACGCCACGCACACCCCGGTCTTCCACCAGATCGAGCTGCTCGCCGTCGACGAGGGCCTGACCATGGCCGACCTCAAGGGCACCCTGGACCACATGGTCCAGGCGCTCTTCGGCGCGGACATGAAGACCCGGCTCCGTCCGAACTTCTTCCCCTTCACCGAGCCGTCCGCCGAGATGGACATGGTCTGTTACGTGTGCCGGGGCGCCTCGGTCGGCAACCCCGACCGGCCCTGCCGCACCTGCGGCAGCGAGGGCTGGATCGAGCTGGGCGGCTGCGGCATGGTCAACCCCAAGGTGCTCGTCGCCTGTGGCGTCGACCCCCAGAAGTACAGCGGATTCGCCTTCGGGTTCGGGATCGAACGGATGCTGATGTTCCGCCACAACGTCGAAGACATGCGAGACCTGGTCGAGGGTGACGTCCGGTTCACCCGGCCGTTCGGGATGGAGATCTGATGCGCGTCCCGCTTTCCTGGCTGCGGGAGTACGTCGACCTGCCGGCGACGGAGACCGGCCGTGACGTCCAGGCCAAGCTCGTCGCCGCCGGTCTGGAGGTCGAGACCGTCGAGCAGCTCGGCGCCGGCCTCAAAGGCCCCCTCGTCGTCGGCAAGGTGCTCACGATCGAGGAACTGGAGGGCTTCAAGAAGCCCATCCGCTTCTGCACCGTGGATGTCGGCACGGCCAACGGCACCGGCGAGCCGCAGGAGATCGTCTGCGGCGCGCGGAACTTCTCCGTCGGCGACAAGGTGGTCGTGGTCCTGCCCGGCGCGGTCCTGCCGGGCGACTTCGCGATCGCCGCGCGCAAGACATACGGCAAGACCTCCCTCGGCATGATCTGCTCAGGCGACGAGCTGGGCATGGGCGATGACGGCTCGGGCGGCATCATCGTGCTTCCGCCCGAGCACGAGGCCGGCACCGACGCCATCGCGCTCCTGGAGCTGGTGGACGAGGTCCTGGACATCGCCGTCACGCCCGACCGCGGCTACTGCCTCTCGCTGCGCGGAGTCGCCCGCGAGACCGCCATCGCGTACGGACTGACCCTGCGCGACCCCGCGCTGCTCGATGTGCCCGCGCCGAACTCGTACGGCCACCCGGTGAAGATCGCCGACCCTAGGGGCTGCGACCGCTTCACCGCCCGTACGGTCACCGGTCTCGACCCGGAGGCGCACAGCCCCATCTGGCTGCGCCGCCGGCTCCAGAAGGCCGGGATGCGGCCGATCTCGCTCGCGGTCGACATCACCAACTACGTGATGCTGGAGCTCGGCCAGCCGCTGCACGCGTACGACAGCACCCGGCTGGAGGGCGCGATCGGCGTCCGCCGTGCCCACGCGGGCGAGAAGATCACCACGCTCGACGGTGTCCAGCGGGTACTGGACGCCCAGGACCTGGTCATCACCGACGACCGCGGGCCCATCGGCCTCGCGGGCGTGATGGGCGGCGCGAACACCGAGATCGCCGACACCACGATCCACCCGGAGACCGGCGAGGCCCAGGGCACCACCGAGGTGGTGATCGAGGCCGCGCACTTCGACGCGATCTCCATCGCCCGTACCGCGCGCCGCCACAAGCTGGCCTCCGAGGCGTCCAAGCGCTTCGAGCGCGGGGTCGACCCGCAGGCCGCGGCCGCCGCCGCGCAGCGGACCGTCGACCTGCTGGTGCTGCTCGCAGGCGGCTCCGCCGGGGCCGGGGTCACCGAGGTCGTCGCGCCCTCCGCGCCGCACACCATCGTCATGCCCGCCGACCACCCCGACCGGGTCGCCGGTGTCACGTACGGCCGGGAGATCGTCGTACGGCGGCTCCAGCAGATCGGCTGCGACGTCTACGGCCAGGACGAGCTGGTCGTCACCGTGCCGTCCTGGCGGCCCGACCTCGGCGCGCCCAACGATCTCGCCGAGGAGGTCATCCGTCTTGAGGGATACGAGAACCTCCCCTCGACGCTGCCCACCCCGCCGTCGGGCCGCGGGCTCACCGAGCGCCAGCGGCTGCACCGCCGCGTCGGCCGCGCCCTGGCCGGCGCCGGTTATGTCGAGGCGCTGAACTACCCGTTCCTTGGCGACGCGGCGCTCGACGCACTCGGACTGCCCGCCGACGACGACCGGCGCCGTACGGTCACGCTCGTCAACCCGCTCTCCGACGAGGAGCCCGCGCTGCGCACCACGCTGCTGCCCGGCCTGCTCACGGCGCTGCGGCGCAACGACGGCCGCGGGTCGCACGATCTGGCGCTCTTCGAGACCGGACTCGTCTTCCACCCCACCGGCCACGAGAGCGTGCCCGCCCGGCTGCCCGTCGACCGGCGGCCGACCGACGAGGAGGTGGCGGCGCTCGACGCCGCGCTGCCGCGCCAGCCGCGGCACGCCGCCGTCGTGCTGGCCGGGGCGCGCGAGCAGGCCGGCTGGTGGGGCAAGGGACGCCCGGCCGACTGGGCGGACGCCGTCGAGGCGGCCCGTACCGTCGCCCGGGAGGCCGGTGCCGAACTGACCGTACGGTCCGGTCAGTACGAGCCGTGGCACCCCGGCCGCTGCGCGGCGCTGTTCGCCGTCGTGGACGGCGAGGAGACACTGCTCGGCCACGCCGGAGAGCTGCATCCGCGCGTCGTGAAGGCGCTCGGACTGCCGGAGCGCACCTGCGCCATGGAGATCGATCTCGATCTGCTGGAGCGCGCGGGCACCGGTGTCAGCAAGGCGCCGCGGATTTCCACCTATCCGGTGGCCACGCAGGATGTCGCGCTTGTCGTACCGAGCGAGGTCCCGGCCGCCGAGGTGGAGCGGGCGCTGCGCGAGGGCGCCGGGGAACTCCTTGAGTCCCTGCGGCTGTTCGACGTGTTCGCCGGCGAGCAGATCGGCGAGGGGCACAAGTCCCTTGCCTACGCGCTGCGTTTCCGTGCGGCGGACCGCACACTGACGGTCGACGAGGCGACGGCGGCCCGTGACGCGGCCGTCTCGCTTGCCGCCGAACGGACCGGGGCGGTCCTGCGCGGCGCGTGACCACCCTGCCGTGCGCCGTCGTTGTACTGGCTCTCGGCCCTTGAGGGGCGCATCCGGATCATCGGATGCGCCCCTCACTCATTCGGGTGAGAAGTCCGGGCGTGTCACGTCATGGGGCTTCCGTGATCGACACAATCGGACCGGCCGAGACGGTCGACGTACGCCCCACGGCTTAGCGGCCGGGCGGCCGAGGGAGGCCGACGGATGAACCGGACCAAGGCAACAGAGGACGCGCAGGCGGAAGCGCCGGCCTCCTGGGGCCTTGTCGAATGCGCGATCCCGGGCGGTCTGCTCACAGCGGTGATCACCTGGGAGCTGACCCGCCCGGCGGCGGACCGCGACGACCTGCTCTCGCGCGTCGTGACCTGCGTGGTCTTCCTGCTGGTGGTGGCGTATCTGCTGATCCGCGTACGGCGGCGGGCGGCGCGGGAGCTGCGGGAGGTCAAGGCCGTGGCGCGGGCCGCCCAGGAGGTGCTGATCCGGACTCTGCCGCCCCGGCTGGACGGTCTCGCGCTCTCCGCACGCCAGCTCTCCGCCTCGCGCGGCGCCGATGTCGGCGGCGATCTGTACGAGGCGGTGGCCACGGCCTACGGGGTGCGGGTCGTCATCGGGGATGTGCGCGGCCATGGGCTGCCCGCCATCGGGGCGGTGGCCGCGGTGCTCGGCAGCTTTCGGGAAGCGGCCCACGACGAGGCCGGGCTCGACGGTGTCCTGCGCCGGCTCGACCGGGCCCACCAGCGCCATCTGAGGGAGCTGGCGCGCCAGGAGCCGCCCGCCGCCGCGGGCCAGGAGCCGGACTCCCTGTCGGCGGAGGAGTTCGTCACCGTACTGCTGCTGGAGATCGGGGCCGACGCGGAGGTACGGGCCCTCAACTGCGGCCACCCGTGGCCCTACCGGCTCGGCCGGGGCGCCGCGCGGCTGGCCTCCGGCGAACCGCTGCCGCCGCTGGGGGCATTTCCGCTGCCCGCCGATCTGCTCCCGTACCAGTGCGGTCCGCTGCTGCCGGGCGAGGCGCTGTTCCTGCACACCGACGGGGCCGAGGACGCCCGGGACTCGGCGGGGCGGTTCTTCGCTCTGGAGGAGGCGCTCGCGGAGGCCGCGGCGGACCCGCCGCCGGCACCCGCCGCCGTGGTGCGTCAGGTCCACGCGGCGTTGCTGCGGCACACCGGCGGACGGATCGCCGACGACATGGCGCTGCTCGTGCTGCGCAACGACCGCCCACCGGCGGGCGATTCCTCGCGCGTGCCGGCGCAGCCAGGCGGACCGGGCCTGTGCCGTACGTGGGTTCCCGCGCGGGAACCCACCACTCGCGTGCCCGGCCCGGGATGACCGGGCGACCACCCCCGCCGAGCGACCCCTGTGCCGAGCGACCCCTGTGCCGAGCGACCTCTGTGCCGAACGACCCCTGTCGGAAGGCCCGCTGACCGTTCCGACGGCCGCGGACCGCTCCGACGGCTGCTCCCGGCCGCCCCGGTCCCGTACACACGCCGTCCGCTCCGCCGCGGAGTGTCGGGCAGGTCGGCAGGGCGGACGGCGCGGTTGCGGGCCACCGTACCGACGAGGGGGAGCCGGTGGCCCGGCGCCTCTTTTGCGAGGCGATTCAGTCAACCGGTCCCGAGTTCCACGCGGCAGGGTGCACGGGGCGCGGATTCGGGCATTACGTTCACACCCCGTGCGTTTCCCGTTCCACTACGCTGGTTCGGCCGAGCCACCGGAGGGGCACTCATGCACCCCAATTCTCTGCTCGATTCCCTGCTCGACGAGGCGGGTATCTCCCATGCCGGTCTTGCCGCCAGGGTCAACCAGGCGGGCCGGGCCAGAGGCCTCGCCCTGCGCTACGAACACACCGCCGTCTCACGGTGGCTGAAGGGACAGCGGCCGCGCGGCCAAGTGCCCGACCTGATCTGCGCGGTGCTGAGCGAGCGGCTGCACCGTTCGCTCACGCTGGACGACATCGGGCTCGGGGTGACAGGGGAGGTGCTCGTACCGCACGGCACGCCGCTCTCCGGTTTCGTGGAGCGGGCCACCGCGCTGTGGCGCTCCGACGAACAGCAACGTCCGCACATAGTGGGCGCCCCCACCGTCACCGGCACGCCCGCCGTGATGCCCGTCTGGGAGTGGGAGAACCCTCCCGAGGACGCCGATGTCTCCCGCACCGGCCGTAACAAGGTCGGCCCCGCCGACATCAAACTGCTGCGGTCGGCCAGGGCGCACTACGAGTTGATGTACCGGCGGGCGGGCGGAGTCGCCACCCGCGCCAGGATCGTCCGCTTCCTCAACGCGGAGACCGCCCCGCTGCTGCGCGGCGGGTACAGCGACGCGCTCGGCCGCCAACTGCACCGCGCCACCGGCGGTCTGGTCGCGGTGGCCGGTATCTGCGCCTATGACTCGGACGCCCATGGGCTCGCCCAGCGCTACTTCCACCAGGCGCTGCGGCTGGCCAAGGCGAGCGGGGACCGGGGCCTCGGCGCCTATGTGATCGCGCTGCTGGTCAATCAGTCGCTGCACATGGGGGAGTACCGCCAGGCCGTCGCCTTCGCCGAGGCGGCGCTGCGGACGGCCGGGCGCCAGATCACCCCGGCGCTCGCCGCGGATCTGTACGCGATGCAGGCCAAGTCGTATGCGCATCTCGGCGACGGCACCGGGGCGCTCGGCTGTATCCGGCGTGCGGAGACGGAGGCGGAACGCATCCGGCCGGGCCATGAACCGGACGAGACGGGCTACGTACAGCCGGGCCTGGTGAACGTACAGGTGGCGGAGGCGCTGCTCAGCCTCGGTGATCTGGCCGCCGCACGGGCGCACGCGGCGGCGGCCGTGGACACCCCGGCGCACGATCGAGGCCGGGTGCACCGGCTCGCGATGCTCAGCCATATCGAGTTGCGGCAGGGCGAGGCCGACCGCGCCGCCAGAACAGCGGCCGAAATGGCCGAGCGCGCACGGGGGATGGAGTCCCAGCGTCTGCGAGACCGGTTGCGCGCCGTACGGGAACAGCTGGTGGCCAGCGGATCCACGGACGCCGAGGAGACGGCGGAACTCATCGAAGGCGCGCTGCGCGTTCCTCTGTGAGCCCCTTTATGAGCCCCCCGCACGTTTCCGTTCGCCGAGACTGCTGCTGCGATATTGCCATCAACTTGTCGGAAGGTGGCAGAAACGTGCAGTGGACGAAACTTAGCGAACAGACCGTGTACGAGAACCGGTGGTTCCGGGTCAACCTCGCGGACGTCAAACTCCCTGACGGCCGGCATCTGGACCACTTCCTGATCCGGCTACGCCCCGTTGCCGTGGCGACCGCGGTCAACTCCGCCAACGAGGTGCTGATGCTCTGGCGGCACCGCTTCATCACCGACAGCTGGGGCTGGGAGCTGGCCGCGGGGGTCGTCGAGGACGGCGAGGACATCGAGACCGCGGCGGCCAGGGAGATGGAGGAGGAGACCGGGTGGCGCCCGGGACCGCTCCGGCATCTGCTCACGGTCGAGCCGTCCAACGGTCTGACCGACGCCAGGCACCATCTCTACTGGGCGGAGGACGCCACCTACATCGGCCATCCCGAGGACGACTTCGAATCCTCGCGCCGGGAGTGGATCCCGCTCAAGCTGGTCCCCGACATGATCGCCCGGGGCGAGATCCCGGCCGCCAATATGACGGCCGGGCTGCTGATGCTCCATCACTTGAGGCTCGGCTAGCGCCTGGGGCCGCTATCGGCCCAGGGACTGCCAGACCGCCACCGCGAGCGCTCCGAGCGAGCAGAGCGCCGCCACGGCGGGCAGCGGCCACCTGGCGTGCTCCAGGGCCGCGACGCGCGCGGCCAGATCGGTCACATCCTTGTCGGTCTGGTCGTTGCGCTGGGCCAGTAACGCGAGCCTGCCGTCGGTCCTGGCGAGACCGACGTCGAGGCTGCGCCGTAACTCGGCGCACTCTTCGCCGACCACGGAATGGTCAGAGGGGGTGGTCACGAATCCGCTCCTGTTCGGGAAGTCGTACAAACGGTTCTCCGCCCGGCCCCGGTGATGCCGGGACCAAGCGGAACCGAGTCAACTCCCCTTGCGCCCGGGGCAGCAGGGTGTGTGGATGGCATATGCGAGCACCCTTCGCACACGGTGTGCGAATTTCGCGACTCTCCGTAACCCCTACGTGTAGGAGTAGAAGCCCGCGCCCGTCTTACGGCCCAGCCTGCCCGCGTCCACCATGCGCTGGAGCAGCGGGGACGCCGCGTACAGCGGCTCCTTGAACTCCGCGTACATCGAGTCGGCGACCGACGCCACGGTGTCCAGACCGATCAGATCCGAGAGCTTGAGCGGGCCCATCGGATGCGCACAGCCGAGCTCCATCCCGTTGTCGATGTCCTCGCGGCTCGCGATGCCCGACTCGAACATCCGGATCGCGGCGAGCAGATACGGAATCAGCAGCGCGTTCACCACGAATCCCGAGCGGTCCTGGGCGCGGATCGCGTGCTTGCCCAGCACCCCCTGGACCATGGCCTCGGCCCGCTTGACCGTCTCGTCGGAGGTCGTGAGCGCGGGGATCAGCTCCACCAGCTTCTGCACCGGCGCCGGGTTGAAGAAGTGGATCCCGATCACCTGGTCGGGACGTGAGGTCGCGACGGCCAGCTTGACCAGCGGAATGGAGGAGGTGTTGGAGGCCAGGATCGCGTCGGGACGTGTCACGACCTGATCGAGCACCTGGAAGATCTCGGTCTTGACCTGCTCGTTCTCGACGACGGCCTCGATGACGAGATCGCGGTCGGCGAACTCCCCGAGGTCCGTGGTGAAGCTGAGCCTGCCGAGTGCCTCGTCCCGCTCCGTCTCGGTGATCTTGCCGCGTTCGGCGGCCTTCGAGAGGGAGTTGTGCAGCCGGGTACGGCCGATCTCCAGGGCCTCGCCGGTGGTCTCGGCGACCTTGACCTCCAGGCCGCTGCGCGCGGCGACCTCCGCGATGCCTGCGCCCATCTGGCCGCAGCCCACCACTCCGACGCGGGTGATATCGGTGAGGGTGTCGGTCACATCGTGCCTTTCGCTGGTCCGTGTCCCGGCAGGTCCCCCGTGTGATTCCGGCGCCCGCCTCGGGACAGGACGTTACTCCGCCAGGGTGTGTGGACGGGGTGCCGGGGCGGGCATGCTGAGCCCGTACGGCGGGTGGGGTTTCGGTGACCCGGCCGCGCGGACCTGACAAGGGGACGGCGCATGGGGCGGATCGGCAGAAGAGGGTTCGTGGTGGCGGCGACAGGGGTGGTGACCTCGCTGGTCGCCGCCGGGGACGTGGCGGCCGTCGCCGCGTCCGTGCCGCGGCGGCACGCTCCGCGCCGGGAGCTGCGCGGGATGTGGATCGCGACCGTCGTCAACCGCGACTGGCCCTCCGCGCCCGGGCTCACCGCCGACCGGCAGAA
The DNA here is from genome assembly GCF_040681655.1 of Streptomyces sp. NPDC051662. Taxonomy (NCBI): domain Bacteria; kingdom Bacillati; phylum Actinomycetota; class Actinomycetes; order Kitasatosporales; family Streptomycetaceae; genus Streptomyces; species Streptomyces sp. NPDC051662. Next base: position 211,015 of record NZ_JBFAZD010000005.1, read on the forward strand.
GGCCGAGCTGATCCGGCATCTGGACACGGCGGTCGCCCGCGGGCTGAACACCGTCGTCTTTCAGGTACGGCCCACGGCGGACGCGCTCTGGCCCTCGCGGTACGAGCCCTGGTCGCAGTACCTCACCGGCACCCAGGGCAAGGACCCCGGCTGGGATCCGCTGGGTACGGCGGTACGGGAGGCACACGCGCGCGGACTTGAGCTGCACGCCTGGTTCAACCCGTACCGCGTCGCCAACCACACCGACCCCTCGCGACTCATCGCGACCCATCCGGCCCGGGTCCATCCGGAGTGGGTGCTGCCGTACGGCGGGAAGCTCTACTACAACCCCGGCCTGCCCGAGGTCAGGAGATTCGTCCAGGACGCGATGCTGGACGCGGTCGGGCGCTACGACATCGACGCCGTGCACTGGGACGACTACTTCTATCCGTATCCGGTCGCCGGACACGTCTTCGAGGACGACGCGGAGTTCGAGCGCTATGGCGCGGGCTTCCCTGACAAGGCGGCCTGGCGGCGGGACAACACCGACCGGCTGGTGCGGGAGACCGCCGAGCGGATCAAGAAGATCAAGAAGCGGGTGCGGTTCGGGATCAGCCCGTTCGGGGTGTGGCGCAACGCGGCCACGGATCCGCTCGGCTCCGACACCCGGGCCGGGGTGCAGACGTACGACGATCTGCACGCCGACACCCGCGCGTGGGTCAAGAAGGGCTGGATCGACTACATCGTCCCGCAGCTGTACTGGAACATCGGTTTCCCCGCCGCCGACTACGCGAAGCTGCTGAGCTGGTGGGACGGCGTCGTACGGGGGACCGGCGTCGATCTGTACATCGGTGAGGCCCTCTACAAGGCGGGCGATCCGGCCCAGCCCGCCGCCTGGCAGGATCCGGCGGAGCTGTCCCGTCATCTGACCCTCGCCAAGGAGTACGCGGGGGCGCGGGGGCACTGCTTCTTCTCCGCGAAGGAGGTCGGCGCGGATCCGATCGGGGCGATGACGAGGGTGGTGGCCGACCACTACGGGAAGCGCGCGCGGATGAGCTGAGCGACGGCCTCCCGGGCCGGCCCGCCCTGGTCGCCGTCGCTGTTGCTGTTGGTGCCGCTGTCGATGGCGATGCCGCGGTCAGGTGCCGGTCCGCTGGGTGACCGCGATACAGACGAGCACCGCGACAGCCGCGACCGGCGCGGCGGGTGTGAGGTGCTCGCCGAGCAGCAGTACGGACCAGACCAGGGTGAGAACCGGCTGGGCGAGCTGGAGCTGGCTCGCCCTGGCGATCCCGATCGACGCCATGCCCCGGTACCAGACGTAGAGGCCGAAGAACGTCGAGCCCGCGGCGACCCAGGCGAGTCCGATCACGCCGTGGGCTGTCAGCCGGGCCGGTTCGAAGGACAGCGCCACCGCCGCGCCCGCCACCGCGAGCGGCAGACAGCCGATCAGCGCCCAGCCCACCACCTGCCAGCCGGGCATCATCCCGGCCAGCCTGCCGCCCTCCGTATAGCCCGCCGCGCACACCAGCAGGGCGCCGAAGAGATACAGATCCCCGGCGGAGAGGGCCCCGCCGCTCTGCCACACCGCGAACGCGATCACCACGGCCGCACCGGAGAGCGCGGCCAGCCAGAAGGCCCTGGAGGGGCGCCTGCCCGTACGGACGGCGGCGAACGCGGCCGTGGTGAGCGGCAGCAGCCCGACCACCACGGCGGCGTGCGAGGTGGTGGAGGTCTCCAGCGCGAGCGTTGTCAGCAGCGGGAAACCCACCACGACCCCGCCGCCGACGACCGCGAGCCCGCCCCAGTGCCGGCGCTCGGGGACCGGGACGCGGAGGGCCAGCAGGAAACCGCCCGCGATGAGCGCGGCGAGCGCGCTGCGTACGGCGACGAGGGACCAGGGGCCGAAACTCTCCAGGCCCCACACCGTGGACGGGAAGGTGAGCGAGAAGGCGACGACGCCCAGCGCGGCGAGGAGCGTGCCGCCGCGCGTACTGTTCGTGCTCGCGGTGCGGCGGCCGTTGACCTGAGTGTCGGTGTGGCCGCTGACCGCTATCGAGTTGGGTGGAGTAGCGCTATCCTGTGCTGTCATGTATGAGCGTAGCAGCGTGGCGGAACTGGCGAACTCGCTGAGACAGGAACTGAACCGCTACTCACCGGGTGGAAAGCTGCCGTCCAGCAGAACGCTGGTCGAGCGTTACCGCGTCTCTCCGGTGACCGTCTCCCGCGCCCTCGCCAGACTCGCCGCCGAAGGGCTGGTCGTCACCCGCCCCGGCGCCGGGGCCTTCCGGGCACCCGGCAGGACGGCCACCACGCCGCCGGGCGACACCTCCTGGCAGGAGGTCGCCCTCAGCGCCGACGCCGCCACCGAACTCGTACCGCGCTCGGTCGACGCCACCGGAGTGCTGGTCACGCTCGCCGCCCCACCGGCCGGGGTCATCGAGTTCAACGGTGGCTATCTGCACCCCTCGCTCCAGCCGGAGCGGGCGATGGCGGCGGCGCTGGCGCGGGCGGGCCGACGGCCCGGTGCCTGGGGCAGACCGCCCACCGATGGACTGCCCGAGCTGCGCGACTGGTTCGCACGAGGCATCGGGGACACCTGGACGGCCGCCGAAGTGCTGGTCACGGCAGGCGGCCAGAGCGCGCTGACCACCGCGCTGCGCGCGCTCGCCCCGCCCGGTGCACCGGTCCTGGTCGAATCGCCCACCTACCCGGGGATGCTCGCGATCGCCCGCGCCGCCGGGCTGCGCCCCGTACCGGTCCCGGTGGACCCCGACGGCGTACGGCCCGAACTGCTCGCCGCCGCCTTCCGGGCCAGCGGCGCCCGGGTCTTCGTCTGCCAGCCGCTCTTCCAGAACCCCACCGGAGCCGTGCTCTCCCCGGCCCGCAGACCCGAAGTGCTGCGGATCGCCCGGGAGGCCGGGGCGTTCGTCGTGGAGGACGACTTCGTACGGCGGCTGGTGCACGAGGACGCGGGCCCGCTGCCGGGACCGCTCGCCGCCGACGACCCCGACGGCGTCGTCGTCCATGTCTGCTCGCTCACCAAGGCGACCTCGCCGAGCCTGCGGGTCGGTGTACTGGCCGCCCGGGGCCCGGTCCTCGAACGGCTGCGCGCCATCCATGTCGTCGACACCTTCTTCGTGCCGCGCCCGCTCCAGGAAGCCGCCCTGGAACTGGTCGGCTCCGCCGCCTGGAACCGCCATCTGCGCTCCGTCTCCACCGCGCTGAAGACCCGCAGGGACACCCTGACCACCGCGCTGCGCACCGAACTGCCCGAGCCCGCCCTCCCGCACATTCCGTCCGGCGGCTACCACCTCTGGCTCCGGCTCCCTGACGGTACCGACGAACAGACCATCGTCCCGGCCGCCCTGCGCGCGGGCGTCGCGGTCGCCCCGGGCCGCCCGTATTTCAGCGCCGAACCGCCCGCCGCTCATCTGCGGCTGAGCTTCGCCGCGGTGGCGGGGCCCGCGGAGATCACCGAGGGGGTACGACGGCTCCGTACGGCCTGGCACGAAGCGCTCGGCTGACCCCGCACCCGGACGGCCGCCCGGGACATGCCGGCGGACAACCGGAATCGTTTCCTCCCCGCCATCGGCCGTCCCTTGACCGGTCCGGCTTTCGGCTCCACGATCTCGGCCATGAGTGTTCGGGTCACCTTGGTCGCCGCCGCGCGCAGCTCGGACCTGCTCGACGAGCGCTTCGACGACGACCGTCCCCCCGACCGGGCCGGCTGGTACGAGATGCAGCGCGTCGCCCACGCCCTTGTCCCGCTCTCCGCCGCCGACCTCCGCTACTGCTCACCGACGCCGCGCAGCCGTGGCACCGGCGACGCCCTCGGCTACGCGCCGCTCGCCCAACCCGCCCTGCGCGACTGCGACATGGGCCGCTGGCGCGGCTTCACCCTCGCCGAGGTGATGGCCCGCGAACCGGCCGCCGTCGACGCCTGGGTCGCCGACCCGCGCTCCGCCCCGCACGGCGGCGAGACGCTCCTGGCCTTCATCTCCCGGATAGGGGGCTGGCTGGACACCCGGCCCGTCCAGGACATCACCGCGATCGTGGCGGTCGCCGAACCGGCCGTCGTACGGGCGGCGCTGGTGTACGCGCTCAAGGCGCCGCCGCGGACGTACTGGTACGTGGATGTCCAGCCGCTGTCGACCGTCACCCTGACGGGCCTCCCGGGCCGGTGGAGTCTGCGGCTGGACGGCGGAGTCTGAGTGGTCCGGCCGGACACGCCCTACGATGCGCGGCGGTGCCCCGGGGCCAGGACCGGTGGGGACGCGGCATCGTCGGGCGGCGCCGGGAAGTCGGCGATGGCGAGGTCGAGGTCGTCCCGGCAGTCCGCCCGTCCGCACTCGCAGGCGAAGGCATGGACGCTCGTCCGCGCGTCCCCCGGGGACCACGGGCGCGCGAAGAACGCCTCGTACTGGGCGACCGCGGCCCGGTTGGCGTACCGCAGCAGTCGCGCGCGCTCCCCGGCCGTCCCCGCCACCGGGCCCGCGCCCAGGGCCTCCGCGAAGATCTTCTCGACCGCCTCCACGGTCTCCTCGACCTCGCTGTCCCCGTCGATCACCAGCCTCCGGGCGCCGTACCGCTCCACCTCGGCCTCGATCTCGCCGACGAGCGAGCGGTAGAGCGTGAGCGGCCCGGCCGGGAGTCCGCGTTCCCGCAGCCGGGCCCGCTGGACCCCGGCCGACGGCTGGAGCCACACGGACGAGGCCGGACCCCCGGGGACCGTCGCGACGACCGCCGGGGTGATCGGGGTGCCCTCGGCGATGATCAGCGGGGCCGGCGGGAGAGCGTGGAGATCGTCGACGATCATGCGCCCGCGCTCATGGTGCAGGGACATCGCGATCAGCTCCGCCTCGGGCACGGACCAGCGCTCCGCGCGGGGCAGCGCCTCGAACCTGATCGCCGCCGGGTGCCCGGCGGCGATGGCTCGGTCGCGATGCTCCCAGGTGTGGGCGTCGGCGTTGTACCAGCGCAGTCCGTGCCGCCGGGCGATCAGCCGCGCCACGGTCGTCTTGCCCGCCGCCGGCGGCCCGCCGATCCAGAGCACATGCGGCAGCGGTGGCCGTGGTGCGTGAGACGACGGGGTCGGGCTCATTCCGGCGTACCGACCGCCGAGTCGACCGCCGTACCCAGCGTCTCCAGGATCTGCTGCCCGTACTTCGCGAGCTTGTTCTCACCCACCCCGGTGACCGTGCCCAGCTCCGCCAGCGTCGACGGCGCCAGCGTCGCGATCTCGCGCAGCGTCGCGTCATGGAAGATGACATACGCCGGTACGCCCTGCTCCTTCGCCGACGCCGCCCGCCAGGCGCGCAGCGTCTCGAACACCGGCACGGCCTCCGCCGGCAGATCGACCGGTACGGAACGCTGCTTGGACGACCTCTCCGCACGTGCCGGCCTGGCGGCCTTCTCGGGCTCGCGGCGCAGTACGACCGGGCGCCGGCCGCCCAGGACCTCACCGCTCTCGTCGGTGAGGACGAGCGTCCCGTAGTCGCCCTCGACGGCGATCAGACCCTGGGCCAGCAGCTGCCGTGCCACGCTCCGCCACTCGGCCTCGCGCAGCTCCGTACCGATACCGAAGACGCTCAGCGCGTCATGGTCGAACTGGATGACCTTGGCCGTCTTCCTGCCCAGCAGGATGTCGGTGATCTGCCCCGCGCCGAACTTCTGGTTGCGCTCGCGCTTCAGCCTGACCACGGTCGACAGCAGCTTCTGCGCGGGGACCGTGCCGTCCCAGGACTCCGCGGGCGTCAGACACGTATCGCAGTTGCCGCACGCCGTGCTGGACTGCCCGAAATACGCGAGCAGTTGGACGCGTCGGCATTCGACGGTCTCGCACAGCGCGAGCATGGCGTCGACATGGGCGCTCAGCCGCCGCCGGTGCGCGTCGTCACCCTCGGAGGTGTCGATCATCTTGCGCTGCTGTACGACGTCCTGGAGTCCGTACGCCAGCCAGGCCGTGGACGGCAGCCCGTCACGTCCGGCGCGTCCGGTCTCCTGGTAGTAGCCCTCGACGGACTTCGGCAGATCGAGATGGGCCACGAACCGTACGTCCGGCTTGTCGATGCCCATGCCGAACGCGATCGTCGCGACCATCACCATCCCGTCCTCCCGTAGGAAGCGCGCCTGGTTCTCGGCGCGCGTACGGGTGTCGAGCCCCGCGTGATACGGCAGCGCGTCGACGCCGTTCTTCACCAGGAACTCCGCGGTCTTCTCCACCGACGCCCGGGAGAGGCAGTACACGATGCCCGCGTCGCCGGGGTGCTCGGCGCGCAGCAGCTGGAGCAGCTGCCGCTTCGGGTCGTTCTTCGGCGCGATGCGGTACTGGATGTTGGGCCGGTCGAAGCTGGCCACGAAGTGCCGCGCGTCCTGGAGGCCGAGCCGGGACGCGATCTCCGCGTGCGTGGCCTCGGTGGCGGTCGCGGTCAGCGCGATACGTGGCACATCGGGCCAGCGCTCGTGCAGCGAGGAGAGAGCGAGATAGTCGGGGCGGAAGTCGTGTCCCCACTGGGCGACGCAGTGCGCCTCGTCGATGGCGAACAGCGAGATCGTGCCGCGCTCCAGCAGCCGTACGGTCGACTCGACGCGCAGCCGTTCCGGCGCCAGATAGAGCAGATCCAGCTCCCCGGCGAGGAACTCGGCCTCGACCAGGCGCCGTTCGTCGAGATCCTGGGTGGAGTTGAGGAATCCCGCCCGTACGCCGAGCGCCCTCAGGGCGTCGACCTGGTCCTGCATGAGCGCGATGAGCGGCGATACGACGACCCCGACGCCCTTACGCACCAGGGAAGGGATCTGGTAGCAGAGCGACTTGCCGCCACCGGTGGGCATGAGCACGAGCGCGTCGCCACCGGCGACCACATGCTCGATGATCTCCCGCTGGCTCCCTCGGAAGGAGTCGTATCCGAAGACGCGGCGCAGGACCTCAAGAGACTCGCTCGTCTCGGGGTTCGTCTCAGGACCCTCCGTCTCAGGACCCGTCTCAGGACCTGCTTCAGGGCGCGTTTCGGGAGGGGGGCCGGATTCGGGGGAGCTCATCCGCCGATTCTACGAGGGTCCACCGACATCGATCCGGCCGATCGTGATCTTCCCCTGTAGGACATGGTCTGACCTGCATCGCCTCTAGCGTCGGAGACCCGGCACGGAGGAAACCTCCGGGCACGAAGCGATACAGGAGCGAACGATGAGCCATGTCACCCGCAACCAGCCGGCCGGCACCCCCACCTGGACCGACCTCGACGTGCCCGACGTCGGGCGCGCGAAGGAGTTCTACGGTGCGCTGTTCGGCTGGGAGTTCGAGCCGGGTGAGAACGTCTACACGCTCTGCCGGCTGCGCGGCCGGGCGGTGGCCGGCTTCCGGCACGTCCCCGTGTCCGATTCCTCCGCCGCGGCGGACCCCGGCCTGTGGTGCGTGTACTTCGCGACCGACGACTCCGAGGCCACCGCGAAGCGGATCGCCGACGCGGGCGGCGCCCTGACGCGGGGCCCGGTGGAGATCGCGGACCAGGGCCTGCTGTCGCTCGCCACCGACCCGTCCGGCGCCCGGTTCGGCCTCTGGGAAGGGCGCGCGCTCGTCGGCTGCGAGACCGTGAACGAGCCGGGCAGCCTGCTCCGCAACGACCTGACCAGCCCGGACCCCGGACCGGCGCGGACGTTCTACCCGGCGGTCTTCGACTTCACCCTGGACGGCAACGACGATCTCCCCGGCGCCGACTTCACCTTCCTGCGCCGGCCGGACGGCCATGAGATCGGCGGCATCATGGGGGTCCCGGAGGCGCCGTCCGCCGCGTGGCAGACCCTGTTCGAGGTCGCGGACACGGACGCCGCGGTGGAGCGGGCCGTGGCGGCGGGCGGCACGGCGGAGACCCCCTCGGACACGATCTACGCGCGGATGGCGAAGATCACCGACCCCTTCGGCAACGTCTTCGAGGTGGGTGCCCGGCTCGTGAACACGCCGTAGACGAGTAAGTCCGAAGTCCCGTCGGCTGCCCTGTCCTGACGCGTCCCGCCCGGATCGCGTCCCGCCCGGCCCGCGACGCGAGCCGGGCGGGACCGGGGGCAGCGCCCGCCTCAGGCGTGCTGCGGCATCTCGTCCTTGAGCGCGGAGCGGATCTGCTCACGCAGCTCCGGGCTGCTCTTGTGGCCGTGCATGGACACAGCGTGCTCGCTGGCGGCGCGGACCACTTCTTCCTCCTCGCCGGAGATGGCGAGGGTGCAATTCGTCTCGCTCGGGAAATCCCGGCAATCGGCTACCTTGCGCATGATGAACCTCCTCGTCCCAGTTTCCCCCTTTTTTGCTCTTCTGAGGACTGGTGGGGCATTTCGAGCAGAGTGCGGGGTACGGCGCGCGTCGATTCACTCCGGGGCCCGGGCGGAACGCGCGGCCCGGGCGGCCCGTTCCAGGAGCATCGCCCGCTCGCGTCCGTTACGGGTCAGGGACGCCGCCCGCTCGAACTCCGCGCGCGCCTCATCCCCCCGCCCCAGGCGCTCCAGCAGATCACCCCGGACGCTCGGCAGCAGGTGGTAGTCCTTGAGGGCCGGTTCCACCGCCAGCGCGTCCACCAGCGTCAGTCCGGCCGCGGGGCCCTCCGCCATCGAGACGGCGACCGCCCGGTTCAGCTCCACCACCGGGGACGGGGTCAGCGCCATCAGCCGGCCGTACAGCGTCGCGATCGCCGGCCAGTCCGTGTCCTCGTAGCGCACCGCCCGCGCGTGGCAGGCGGCGATCGCGGCCTGGACGGAGTACGGGCCATGGCCCGCGCGCCGCAGGGACTCGACACCGCGGAGGATGAGCATGCGATTCCACTTGTGCCGGTTCTGGTCGGCGAGCAGCACCGGTTCGCCGTCGGGGCCCGTACGGGCGGCGGTGCGAGAGGCCTGGAGCTCCAGAAGCGCGGCCAGGCCATGGACCTCGGGCTCCTCGGGCATCAGGCCCGCCAGGACACGCGCCAGCCGCAGCGCGTCCTCGCACAGAGCCGGGCGCAGCAGATCGTCCCCGGCCGTCGCGGAGTAGCCCTCGTTGAAGATGAGGTAGATGACCTCAAGGACCGACGAGAGGCGGGCGGCCCGGTCGGCGGCGCCCGGGACCTCGAAGGGGACCCCGGCCTTGGCGAGCGCCCGTTTCGCGCGGACGATGCGCTGGGCGACCGTCGGCTCCGGGGCCAGGAACGCGCGGGCGATCTCCTCCGTCGTCAGCCCGCCCAGCAGCCGCAGTGTGAGCGCGACCCTGGCCTCCGTCGACAGCACGGGATGGCACGCGGTGAAGATCAGCCGCAGCAGATCGTCGTCGATGTCGTCCGCGTCCGTGGGCTCGGGCGGCGGCGCCACGTCCTCCAGCGCCCGGCCGACCTCCGCCAGCTTGCGCGCGTACGTCTCCTTGCGGCGGACGAGATCGATGGCGCGGTGCTTGGCGGTGGCCATGAGCCAGGCGCCCGGCTTGTCCGGGACACCCGACTCCGGCCACCGCTCCAGCGCGGCGACCAGAGCGTCCTGCGCCAGTTCCTCGGCGATGCCCACGTCCCGCACGATGCGGGCGACACCGGCGATGATCCGCGCGGACTCGATCCTGAAGACCGCTTCGACCGTTTCGGTCGCGCTTGCTGATGTCACGACCACCCATCAGAGCAGCCGTGCCGGGACGGGGCAAGCGCGGCCCGGTCAGCCCTCGGCGATCTCGCGGACCTCGACGGTGACGGTCCAGTTCGCCGGGTGGACCTCAAGGAACCGCTTCGCCCATTCCAGGGCCTCCGCCTTGTCCTCGCACCGGGTGAGGGAGTAGCCGCCGATGACTTCCTTGCTCTCGGTGAAGGGCCCGTCGGTGTAGCTGAGCTTGCCGTCGGACCAGGTGATCCGGGTGCCCTCGGACGTCGGGGTGAGCGCCGCGGTCTCCAGCATGACCCCGGCCTTGGTGATCTCCTCGAACAGCGCGCCCATACGCGCGTCGAACCCGGGGTCGGGGGCTTCGGTGGGGGCATTGCGCTCGTCAACGCGGACCATCGTCAGAAAACGCGGCATGGTGACTCCTCAGTAGGGAGGGCGGGGGCCTTCCCCGCCTCTCACACCCTTGCGTCGAACGGGATTCGGCCGGATCGACAGCTCCTCCGGAAATCCTCCAAGATTTTTCCGGCGCCCGCCGGTGGGCTCCGCCGCCATGCTCTACGGGCGGCCAAGGGCCTCGCGCTGCGCGGGGGTGAGCCGGCCGGCCCTGGCGACAAGGGTGCAGGCGCCGGTCTCGTCGTACCGCGGGGCGACCGGATCGGCGATGTCGGGGTGCCGCTCGGCGCTGTCCAGGGCGGCGGCGACACGCTCCGGTGGCCAGCCCAGTGCGACCGCCAGCTGGTCCACGGTGCGTGGGGTGACCGCGTGCATCAGCGCGGCGAGCACGGTGAGCGTGTCGCTGAAGACGGCGGCCGTCGGCCCGCCGGCCATGTCGTCGCTGAGCTGTACGAAGAACTCCCGCATCTGGTCCAGCCGGGCTCCGGCGGGGGTGGCGGTATCGAGGATCTCGGCTCCCCGCCGGGAGATGTCCGCCAGCATCGCGTTCGTCCGGGCGCTGGTCAGCCAGGTCCGCAGCCAGACGTCGTCATCGATGAGGTAGCGCTCGCGGCGGTGGTGCGGATCGCGCTCGCGCCGTACCAGATCCAGCCCTTCGAGATAGCCGATGGCTTTGGACACCGACGCGGGGCTGACCCGCAGATGTCGCACCAGTTCGGCGGCGGTCAGGGCGCCCGGGTCGGTGGTGACCAGACGGGCGAGTACCCGCGCCGCCATCCGTGGCAGCCCGGTCGCGACCATCAGCGCGGCGAACTCCTCCGCGAAGGCGCGGACCGCCTCGGGGTCGCGCCCTTCGGCGTCCACGCCGGAGGCGGAGGCGGGCGCCCCGGGGGTCTGGGTCTCCGGGGGCGGGACCGGCCTGCGCCGGCGGGCCCGGCGTTCGGTGGAGTGGTGGGCATGGTCCGCGAGATAGCCGTGCGAGCCGCCGTTCCGGGCCACCTCCCGGCTGACGGTCGATGTCGGCCGGTTCAGCCGCCGTGCGATCTCGGCGTACCCGAGCCCCTCGGCCAGCCCTGAGGCGATGCTCCGGCGGTCCTGGTGGGTGAGCCTGCCTCCCGGCATCGGTTCTCGCCTTCCGTCGGCTGGGGGTGTGGCTGGGGTTCGGAGGGTGGTCGGCCCAGTATGCGTTCACGATCAGTACATTGCAACGATCGATCGGCCGCCGATTGCATTCAGTGTCAATTCCATTGCAATAGTCGCCAGAAGTTATTGGGAAACAAGGGAAGTCGAGCTCTTTGTTGATTGATGGTCGATGAAACGCAACGTAGCCTTCGCGGTGATCTGAAGTGAATTCGGCGACGGCATGAAGGTGAGTTGATGACGGCGAGCGAGGAAGTGGTGCTCGATGTCGACGGGCTGCGGATGCGGTACGGCACGAATGACGTCCTGCGCGAGGTGACCTTCCGGGCGCACCACGGGGAGGTACTGGCACTGCTCGGCCCGAACGGGGCGGGCAAGACCACCACGATCGAAATCCTGGAGGGGTTCCGCACGCGATCGGCGGGCCGGGTGGAGGTGCTGGGCACGGATCCGGCGTACGGCGGAGAACGATGGCGGTCGCGGCTGGGCGTCGTCCTGCAATCCTGGCGCGACCACGGCAAATGGCGGGTGCGTGAACTGCTCGCCCACCTCGGTACGTACTACGCGCCCTACTCCACCGATCTGATCAGGCGGCCGTGGGACACCGACGAACTCATCGAGGCGGTGGGCCTCACCGCGCACGCGGGCAAGAAGATCAAGACGCTGTCGGGTGGGCAACGGCGCCGGCTGGATGTGGCGATCGGCATCGTCGGCCGCCCGGAACTGCTGTTTCTGGACGAGCCGACCGCGGGCTTCGACCCGGAGGCCCGGTACGCGTTCCACGACCTCGTCCGCCGGCTCGCCGAGGACCACGAGACCACGATCCTGCTCACCACACACGATCTGGACGAAGCGGGGAAGCTCGCCGACCGCGTCATGATCCTCGCCGGCGGCCGGATCATCGCGGACGGCTCGACGGACGAACTGGCGCGACGGACCGCGGCCGACGACGAGGTGCGCTGGACCCGCGACGGGCAGCGCTTCGTGGCCTCGACCACCGAGTCGACGCGGTTCGTGCGGGGGCTGTTCAGCCAGTACGGCGGGGCGATCGGCGAACTGGAGGTCCGCCGGGCCTCGTTGGAGGACAGCTATATGGCATTGGTACGCCAAGGGGAAGCCGAGGCGCGTGAGCCGGAAGAGCCGGCCCGGTGACCGCGGTGGCACGGGCGGCCACGGTGGCGCGGGCGACCGGAGCGATACGGGCGGGCCGGCGGCGCGGCCTGATCGAACTGCGGCAGTCGTTCACCAACGGCGGGGATCTGTTGTCGCATCTGCTCTGGCCGGTCCTGATGCTGATTGTCCTGTACTTCCTGCGGGACACGGAGTTCGGGACCGGCGGACCGCTCCTCGGCACCCTGGCCCTGCCGAGCATCCTGGGGATGAATGTCGCGATGGGCATGGTCACCATGAGTCAGGTGCTCACCGCCGAACGCGAGGACGGCACCCTGCTCCGCGCCAGGGCGACACCGAACGGGATGCCGGGCTATCTCGTCGGCAAGGTCGTGACCGTCTCCGGCGGTCTGCTCGCCGATCTCGCGATCCTGCTGATACCCGGGATGCTCATCATCGACGGGCTGACGGTCGGCGGCGCGGGCTTCTGGCTGACCCTGGTCTGGGTGCTGGTGCTCGGCATGGTGGCGACCCTGCCCATCGGAGCGATTCTGGGATCGGTGTTCACCAGCGCGCGCGGCCAGGGGCTGATCCAGCTGCCGGTGCTCGGCCTGATCGCGATCTCCGGCGTCTTCTATCCGCTCGCCTCGATGCCGGAGTGGCTGCAGTGGGTCGCGCAGGCGTTCCCGATCTACTGGCTCGGCCTGGGTATGCGGTCGGCCCTGCTCCCGGACAGCGCGGTCGCCGTCGAGATCGGCGAGTCCTGGCGGCACCTGGAGACCGTCGGGGTGCTGGGCGCCTGGGCCGTGGTCGGTCTGGCCGTCGCGCCGATGGTGCTGCGCCGGATGGCGCGACGGGAGTCGGGTTCGAGCGTGGCCGAGCGCCGGGAGAAGGCCCTGCGGCGCGTCGGCTAGGGCGGGTGACGCTCACGACGGATGGGGCGGGTGACGGTCACGACGGTCGGGGCGGGTGACGGTCACGACGGATAGGGCGGGTGACGGTCACGACGCTCCGATCGTGACCGTCACCCCGTCACCCCGCCACCCCGTCACATGAAGCCGACGATGCGCGGCGGTGCGAACAGATGGCGGGCCCGGTGCTCCAGGGCCATCTCGTCGCGGATCCGTCGGCCCGATGTGTCCGACACACACCGCTCGCACGCCGGGTCGACCGCGGGCACCTCCGACGTGTGTTCGGCGGCGATGTGCCGGGCGAGCCGGATCTGTGTTGTCACCACCGAGTCGAACGGGTCGTAGTCCACCCCCGGCTCACCCGCCGCCCGCGCCGCTTCCACCACTTCGGGCGCGCGCTTCATCGCTCTGTACAGCCTGTTGCACTCGTGGCAGCTCCACATCCAGGAGGGAGGCAGCGGCCACTCCTCCTCAGGGCGGGGCGCGTCCTTGGCGTCCATACCGGTCACCGTAGCGACGGCCGCACGGCGGACGCGGCGGTTCGGCGGAACCTCACCCGTGCGACTGACCGTTCACGGTCGGCCGGAAGCCCCCGCCGGTCGTGGACTCAGCCCGCCAGCTCCCCCAGGAGCGCCCAGGTACGGCGCCGGGCGGCGTCCCCGGCGATCTCCGTCCCGGAGAACACCACCTCCGTCGCCCCGGCGTCCCGGTAGCGCCGTACCTCGGCGGCGACCGTCTTCTCGTCGCCGATCACGGCCACATCGGCGGCCCGTTCGCCGCCGGAGAGTTCGATGACCCGCGCGTAGGACGGGATCTGCTCGTAGAACGCGAGCTGCTCGATGGCCTTCTCGCGTACGGCGTCGATGTCATCGGTGACGACGCCGGGCACGAGGGCCACGATCCGGGGCGCGGGCCGGCCGGCTGCCTCCGCCGCCGCGGTGACGGCGGGGACGATGTGCTCGGCCAGGGCGCGGGGCCCGGCGAGATAGGGCAGGATCCCGTCCGCCAGCTCACCGGTGGCACGCAGCGCCTGTGGCCCCATCGCGGCGACGAGCAGCGGCACACCGGCCTCGGCGCCCGGTACCCGCGCGGGCATCGGAGTGTGCGCGGTGATCAGCTCACCGCTGAAGTCGGCGGTACCGGTCTCGGTCAACTGCCGCAGAGCGGTGAGGAATTCACGCAGACGCGCGACGGGCCGTTCGAACGGGATACCGAAACCACCCTCGGTCAGCAGTTTGGTGCCGAGCGCGAGCCCGAGGTGGTACCGGCCGTGCGTGGCCGCCTGCGCCGTCAGGGCCTGGCTGGAGACGACCAGTGGGTGGCGTCCGAAGACGGGGATCGCGGACGTGCCCACCTGAAGGCCGGGGACCTCACGCCCGACGATCGCCGCGAGTTGAGGCGAGTCGGCGCCGAAGGTCTGCCCGAACCACGCCGACCGCAGCCCCGCCTCCGCGGCCTCGCGCGCCAGCCGCACGGTGGCGTCGATCTGATTGTCGGGACCGGTTGCGTTGAGTGCTACTCCCACAGTCATATGAGGGCCAACAAGCCTCGGCCGCAGTCACATTCCGATCGCCGTGTGACGGCTTCTTGTCAGCTGTGTGAAGCGCGGGCCCGCCGACGCGTGGGCGGGGGCGTCCGCGGCGGACGGTACAAGTGGCGGACGGCACAAGCAAAGGCGCGGATGGCACAAGTAAAGGCAAGGAGGTCACCCGCTCCTTGCCACTCTCAACGTATAGCGCACCGGGGGCCTTGCGGCAAGACCCCGGTCGTGCCGCAGAATCTCCGCTCGAAGCCAGGAACCGCGGGGGGTTGTCATGATTGACGTGATCGTTGCCGGTGGCGGACCGACCGGCTTGATGCTGGCCGGCGAGCTGCGGCTGCACGGCGTGCACGTGCTCGTGCTGGAGAAGGAGGCTGAGCCGAGTGGCCAGTCCCGCGCGCTCGGCATGCACGTGCGCAGCATCGAGATGCTGGACCAGCGGGGTCTGCTGGAGCGGTTTCTCCCGCTCGGCGAGCGGTTCGCCGTGGGCGGTTTCTTCGCCGGCATCGGCAGGCCGTGGCCTGACCGGCTGGACACCGCGCATTCGTATGTCCTCGCCATCCCGCAGGCGGTCACCGAGCGGCTGCTGACCGAGCGTGCCCTCGAACTCGGTGCCGAGATCAGGCGCGGCGGCGAAGTGGTCGGGCTGAGCCAGGACGAGGACGGGGTGAACGTCGAGCTGGCGGACGGCACCCAGCTGCGCTCGCGCTACCTCGTCGGCTGCGACGGCGGTCGCAGTACGGTCCGCAAGCTGCTCGGTGTCGGCTTCCCCGGCGAGCCCGCCAGGGTCGAGACGCTGCTCGGCGAGGTGGAGGTGGCCGTGCCGCCGGAGACGCTGGCCGCCGCGGTGGCCGAAGTCCGTGAGACCCAGGCGCGATTCGGCGCCATGCCCCTCGGGGGCGGGGCGTACCGCCTGATCGTGCCCGCCGAAGGGGTGGCCGAGGACCGTACGGCCGCGCCGACCCTCGATGAGTTCAAGCAGCGGCTGCGGGCGTTCGCGGGCACCGACTTCGGGGTGCACTCGCCGCGCTGGCTCTCCCGGTTCGGCGACGCGACCCGGCTGGCGGAGCGCTACCGGACCGGCCGGGTGCTCCTGGCGGGCGACGCGGCGCACATCCACCCGCCGACCGGCGGACAGGGCCTCAACCTCGGCCTCCAGGACGCCTTCAACCTCGGCTGGAAACTGGCCGCCGAGGTGAGCGGCTGGGCGCCGGGAGGGCTCCTGGACAGCTATCACACCGAGCGGCACCCGGTGGCCGCCGACGTACTGGACAACACCCGCGCCCAGATGGAGCTGCTGTCCTCCGAGCCGGGTGCCCGGGCAGTGCGCCGGCTGGTGTCGGAGCTCATGGACTTCGAGGTGGTGAACCGGTACCTGATCGAGAAGATCACCGCGATCGGGGTCCGCTACGACTTCGGTGAGGGGCACGAGCTGCTCGGCCGGCGGCTGCGGGACGTGCCATTGA
Source organism: Streptomyces sp. NPDC051662 (assembly GCF_040681655.1). NCBI lineage: Bacteria > Bacillati > Actinomycetota > Actinomycetes > Kitasatosporales > Streptomycetaceae > Streptomyces > Streptomyces sp. NPDC051662. The sequence goes on from NZ_JBFAZD010000005.1 coordinate 227,157, forward strand.
AGCAGGGCCGCCTCTACGAGCTGATGCACGGCGGCCGAGGACTGCTGCTCGACCGGACCGGCCGGCTCACGGTGGAGGGCTGGGCGAAGCGGGTCGATCACGTGGTCGACGTCAGCGAGGAAGTGGACGCGCCCGCGCTGCTTCTGCGGCCGGACGGCCATGTGGCATGGGCCGGTGAGGATCAGCGGGATCTGCTCGGTCAGCTGGCCACATGGTTCGGCGCCGCCGCCTGAGCCACGAGGACGAGCCTGAGCACGAGCACGAGGCTGGGAGGATGCGCCCTTGTGACTGAGCGGCCGAGTTGGCCCTTTAGCGCTTGAGTTGGCCCCGCTGAGTGTCGGTGTTGGCACGCAGGGCAGCCAGGCAGGCGGATGGACAGAGTCAGCTTAGACATTCACGATGCGGTGTTCTCGTCAGCGCAGGAACGCGCCACAGCAGAATGCTTCGTCCGCCGCCAAGGTCCGGTATGTGACGCCTTCCCACCCGTTGCGTTGGACGGCTAGTCGGCTGGCTGCTGCGTCCAGGAGGTACGCACGGACCATGGTCTCGCCGCCAGCTCGCAGCTGCCCCGCTAGGGACTGCTGGATGTTTCTCAGAGTCCGGTTGGCTTGGGAGGCATACAGCTTGGCCAAGCCAAAGCGATCGAAGTGTTGGTGGACTCGGGCCACGAGAATATCGTTCCAAGCCGAGGGTGCGGTCACGAAGAAGGCTAGCCGCAACGGGTCGCCGTGGATCACTCGAGCATCCAACCATTGGTCATCATCGACGCGGTCGAGGTAGGGGTGCAGCAGCATCCCGGAAGCGTCGGTGGGCCAGTATTCACCCCTAAGTCGGTTGCATTCTCCACACGCCGGTATGAGGTTCAGCGGGTCAACACAAAGGGCGGGGAATGAGCCCTTGGGAACGAAGTGGTCGAGCTGACTAACTCTGCCCCACCCACACAGGGGGCACCGCTCATCCTCTGCAGCTTCCAAGAGATGCTCGTAAATTGCTCGACCGGGACTCCGTTTGTCGACCATGCCGTTCTTGTAAATCCAGTCGACGGCGTTCCGGTCGGCTACGCCAGGCACCTTAAATTCGGTTTCTTTCAGGTGGTGCAGGTTTTGTGAGTAAGCGGCTTCCCGGAATCTGAAAGCGGCACTATCTATTGCTTCCACGGCGGCTTTCAGCCGAGTTTTTCGCTTCTCCGAGCCCATTTCGCGCGTGCGGGAGATACAGGTCTCGTAACTTCGGCCGGCAAGATGCCGCGGGTGGTCTAGAGGCCACATCAGTGACGATCCCTAGCTGCCTTGTCGGCAAGGAAGATCCTTACGAGTCCCTTGGCTTCCCCGCCGAGCTGGCCGCCGAAGTGAGTGAGAACCTCTTCGTAGGAATCCATTCCTTGGACGGCCTTTTCGATCTCCGCATAGAACCCGGACTCGCGTACTTCCAGTCCAAAGATTTCATGAGTGAGGACTCCGACGTTCTCTCCAAAAGTCTCGATGCGTGGGCGGCGGGGAAGCCCTCCGGGTCGGTTGATCTTCCACACGCACGATCGGGGTACTTCTTGCAGAACCACAGGTGAGTGGGTAGCGACGATGGCGACGCCATTTCGATGGGTGAGCAGGTTCGACAGAGTCCGGATAAACGCTGAAAGCAACGGTGGATGAAGATGGGCCTCGGGTTCGTCGAACAAAACAAGGGACTGCTCTGCCACCAGTTCCACGAGCTTGGTGATCGTGAGCAGGACGATAGCGTGTCCCGAGCTTAGCTCAGAGAAGATCTCCCTGGCGTAACCGGGAGTCCTGTGTTCTTTTGAGGTCAGCAGGCTATGAGGCGGATGGCGTGCATAGTCGTGAATTCGCGAACGAGCAAAATGTGGATCAGTGCTGAGTTGCTCAAGAGCCGTGACCCAATCTTGCCACCTACCCGTCGCCTCGATCTCAAGAGCGGAGAGCTCGAACTCTTCGGCCAGCTCGTCGGGGGACTTTCGTCGGTCAGGGTCGTCTTGGGCTGCCAGTCCCACATATTCGTAGGGAAGCTGGGGGATACCATGGCCGTCCGCAACAGGGAAAGGATCGAATGCGCTAAAAGTGACCGATACTTCGTTCACGAACTGCGCGCCTGCCGTTGTGCCAGCGACGTCAAAATGCTCGATGACGCCGTCTATCAGCGGAGCAATTCCTGGACGGATCACTGCATCTGCAATGTTCCGTAGAAGGGTGGTCTTTCCGGCACCATTCCGGCCAATGAGAATGTGGATGTTGCTGGCTGGGTTGGAGGCCGGATCGACTTCGAACGTCATCGTCTGGGCCGCGCCCGTTTCCCCGTTGACCTGCGCGGGAGACGTGTATCGGAAGCTGTAGTTCGTGAGTGGGGCGCCTCCGTTGGCGACCCGCCGGTATTGGAACAGGACGGTTTGCACTTCGACGCCCCGGAGCAGTGAGCTCTCTGTGACTGGCTGGCCCATAGCTATGTCAAAGGACCGCTCTTGGTAGGCGATGTCGCCTAGGGCGCTAAAGATTCTCTCGCGCGCGAAGTTACTGGCGTAGGTTCGGAGCTCGTCGTAGTAATTGAGGTCTCCTAGGGAGAACCACCGGGGTCCGCCTGCTGCGTTAAGTCTGCGGAACTCACCTTGTGGCAGTGGGCTAGGACCTGGTTGCTGGCCTACGCAGGCGATCTTCACCTTTCCGATGTACTTGGGGCTGCGTCCGAGACGACGTCCGCTGGGAGGAAAGAGCCAAAGGTCAAATGTTGTCCGGTAGTGGAAGTCGTCCCAACTGTCGGGCACAAGTACTACGTCGGTTTCTATATCGGCTTCCTCGGGCCTTTGACCGTAGTCGAGAACTTCGAACTGCACGATGAACCCCAGCGAAGGAAGGGCGGCGCCACTCTCCCTATGGAGTCCCGGGCACCCGGACGTCCCGAACTCTATATCGGCCCTGCCTCCATACGGCCGTTGGACCTGAGATTGGTCACCCTTGCCAACCTCACCATCTCGTTTGGGTGCGGCGGCTGTCAGGGGCGGAAACGCGGAAGGGCCTTCCTGGCCGGGGACGATGAGCCCTGCTGAGGGGTTCTGCCAGCCCAACCACAGTGGCATGCGAATCTCTGGTACCGACGGCGGACGCTCGAAACCGACTGGGCGGCAGCACAGAACAGGTAGGAGCCTCAACACCCGGGGCTCCGACCTGTGAGTTGTCCCAGCCACAGCGAGCATGGGCAGGTTGCAGGCCTATGGCCTGGGCGTTTCGGATGCGGTCCTCGGTTCTCGCGCGCTGGTGGTGCCGCAGCCCGAGGGCTGAGATCGAAGTGTGAGTGGTGAAGCAGGTCAGTCGCCGTCCGTCGGCGTCTTGAGGATTACCCGACATCGCTGGCCGGCCGGGAAGCGGTTGCTGTGTCGCCCCGCCGTGTCATGGGTCATCAGCCGCCCGCAAGGCGAGCGACCTCCCTCGCCCGAGTGGGAGCGGTCCCGGCTTCGATGTCCGCGGCGAACTGGCAAGCGTAGTCGGTAAGTACTTTCCGCAGGTCAGCGTAGTGACGCATCGGATCGGGGCGGGTGAGTTGGAACCACGTGGTGTTTCGGCGCCGCGCCCAGTCTTGCTGGACGTGCAGCGGCTGCTCGGCTTCGATGGGGCGAGGCGCGAACAGGTGCTCACCGCGTGTGATGTGGACCCAGATGAACACGGACGCGTCCTGACGCTTGCGGTCATCGAGGACGGGTTCCTTGCCATGTGGAGGCTCCAGTTGGCTGGTCAGTTCCTGCCAGGTACTGGGGTCAAGGGACCAGTCGCGGAAGGCTTCGCGGCGGTACTGATAGTCGATGAGTCCGCCGGTTCGGCCGCTGAGTTCTGCGGCGAGGTCGCTAAGGGCGATCCTAAAGTCCTGCACTTCGTGAGTGGATTTCATCCAGATGTGAGTGTTGTCTTCGGTGTAGAGGGCCTTCTCGGCTTCAACGCCGAGGTAGCGGGCGGCTTCGGAGATTGACGCTTGAGTGGTCCACTGGACGAGTTGGATGGCCGCGATCCGCCGAAGGATCTTGTGGTCGGTTGGGCCGTCGAGTTTCTGGAAGTGGCGGGCATACCAGTTCGGCTCCAGGTGAGCGGGAATGTTCTCAGCCCGGTAGCCGGTAGAGCGGGGGGCGGTCCACCCAGGAGAGGGAGAGTAGGTGCGGATGAGGGGTGCTGCAGCAGTACGCAGACGCTGTGAGCATGATTTTTCGTACTTGGTGAAGATATGGGCCCATCCCGCGCGAGCCTGCGTGCTGGTAAAGGCCGAACCGAAGAATTCAGCGAGGACATCACGAAGACTGTCGATCTTTAGCAAGGAATGAGCAGCATCGAGGATCGCGCCGCAGGCAATGGGGTCGATAGGGGATGTGTCGTGGACTCGGATACCGCCAAGGGCCCTTCGAGTATCGGCCTCGGGTTCGATGGCCGGGGCCAATATGGAGTCGACTCGATGCCTGCTATTGGGCCACGAGATGCTGATTAGAGCAGTGAGTAGATGCAGGTCGCTGAAGTAATCGCGGACTTCCTGGTTGTCACCCTGGGTATTGAGGAGGCTGAGAAGATGGTGTTGCAGCGCCAGCAGTCGGGGGGTAGGGCGCAAGGCAGGGGTGGGAGCCTGGTCGAGTCGGTTCCCGCAAGGAGGTCGTCTGAGTCTTCGAGCCGTAGCGGGTAACGGATAGCGGCATGCGGTGGGGTGGAGACCGCGAAAGCCGTCGAAGGGGATCAGCCTTGGTGCTCGGTCGTAGTCTGGTGGCTGCCCGCCCTGCGGACAGTGGTGGCGGAGGAAACACTCGTGCTGGGGACAGGCAAAGACGATTCCAAGGTGCCATTCCTTCTTCCAAGGACCGCCGTATTCGCGCTGGATGGGGCTGTTGTCCCCAGCCAGACACTGGGGACAGTAACGGTCGAGTCCGCCCAGGATCCATTTGTCGATCTGTGGGGCTTGGCCGTGCAGCGGCGGCAACCAGCGCTGGATCGGAGGGTAGTTGCGACGCCACGTGCTCAGGGTGAGGAGCCTGGCCTCATCGCGCGACAGCCGGGTAGCTTGGGTGAACTTGTCGAGTGACAGACCGGGGAAACCTAGGACGAGTCGGCGGGGGAGGGAACCGCCGCTGGTGGACACCAGGCCAGTGGTGCGACCGAGCTCACCGGGGGTCAAGTCGAGCCGGAAGGACAGCCTCAATAGGTAACCGGGCAGGGACTCGTCAGGCAACGGATCAAAGCTCCGGGGAAGCGGATGCACTGGCGTATTCAGCTTCCGGTGTCTGCGGCTGCCGGGCCGCGATCGTCGAGCACGGTGTTTCTGGGGCGCTTGCGTTTGGCCGAGCGAGGGCCGGCGGTAGGTCCGCTCTTGACCGACGGGACAGCGGGGATTTCTCCAGCGCCGGGATCACGGGCAGTGTCCCCGTCGACGGTGATGGCGATGCCTTCGAGGAGGCTCTCGGTCAAGCACTCCTCACTCGAATCGATGGCTTCCTGGCAGCCGTCTTCGATCAGCCGTTCCAGCAGGCCGACCACGCCGTTGGTGCGCTCGAAGAGGTACTCGGGCATGCGTCCCCCGGTAAGCATGGCCGAGGGGGCGTCCATCAGCCTGAGCTGGGCTTCGATGCCGGTGAGGTGGTCGATCCAGGCGGTGATCTGTTCGTCGGTGTCGTAGCGGAAATGATCAAGTTCAACGAGGTCGAAGCGCCGCTCGGTCTGTGTCGCCTCCAGTCCGTGAACCTTGGCCTGCCGAGAGGAGGGGAAGATCACCTGGCCTGTGCGGGGATCGTGCCGGCCTTCTCGGAGCAGGCCCGAGCCGGGGATGTCCACTCCGATGAGGACGAGGGTGACGTGCATGCTCATGAAGGCCCGGATCAGGTCGAGCGTGTCCTGATCGTCGGCTCGATGGAGGCGGAGCCTCGTAATGTCGTCCAGTAGAAGCGCCCTCGTTCCATGGTCATGCAGAGAGGCGGCGACCTGCCGGATCAACTCGGGAAGGTCCATACGCGGGTGGATCGGGGCGCCGTAGAAGTTCAGGATGGCCTTGCAAAGACTCTTCGGCTTCGCCGTCACCGGGGTTTGCACGTAGGCGACAGGAATGTGCAGGTCGCGGGCCCCGGCGACGGCATCTGGATTGAGGTGGCGCCGCAGTTCCAGCCAGGTGTCCTCGAACGTCGCCAGGATCTCGCATCCCGTCTCTGTCTTGCCCTGGTATCCCCCGCCTGTGACCATGACTCCGGCCCGGGTGGTCGGCTTGTGCTTGAGTGCATTGGTCATGACCCGCCCATGCAGCAGCTTGGTGACGGCTTTGGTCATCGGGGTCTGTAGCAGTGGGAGATTGGCGTGCGTAGCCGCGCGGTGCAGATCGTGCAGCGTCTTCTTCCTCGGGCTCAGCAGTCGCCATTCAGCCGGACTCAGCCGAGGTGCGGGCACGAAGTCGTGGCGAGTGGTGCGCCAGTGCTCCCAGCCGTCGACCGTGTCCCGCATCGGCGGAGGGCCCGGCAGGACGAAAGGGGCAGATCCTCTGCCGCTCGGAGCACTCATGTGGTCCCCGATCCCGGCTCATCGGCCTGGTCGACGTCCTCGTCGAGCAGCAGGAACAGGCTGCGGGCCCGCAGGGACTCACCCAGCAGAGGAGGCACTGTCGGCGGCTGCGAGACAGCGGCCTCGCGGCGCCGCTGCCGGTCTGCAGTGACGGCTCGCCGAGTGGTGGCGGCCAGCTCAGATGGTGGGACGGGTGGCGGAAGAGTGCTCAACGGAACCGGCGCCCGGTCGGACGCGGCAGCGCGGGCTCGTGCCATCTCGCGGGCCCGCTCGCTCTTCTGCTTGGCGGTCATCTGGGTAGGCCACGCCGCAACCGGCGTGCGTGTGGCCACCAACTTCAGCAGCACGGGCAGCAGTTCACCATCGTCGCGCGGTTTGAGACCGGCGCGGGCCGCCTCGCGCAGCACTTCACGTACGCGTGTATCAGAGAAGGCCGGGACGTCGTCTCCCGGCGGCAGGCCGTTCCAACTCAGGGCATGCCATAGCCCCGGGTGCTTGGGGTCCTCGAAGTAGACCTCGCGGCAATCCCGCGGATCGCGATTGACGGCCCACTTGCCCTCGTGTCGTCCGCTGCGGCCGGAGCGCTGGCCGCGATAGGGGTCCAAAACCGGGTCGGTGCTGCCGTACCAGAGTCCGCCGATCTTCACCCCACGACGGCGGTCGATCTTCACGAAGTGTGCCGGCAGAAGCTCGTAGTACAGACTCGGCAAGGGGATCTCCAGACTGATCCCGTCCCGGGCCGCCGCTGCGGCGAAGAGCGTGTTTGGACTGTGTCGCCCGCCCGGGTCCCAAGCAGGCGAATACTGATCGAGTCTCCGGTTTTGCCACACTGCGACAACCCAGGTTGCCAACAGGTGCTCCATTTCCGCCAGCGTCCAGACTGCGTCCCCCTCCGGGTCCACTCCCCGGTCAGCGATGTCGACGCCGCGGAACCCGAGCAGGAGTTCCAGCAGCAGCGACTGGATCCCGGCGAAGGCACGTTCGCAGGCAGCCTTGTCAGTCGGACGCATCGCACGGGCCGGCAACAACTCCATCCCCAACGTGCGCGCGACCTGGACGATCTGGTGATTCTTGTAAACGCTGCCGTGATCGCTGGTCACCGTCTCCGGAGCGAAGAACGGCAGGCCAGCCACTCGGTGCCCAGCGAACTCGGCCACCAGGGCGGCCGGGACGCCGGGGTAGGGCCACTCCATCTCCTCGCCCCAGTCCGGGCGCATCGGTAGCGGCAACAGCACATCCCGCAGCAGCATCGCCACCTCCACCGACGAGTCAGACACCGGCGTGAGACGGAATGCGACCAGCGAATGCGAGTAGGTGTCCAGGGCCAGGGTGAGATGGACGGAGATCGGGGCGCCGAAGACGTCGTCGAGCACCTTCACCGGCAGCGGCGTGGTGTCCAGTGCGACCACCTGCCCCGGCCGGACGATCACCACCTTCGCCTTTCCTGTCTCCACCGCTGCGGCGGAGCGGATGTATCGCTGCCGGGCCCCCTCGGCGCCGAACCACTCTTTCCACACCTTCGCCAGCGTTGTGTAGTGCGGCACCTCCACCTTCTTGCCCTCGGTCTCGAACTTCTCCCGCACGTACTGGTGGATCAACCTCTCCTTCGTCTTCATGCTCAGCTTCGAGCGATGCAGCGACTCGGCATGAACAGCACGGATCGCCTCGGCGACTTCGTCCCCGATCGCCCGGCGGCCTCTCAGGGGTGGCGTCCACCTTCCGTCCGCCAGTCCCATCAACCCGTTCTCGTCGTACTGAACAGCCATGCGTTTCAGCGTGCGCTCACTGATCCACTCCAGCCCCAGCTGTTTGGCCTCTTGGCGGTCCAGATCCTTCAGCTCGGCCACCTTCGCGCGCCGACGCTCGGTCAGCGTGGTCCGCTCCGGGTCGTACTCCACCCTGGGCTCACCGGGCCGGGCCCAGGACCGGCTGCCACTGCGGTAGCCCGTTTCCACCTCCAGCAGATGCGCCATCCGGATCCGGGCCCGCGTCAGGTCGTGCTCTTCAAGATCCTCGCTCCGAGGCCGCTGCCGCGCAGCGCCCATCAGACCCTCCCCACCGGGTAAATCCACGTGGCGTCGTCCAGCGGCTGACTCAGATCCATCGCCAGTCGGCGGTGCCAGAGCAGGTGAACCGCATGTACGCGGGCCACCGCAGGCAGCGACGTCTCCTCCGCCAGCTCTCCGAACCGCCGAGGACGTTCCCGAACCAGCCCCAGCAGCTCTCCCTGAAACCCGAGGCGGTCGGACAGCGGACGCCTCCGCGCGGACAGTGCATCAAGGCCGGTCAGGACCTGGCAGCGCCAGCCGGACACCACCAGGTAGCGCCACCCCACCGCACCAGCTGCCCACTCCGTTGCGGCGAACTTCACCAGGTCCTTGTCCTTGACCAAATGACCGGGCCGGACATCGATCAGTACAGCCGTATCGGGCAAGAGCACCAGGAAGTCCGGCGTGTGGTCCTCACTGCCGTCCGCAGTGGTGAACCGCAGCTTGAACGGTTGCGACAGCACCTCCACCACCTCGCCGGCGAAGTCCAGGGCAAGTAGCAGATTCCGCTCGGCCAGGCTCTCGAAGCCATGCATTCGACCCGTGGCCAGTAGGTACTGCAGTCCGGGACGGTGCCGCTGACCCGCCCGCCAGGTGAACCCGCGAACTGGCACCGACGCGATGGCCGGGACACTGGCCAGCTCTTGGACCGGGCAGATCACCTTCGCCTGCGGGGTCTTCCACCTCGCCGTCCACCGCCGGGTCCACCCAGGCCCCGTATCCAGTCTCTCCGCCACCGCCGGATCGATGGCGTACGTCGAGACGAGGTCATCCAGGGCGCAGCTGTGCGACCAGATCGGGCGGGATTCGATCTCCGGAGCATGGACCGTAACCGTCATGCCTTCAGGACAACGCGCTGCACCGCTTCCCGTACGGCTTCTCTCGAAGCCCCAGCAGGTCAGCGAACCAACCGCTACCCTGCGTGCCAACATCAACACTCAACGGGGCCAACTCAAGCGCTAAAGGGCCAACTCGGCCGCTCAGTCACACCTGTGCCCTGTCCGGCGCGAGCCGTCATTGCATAAAGCTGCGATGAAACGTATAGTCATGCCATCGTTGAGGAGGGTTTTTCGATGGCTGTACGTACGGTACGTGCCGCGGTGGCGGGAGCCAGCGGGTACGCGGGCGGGGAACTGCTCCGGCTGCTTCTCGGCCACCCCGGGATCGAGATCGGAGCCCTCACCGGCAACTCCAACGCGGGCCGGCGGCTCGGTGGGCTTCAGCCGCATGTGCTGCCGCTGGCCGACCGGGTGCTGGAGGCGACCACGCCCGAGGTGCTCGCCGGGCATGAGGTCGTCTTCCTGGCGCTGCCGCACGGTCAGTCCGCGGCCGTCGCCGAGCGGCTCGGTGACGAGGTGCTGGTGGTCGACATGGGCGCCGACTTCCGGCTGAAGGACGCGGCGGACTGGGAGCGGTTCTACGGCTCCGCCCACGCCGGGACCTGGCCGTACGGCCTTCCCGAGCTGCCGGGTGCCCGTGCCGCGCTGGAGGGGTCCAAGCGCGTCGCGGTGCCCGGCTGCTATCCCACCGCCGTCTCGCTCGCACTCTTCCCCGCGTACGCGGCGGGGCTTGCCGAGCCCGAGGCCGTGATCACCGCCGCGTCCGGCACCTCGGGCGCGGGCAAGGCGGCCAAGCCGCATCTGCTCGGCTCCGAGGTCATGGGCTCCATGAGCCCGTACGGCGTCGGCGGCGGACACCGGCACACCCCCGAGATGATCCAGAACCTGAGCGAGGCCGCGGGGGAGCGGGTCACCGTCTCCTTCACGCCCACCCTCGCCCCCATGCCCCGCGGCATCCTCGCCACCTGCTCCGCCAGGGCGAGGCCCGGCATCACGGAACGGGACGTCAGGGCCGCCTACGAGAAGGCCTTCGCGGACGAGCCCTTCGTCCATCTGCTCCCCGAGGGGCGCTGGCCCGCCACGGCGTCCGTCTACGGTTCCAACGCCGTACAGATCCAGGTCGCCCACGACGAGTCCGCGGGCCGCATCATCGCGATCAGCGCCATCGACAACCTGACCAAGGGCACCGCCGGTGGCGCGGTGCAGAGCATGAACATCGCCCTCGGACTCCCCGAGGACACCGGACTTTCCACGATCGGAGTGGCACCTTGAGCGTCACGGCAGCGAAGGGATTCACGGCAGCGGGTATCGCCGCCGGAATCAAGGAGAACGGCGGCCCGGACCTCGCCCTCGTGGTCAACAACGGTCCGCGCCGCGCCGCCGCGGGCGTCTTCACCTCCAACCGTGTCAAAGCCGCCCCCGTCCTCTGGTCCGAGCAGGTCCTCAAGGGCGGCGCGGTGACCGCCGTCGTCCTCAACTCCGGTGGCGCCAACGCCTGTACGGGACCGAAGGGCTTCCAGGACACCCATGCCACCGCCGAGAAGGCCGCCGAGGTCCTGAGCGGCTACGGCGGAGACGGCAAGGGCGCGGACGGCCACAGCGCGGGAGAGATCGCCGTCGCCTCCACCGGGCTGATCGGCCTGCCGCTCCCCATGGACAAGCTGCTCCCCGGCATCGAGAAGGCCGCCACCGAGCTCTCCGCGCACGGCGGCGAGAAGGCCGCCATCGCCATCAAGACCACCGACACGGTGCACAAGACCGCGGTGGTCCAGGGCGACGGCTGGACGGTCGGCGGCATGGCCAAGGGCGCGGGCATGCTCGCCCCCGGCCTCGCCACCATGCTCGTCGTCCTCACCACCGACGCCGATATCGAGGCACCGGCCCTGGACACGGCGCTGCGCGCCGCCACCCGCACCACCTTCGACCGTGTGGACTCCGACGGCTGTATGTCCACCAACGACACCGTGCTGCTGCTCGCCTCCGGCGCGTCCGGGGTGACGCCCGGCCACGAGGAGTTCGCCGAGGCGGTACGCACGGTCTGCGACGATCTGGCGCGTCAGCTGATCGGCGACGCCGAGGGCGCCTCCAAGGACATCCGTATCGAGGTGATCAACGCCGCGACCGAGGACGACGCCGTCGAGGTGGGCCGCTCCATCGCCCGTAACAACCTCCTCAAGTGCGCCATCCACGGAGAGGACCCCAACTGGGGCCGAGTGCTGTCCGCCATCGGCACCACCGGCGCGGTCTTCGAGCCCGACCGGCTCAATGTCGCCATCAACGATGTCTGGGTCTGCCGGAACGGCTCCGTCGGAGAGGACCGCGACCTCGTCGACATGCGGTACCGCGAGGTACGGATCACCGCCGATCTGGCCGCGGGCACGGACTCCGCCGTCATCTGGGCCAACGACCTCACCGCCGAGTACGTCCACGAGAACAGCGCGTACAGCTCATGACCGCCCGTAAGCACACCGCGCTGCCCAAGGCGCAGATCCTCATCGAGGCGCTGCCCTGGCTCACCCGGCACAACGGCAAGACCGTCGTGATCAAGTTCGGCGGCAACGCCATGATCGACGAGGAGCTGAAGGCCGCCTTCGCCCAGGACGTCGTCTTCCTGCGGCAGGCGGGCATCAAGCCGGTCGTCGTGCACGGCGGCGGTCCCCAGATCAGCGCCCAGCTCGACCGGCACGGTCTGGTCAGCGAGTTCAAGGCCGGGCTTCGGGTCACCACGCCCGAGGCGATGGACGTCGTACGGATGGTGCTGGCCGGTCAGGTCCAGCGCGAGCTGGTCGGACTGCTCAACCAGCACGGTCCGCTCGCCGTCGGCATGACCGGCGAGGACGCCCACACCATCTCCGCGACCAGGCTCCGGCCGCGGATCGACGGAGAGCTGGTCGATATCGGCCGGGTCGGCGAGATCACCGCGATCGACACGGGCGCCATCGAAGCGCTGCTGGCGGACGGCCGGATCCCGGTCATCTCCTCCATCGCGCGCAGCGTCGACGACGGCCATGTCTACAACGTCAACGCCGACACCGCCGCCGCCGCGCTCGCCGCCGCGCTGGGCGCCGAGGCGCTGGTGGTCCTCACCGATGTCGAGGGGCTGTACGAGGACTGGCCCAACAGCGACGACGTGATCAGCCGGCTCACCGCCACCGAGCTGGAGAAGCTGCTGCCCGAGCTGTCCAGCGGCATGGTGCCGAAGATGGAGGGCTGTCTGTTCGCCGTACGCAACGGCGTCACCACCGCGCGCGTACTGGACGGCCGGGTCCCGCACTCGATCCTGCTGGAGATCTTCACCGACATGGGCATCGGCACGATGGTCGTGCCCGACGGACAGGAAGGACCCACGAAGTGAGCGGCAACGAGGAGCTCGCGCAGCGCTGGCGTGACGTCATGGCGGACAACTACGGCACGCCGAAGCTGTCCCTCGTCCATGGCGAGGGCACCAGGGTCCGGGACGCGGACGGCGTCGAGTACACCGACTTCGTCGGCGGTATCGCGGTCAACGCCCTCGGCCACGCGCACCCCGCCGTCGTCGAGGCCGTCTCCCGTCAGATCGCGTCTCTCGGCCATGTCTCCAACCTCTTCATCGCCGAGCCGCCGGTCGCGCTCGCCGAGCGGCTGATCCAGCTCTTCGGCCGCCCCGGCCGGGTCTTCTTCTGCAACTCCGGCGCGGAGGCGAACGAAGCGGCCTTCAAGATCGGCCGGCTGACGGGCCGTCGGCACATGGTCGCCACCGACGGCGGCTTCCACGGCCGCACGATGGGCTCGCTGGCCCTCACCGGCCAGCCCGCGAAGCAGGAGCCCTTCCGACCGCTGCCCGGTGATGTCACCCATGTCCCGTACGGGGACGCCGAGGCGCTGCGCGCCGCGGTCACCGAAGAGACGGCCCTCGTGATCATCGAGCCGATCCAGGGCGAGAACGGCGTGGTCGTCCCGCCCAGGGGCTATCTGGAGGCGGCCAGGGAGATCACCCGCGCCACCGGCACCCTGCTGGTGCTCGACGAGGTCCAGACCGGTGTCGGCAGGACGGGGCACTGGTTCGAGTACCAGGCGCACCAGGGCGTCGAGCCCGATGTCGTCACCCTCGCGAAGGGGCTCGGCGGCGGGCTGCCGCTCGGCGCGGCGGTCGCTTTCGGGGAGGCGGCCGAGCTGCTCAGGCCCGGTCAGCACGGCACGACGTTCGGCGGCAACCCGGTCGCCTGCGCCGCCGGACTCGCCGTACTCGACACGCTCGCCGCGGGCGGACTCCTGGACCAGGTGAAGCGGCTCGGCGAGAAACTGCGGAACGGTATCGAGGCCCTCGGCCATCCGCTGGTCGCCCATGTCCGCGGCTCGGGCCTGCTCCTGGGTATCGTGCTCACCGAGCCACTCGCGCCCCAGGCGCAACAGGCGGCTCAGGGTGCCGGTTTCCTCGTGAACGCGCCCGCCCCGGATGTCGTACGGCTGATGCCCCCGCTGATCATCGGCGACACCGAGGTGGACGCTTTCCTGGAGGCGCTGCCCGGCATTCTCGACGCGGCCGACGAGGATGGACGATCCTGAGAAACGAGACGACGATGACCGACGCCCAGGACACCGAGCACGGCGGGCAGTCCGTACCCCAGACCAGAACCGCCCGCCACCGCAGGATCGTTGACATCCTCAACCGGCAGCCGGTGCGCTCCCAGAGCCAGCTGGCGAAGGTGCTCGCGGACGACGGGCTGAGCGTCACCCAGGCGACGCTCTCCCGGGACCTGGACGAACTGGGCGCGGTCAAGATCCGCAACACCGGCGGTGAGTTGATCTACGCGGTTCCGAGCGAGGGCGGCTTCCGTACCCCGCACGCGCCGCTCGGGGAGTCGGCGAAGGAGGAGCGGATGCGCCGGCTCGCCGGTGAACTGCTCATCTCCGCCGAGGCGTCGGCCAATCTCGTCGTCCTGCGTACGCCGCCCGGCGCGGCGCAGTTCCTCGCCTCGGCCATCGACCAGGCGGAGTTGAGCGACATCCTGGGCACGATCGCGGGGGACGACACCCTGATGCTGATCAGCCGCGACCCGGCGGGCGGCCAGGCGCTCGCGGACCATCTGCTGAAGCTGGCCCAGAACGACCGTTGAGAGCGTGAGCGCGGGCGGTCCGGGCCCGGCCGCGGCGCGCGCTCAGGCGCTGACCTTGGCGACATAGCGGTGGAAGCCGCTCGTCGTCCACGTACGGCCGTCGGGCAGCACGGCGAAGCCCTCGGTGCCCGGCAGTTCCTCCAGCCAGCCGCGCGCCCGCGCGCCCATCGCGTACGCGGCCGTCGCGCGGGTGTCGGCCATGGTCAGCCCCTCCGGGCAGACCACGGTGACCGAGGCGAGCCCGCCGACCGGTGGCCGGCCCGTGTACGGGTCGAGGACATGGCAGCCCCGCTCGGCGGGCCCCGAGGTGGCCACGCCCAGGCCGTGCGCGGTCTCGATCACGGTGGCCAGCCCGCCGGGGCGCAGTGGGTCGGAGATCCCCACCCGCCAGGGACCGCCGAGCAGTTGGATATCGCCACCGCCGTTGAGACACACCGAACCGGCACCGGACGAGGCGATCATCCGGACCGCACGCTCCACCGCCCAGCCCTTCACCAGTCCCGTCGGATCGAGACCGCCCGCGTAGCGCGTGGTGAACCATCCCGCGCTCTCCCGCTCCGCCGCCGCGCACAGCTCAAGCACCTCGACGACCTCCCGCGCACATGCGGACAGGGCGAGCTCTCCCCGCCCCAGCCGCAGGATCTGGCTGTCGGGACGGAAGGGCGAGAAGAGCTCGTCGGCGTGGTGCAGCGAGGCCACGGCCGCGTGCAGCCCGGCGCGGACCCGGGGCTCGTCCCGTACCCCGCGGATGTCGAACGAGAAGACGGTGCCCATCGATTCCTCGACATGGCGCAGTCGAGCGGTGTCGGACGCCATCAGGCCCCCGCCTTGTCGAGGGCGCTCTGCAGGGAGTCCCGGTAGCCCTGGCTGGTGTAGCTGGCTCCGGAGACGGTGTCTATCCGGGCGTTCTGGGCGGTGACGGCCGCCCGGTCGAGCCGGGGGACCGCGTCGGCGGTGACCGACCGGCTGCGCGCGTCGGCGCCGGGGGCCTGGACCGCCTCGGACCTGGTGACCCTGCCGCCGGCCACGGTGATCCGGACCTGGACGGGCCCGTACTGGGTGTCCACGGCATCGCCGACCACGGTCCGCGAGCCGTCGGTGACGGGCACCCCGCCCTCGCCCCCGGTCCCGGCCCCGCCCCCGGTCCCGCCCGTGGCCCCGGTCCCGCTCCCGGAGGCGGACCCGCCGGAACCCGCCGTGGCGGACACCTCCGTACCGGCACCCGCCGCCCCCGCACCGGTCACCGGCGACCCGCCGGGCTGCTTCAGCGCGAGCAGCAGGACAACGCCCGATGCGGTCGCGGCGGCACCGATCATGATCCGCCGGAGCGGATGTCGCGTTCTGGTCGGTTTCATCGGCTGCCTCACAGTTCGAAGGACTCGTGATGGATACGACGGGTGGGCACGCCCGCCTCGCGCAGTGCCTCGTACGACTGACGGGCGAGCCCCGGAGGCCCGCAGAGATAGACATCGTGGTCCCCGATGTCCGGCAGCAGCTCCCGCAGCCGCCCCGGGGTGATCTCGGGCCTGACGCCGTCCGGCCCGTTGACGGCGTACAGCAGCCGCGCCCCGCGTGCCGACGCGATCTCCCGCAGCTCGGCCCAGAGCGCCAGATCCTCGGTCTTGCCCGCCCGGTAGAGCAGCGTCAGATCACCGGGCCCGCCGGGCAGCGTCTCGAACAGCGCCCGCATCGGCGTGATACCGGCGCCGCCCGCGATCATCAGCACCTTCTCCTTGCTGCGCCTGGCCGCCGTCAGGGCGCCGTACGGGCCCTCCGCCCAGACCCTGGTCCCCGGCTCCAGCCGGGACAGGGCCGCGCTGTGTCCGCCGTTCGCCTTGACGGTGATCCGCAGCAGATCGGGCCGGGGCGCCGCCGACAGGGAGTACGGATTGGAGCTCCAGCGCAGCCCGTCGGTGAGGAACCGCCAGCGGAAGAACTGGCCGGGCTGGGCGCCGAGCCGGTGCAGCCGCCGGCCGGTGATCAGTACGGAGACCACGCCGGGCGACTCGTACACGACCCTCTCCACCCGCATCCGATGGCGCCGGTTGAGCTGGATCGGGGCCAGCACCCGGTAGCGGAGCAGCAGCGCGCCCGCCGCGCCGTACAGCACGTACCAGACCGTGCGGGCCGTCGGGTTCCCGACGAACTCGGCTCCGGTGGCGAGTTGGTGCCAGAACGTCAGATAGACGGCGACGTAGGTGAGCAGATGGAGGTAGTACCAGGTCTCGTAGCGCACCCGGCGGCGCACCGCCCCCGCCGAGACACCGCCGATCACAAGAAAGAGCGCGGTTCCGACCGCCGCCTCGACCATCCGGGGGTAGTCGAGGACGACGTCGACCCCCTGCGCCACAAGGCCGGTGCCGGCCCCGACCGCGTACCCCCAGACGGTCAGCAGGACATGCGCGATCACCAGCCCGACCGCGTACCGTCCGCCCGTCGCGTGCCAGCGCGTCACCCGGTCGGAGCCCACCCGCCGCTCCAGCGCGGGGATCCGGGCCATCAGCAGGACCACGATCGCGATCGTGTATCCGCCGAGCAGCCCGGTCAGCCGGCCCGCTCCGGTCAGCCACTGAGCCGGGTCGAGAAGGACGACCGGGGTGTTCTGCCACCACAGGGCCATGACGGCCGCCGCGCCCGCCCACCAGACCACCAGCACCGGCAGTGCGCCCGACCGTCGTGGGCGGATCGCGCGCAGGGTCTGTCGTCTGGCGGCCCGGCCGTTGTGCAACATCGCCACAGGACTGCTCCTCCGTTGCCTCCGTGCCCGGCGATACGGATATGAGCGGCGGAGGGTTCAACGGAGGGCCCGGGCATCGGCCGGGGGACGGTCAGGAGGCGCTCTCGGCGGCCCTCACGGAGGTGATGGCCGTCGGCCCCGAGGATGTGCCGACCGCGATATGCGGACGGCGGGCCGGATCGGCCCACGCCAGCACGGCGCTCATCGCGCCGGCCGGTACGGAGACACACCCGGCGGTCGGGCCCTCGCCGTTGACATGCAGAAAGATCCCGGCGCCCCGGCCGCGTACCGGCTGGTCGTAGTTGAAGCCGATCACGAGAGCGAGGTCGTACTGGGACGGATAGTCGGCCAGCCGCTCGGACTCCGTCGCCCGGCAGTCCGACGGCAGCCCTTCCACCCAGCGGTTGTACGCCACCGACTCGGTGTCCTGGCACCACCAGGAGTTCTCCGTCACCGGGCGGTAGCCGACACTCGTCCCGGCCGGCGCGGACGCGAGGCCGAACGCGTACGGCAGGTCGTACATCCCGGTCGGGGTGGTCGAGGTGCCCTGCGTACGCGACCGGCCCTCCACCAGCCCGCCCGCACCGAAGCGGGCCTTGGCGGAACCGGCCGCCACCCACCGCGCGCCGCGCCGGTCCCACCACGTCACCTTGCCGGTGGTGGCTCCGGGCGACGGCGCCTCGGCGGTGATCAGCTGGCTGCCGCCGCCGGTGTCCGCCATCCGCTCGGGCAGCGGCGCGTCGCCGGACGGCGCGCCGGGGGAGGCGGCCGTGAGCGTGGCGACGGTGAGCAGGACGGAGCCGAGTACGAGAGCGATGCGCATGCCCGGACCGTATGCCGCCGGGAGGGCACCGGCCTCTCCGCTGCTCCGAATGGCGGTGCGCCGGGGTGTACGGGAGCGGCGGTGCGCCGGGACGTACCGGGGGCGCGCCCTGCTGTGCGTCCGTCAGTCCGCGCGCGCCGGGAGCGGCAGCGGCAGCGCCGGCAGCCCGTCCAGGCTCACCCCGACATGGTCCTTCTTCGCGCAGTACGCGGCGAACTCCTCGTCCGACTTCCGGCCGAAGTGCTCGGCGTGCTGGGTGCGCTCCTCCCGGTAGTCCATGAAGGGGACGGCGAAACCGCAGGCGTCACTGACGCGCTCGGCGTGGATCACGATGATCGCGCGGGCGCCGGGCCCGTCGGCGTCCGCGAAGAGGCCGATGTACTCGCCCCAGCGCGGGTCGTCACGGAAGACCGGTTCCCCCCGTCCGTGCACCCGCAGCACCTTGGGCGGTCCGGTGAACGCGCACCACATCAGCGTGATGCGGCCGTTCTCCCGCAGATGCGCGATGGTCTCGGCGCCGCTGCCGCCGAAGTCCAGATAGGCGAGGGTCAGCTCGTCGATCACGACGAGGGTCCCGGCCCGTCCCTTGGGCGAGAGATTGACATGACCGTCGTCCGCCAGCGGCGCGGTGGCGGTGAAGAAGACGGGCTGTTCCTCGATGAAGGTTCTGATCCGGCCGTCGATCCGTTCGTATCGCTTACCCATGTGCTGGATTATCGGCGCCGAGAGCCGAGGATGCCGCGGTGTTCGCCGCGGCGGTCCGCGGGAAAGCGCGTTGACAAAACAATACGGTGCATCGCATAGTTATACCTGTCAGTGAATGCACCGTAAGGAGAAACCCGTGACCGAGCGCGTCGTACTCGCCTACTCGGGCGGCCTGGACACCTCCGTCGCCATCGGCTGGATCGCCGAGGAGACGGGCGCCGAGGTCATCGCCGTTGCCGTGGACGTCGGCCAGGGTGGCGAGGACCTGGACGTCATCCGCAAGCGCGCGCTCGCCTGCGGTGCCGTCGAAGCCGAGGTCGCGGACGCGAAGGACGAGTTCGCCGAGGAGTACTGCCTCCCGGCGATCAAGGCCAACGCCCTCTACATGGACCGCTATCCGCTGGTCTCCGCACTCTCCCGGCCGACGATCGTCAAGCACCTCGTCGCCGCCGCGAAGAAGCACAACGCCGGCACCGTCGCCCACGGCTGCACCGGCAAGGGCAATGACCAGGTGCGCTTCGAGGCCGGTATCACCGCCCTCGGCCCGGATCTGAGGTGCATCGCCCCGGTCCGCGACTACGCGATGACCCGCGACAAGGCGATCGCCTTCTGCGAGCAGAAGAACCTCCCGATCGCGACCACCAAGGAGTCCCCGTACTCCATCGACCAGAACGTCTTCGGACGCGCCGTCGAGACGGGCTTCCTGGAGGACATCTGGAACGGTCCGATCGAGGACGTGTACGAGTACACCTCGAACCCGGCGACGCCCCGCGAGGCCGACGAGGTCATCATCTCCTTCAAGGAGGGAGTGCCCGTCGCCATCGACGGCAAGCCCGTCACCGTCCTCCAGGCGATCCAGCAGCTCAACGAGCGGGCCGGCGCCCAGGGCATCGGCCGGATCGACATGGTCGAGGACCGGCTCGTCGGTATCAAGTCCCGGGAGATCTACGAGGCCCCCGGCGCCATCGCGCTGATCACCGCCCACCAGGAGCTGGAGAACGTCACCGTCGAGCGCGAGCTGGCCCGCTACAAGCGCCAGGTCGAGCAGCGCTGGGGCGAGATCGTCTACGACGGTCTGTGGTTCTCCCCCCTCAAGCGCGCCCTGGACGGCTTCATCAACGAGGCCAACCAGCATGTCACCGGCGACATCCGGATGACCCTGCACGGCGGCCGGGCCGTCGTCACCGGCCGGAAGTCGGACGAGTCGCTGTACGACTTCAATCTCGCCACGTACGACTCGGGCGACACGTTCGACCAGTCCAAGGCGCAGGGCTTCATCGAGATCTTCGGCCTCTCGTCGAAGATCGCCGCACGCCGTGACCTCGCCTGATCCGAACCGTTTGACAGTCCGCCTCCCCGTTCCTCCGCGGCGGGGAGGCGGTCGTACTTCCCGATCCCTTCTGAGGAGCAGCAGTGAGCAGCAGCAACGGTGATGTCCGGCTCTGGGGCGGCCGGTTCGCCGACGGCCCGGCGGAGGCGCTGGCGGCCCTCTCCGCCTCCGTCCACTTCGACTGGCGGCTCGCGCCGTACGACATCGCCGGCTCCCGCGCCCACGCCCGTGTCCTGCACAAGGCCGGGCTGCTCACCGCCGACGAGCTGACCCGCATGCTGGCCGGTCTCGACCGGCTGGAGGCCGATGTCGCCGACGGCTCGTTCACCGGCACGGTCGCCGACGAGGACGTCCACACCGCGCTGGAGCGGGGCCTGCTGGAGCGGCTCGGCGCCGACCTCGGCGGCAAGCTGCGCGCCGGACGGTCCCGCAACGACCAGATCGCCACGCTCTTCCGGATGTACCTCCGCGACCACGCCCGGATCATCGGCGCACTGATCGCGGACCTCCAGGACGCGCTGGTGGGGCTCGCCGAGGCGCACCCCGATGTCGCGATGCCCGGCCGTACGCACCTTCAGCACGCCCAGCCCGTCCTCTTCGCCCACCATGTGCTGGCGCACGCGCAGTCGCTGTCCCGGGACGCGGAGCGGCTGCGGCAGTGGGACAAGCGCACGGCGGTCTCCCCGTACGGCTCCGGCGCGCTGGCGGGGTCCTCGCTCGGGCTCGACCCGGAGGCGGTCGCCGCGGACCTCGGCTTCGAGCGCGGCTCGGTCGGGAACTCGATCGACGGCACGGCCTCCCGTGACTTCGTCGCCGAGTTCGCCTTCGTCACCGCGATGATCGGCGTCAATCTGTCGCGGATCGCGGAGGAGATCATTCTCTGGAACACGAAGGAGTTCTCCTTCGTCACCCTCCACGACGCCTTCTCCACCGGCTCCTCGATCATGCCGCAGAAGAAGAACCCGGACATCGCCGAGCTGGCGCGCGGCAAGTCCGGCAGGCTGATCGGCAATCTGACCGGGCTGCTGGCCACGCTGAAGGCGCTCCCGCTCGCGTACAACCGCGATCTCCAGGAGGACAAGGAGCCGGTCTTCGACTCCTGCGACCAGCTGGAGGTCCTGCTGCCGGCCTTCACGGGCATGATGGCGACCCTGACCGTCAACCGGGAGCGGATGGCGGAGCTGGCACCGGCCGGCTTCTCGCTCGCCACGGACATCGCCGAGTGGCTGGTCAGGCAGGGTGTGCCGTTCCGGGTGGCACACGAGGTCGCGGGGGAGTGCGTCAAGGAGTGCGAGACGCTCGGTATCGAGCTGGCCGACCTGACGGACGAGCAGTTCGCGAAGATCTCCGAGCACCTCACCCCCGAGGTGCGGACGGTGCTCAATGTGCCGGGCTCGCTGGCCTCCCGCGACGGCCGGGGCGGTACGGCCCCGTCGGCGGTCGCCGTCCAGCTCTCCGAGGTCAAGGCCGATCTGGTGATACAGCACGCCTGGGCCGACGCCAAGAAGTGACCATCGCCGAGAAGTGACCACCGCCGAGAAGTAACCGGCTCTCCCGGAGCCGACCGGCCATGAGGCCCACTACAGCGCCGCCGCCCACCGCGCGAGCGCGTCGAAGTCCGGACGGGTCAGCCCGATCCCGGGATCGACGCACATCAACAGGGCGGCGGCGAGGTGGCGCTGGTCCGTCCACTCGCGGTCGTACGAGGTGATCTCGTCGTCGACCCAGGCGAAGGGCCGTCCGGCCGCGTACTCCAGTACGTACGGCGTCTTCCAGAACGTCCCGCGAGGTGCTCCGCGCTCCGCGCCTGACCACTCGACGTACGGCAGCTCCGGCAGTCCGAGGACCGGCCCGATCCACTCGTTGGCGTCGTCCTCCCATGTGGTGGCCCAGACCAGCTCGTACCGGTCGGCGAGCGCCAGCAGCTCCACCCCGTGCTCCGGGTTGAGCAGCACGGGCAGCGGCTGATCCGCCGGCCAGCCCGAGGGCCGCATCCAATGTCTGACGTAGCCCTCCGGCACCCCTTCGGTCGCGAGGGCGAGATACGGGTTCAGCGGACCGTCGACATCGATCAGCAGCAGTGGCTTCGTACGCGAGGCCGTACGCGAGCTCATACGCGAGTCCATACGCGACTTCATACGCGGGTTCGTTCCTTCTGGGTAGTGGTTCAGTGTTGTATTAAATGAGACATCTCTGTCTCATGTGGGTTATGGTCGTCTCATGACGGTCGATCGTGAACAGGTGCTGCGCACCGCAGCCGCCCTTCTCACCCGCAGGGCAACCGCCACCATGGACGAGGTCGCCCGCTCCGTGGGGATAGGGCGAGCGACGCTGCACCGGCATTTCGCCGGGCGGGACGCGCTGATCAAGGCGCTGGAGGAGCTGGGGCTCAAGGAGCTGGAGACGGCCCTCGACGACGCCCGGCTGGACGAGGGCCCGGCGGACGAGGCGCTGCGGCGGCTCATCGCGTGCGTCGAGCCGTCCGCCGGGCTGCTCGCCTTCCTCCTCACCGAGAACCAGCTCT
The DNA here is from genome assembly GCF_040681655.1 of Streptomyces sp. NPDC051662. NCBI lineage: Bacteria > Bacillati > Actinomycetota > Actinomycetes > Kitasatosporales > Streptomycetaceae > Streptomyces > Streptomyces sp. NPDC051662. The sequence goes on from NZ_JBFAZD010000005.1 coordinate 249,774, forward strand.
TCGAGGGTGATGTCTACGACGGCTGGAGCCGCACCGACGCGAGGGTCTCCGCGCTCTTCCGGCGCGGACAGGAGGAGGGCGTGTTCCGGATCGACCTCAGCCACGCCTGGCTGACGGACGCCCTCTACGGACTGATCAGCGCCTGCGCCTGGACCGTCCAGGACGGTCGCGCGGCGCCCAAGGATTTCCAGTACATGATCGCCGAGTTGCTGCTCGGCGGAGCGCGACGGAGTGTGAAGCCATGACCAGCAGCCATCTCACCGCGACGGAGAGCGATCAGACGCCCCGTCCCGGGCGCTGGATCGCACTCGCCGTACTCGTCCTGGCCGTGCTTCTGGTGGCCGTCGACGCCACCGTACTGGGCCTCGCCACACCCTTCCTCAGCGAGGACCTCAAGCCGACCGGTACCCAGCTCCTCTGGATCGGCGACATCTACTCCTTCGTCATCGCCGGTCTGCTGGTCTCCATGGGCAGCCTCGGCGACCGGATCGGCCGCAAGAAGCTGCTGCTGACGGGTGCGGTCGCCTTCGGCGGGCTCTCCGTGCTCAACGCCTACGCGACCACCCCGGAAATGATGATCCTGGCCAGGGCGCTGCTGGGTGTCGCGGGCGCGACGCTGATGCCCGCCACCCTCGCCCTGATCCGCAATCTCTTCCATGACCCCAAGGAGCGCAGCGTCGCCATCGGCATCTGGGGTGCGATGGCCTCCGCGGGCGCGGCGGTCGGTCCGGTCGTCGGCGGCTTTCTGCTTGAGCACTTCTGGTGGGGTTCGGTCTTCCTGATCAATCTGCCCGTGATGGCCATCCTGGTGATCGTCGGCATCAAGACCCTGCCCGAGTCGAAGAACCCCGCGCCGGGCCCCTGGGACCTGACCAGCGTGCTGCTCTCCCTGGTCGGCATCGTGGGCATCGTCTACGCGATCAAGGAAGGGGCCACGCACGGCCCCGGCTGGAACGTCGTCGTCGTGGGCCTGCTGGGCGTGGGCGCGCTCTACTGGTTCGTACGGCGCCAGCTCACGCTGCCCGCCCCGCTGCTCGACATAAGGCTCTTCCACCACCGGGGCTTCTCCGGCGCGGTACTGGCCGACCTGCTGACCATCCTCGGCCTCTCCGGGCTGGTCTTCTTCCTGTCGCAGTATCTGCAGCTGGTGCAGGGCCGCCGGCCGCTGGAAGCGGGGCTGGCCGAACTGCCCGCCGCCGTCGGCGCGGTGGCGGCGGGACTCCTCGCGGGGACCGTCGCACGCCGTTACTCCGTACGGTCGGTGGTGACCGGCGGGCTCGCGGCGATCGGTCTGTCCCTCGCGGCGCTGGTCACGATCGACCAGTCCACCGGCTATCCGCTCCTCGGCGCCGTGCTGCTGATCGTCGGCGTGGGCGCGGGCTTCTCCTTCACCGTCACCGCCGATGTGATTCTCTCCAGCGTCCCCAAGGAACACGCCGGTTCCGCCTCCGCGGTCTCGGAGACGGCCTACGAACTGGGCGCGGCGCTCGGGATCGCGCTGCTCGGCTCGATCGTCACCGGCGTCTACCGGGGCTTCCCCACCCCGTCCGGGGTCCCGGCCGATGTGGCCTCGGCCGCGCACGAATCGCTGGGCGGCGCGGTGGAGGCCGCCGCCGGGCTCCCCGGGCACTCCGGGGCCGCTCTGGTGGCGGCGGCGCAGGAGGCGTTCGTGGACGGCCTGCGCTTCGCCGCCGGGGTGGGCGCCGTGGTGCTGCTGGCCACGGCGGTGGCGGCCTTCTTCCTGCTGCGCGGACAGAAGCTGGAGGACGGCGTGGAGCACTGACGGCGCGGAGCACTCAAGGCGCGGCGGGAGAGCCCTCCCGCCGCGCCACCCAGGGAGGGGTTACGCCGCCTTCGCCTTCGTGGCGTACATGTCCACGTACTCCTGCCCGGACAGCTCCATGACCTCGGTCATCACCGAGTCCGTCACCGCCCGCAGCACATAGCGGTCGCGGTCCATGCCCTCGTACCGCGAGAACTCCATCGGCTTGCCGAAGCGCACCGTCACCTTGCCGGTCCGGGGCATGCCCGAGCCGTTCGGCTGGAGCTTGTCCGTACCGATCATCGCGAAGGGCACCACCGGGGCGCCCGTCATCAGCGTCAGCCGCGCGATGCCCGTACGGCCGCGGTACAGCCGGCCGTCGGGGGAGCGGGTGCCCTCCGGATAGATCCCGAAGATATTGCCCTCGTCCAGAATCCGACGGCCCGTCATCAGCGCCGCGACCCCGCCCCGGCCGCCGTCGCGGTCCACCGGGATCATGCCCACACCGGTGAAGAACCAGGCCATCAGCCTGCCCTTGAGGCCCTTGCCGGTGACGTACTCGTCCTTGCCGATGAAGAAGACCTGACGGTCACAGACCAGCGGCAGGATCATCGAGTCGATGAAGGTGAGATGGTTCCCGGCGAGGATCACCGGCCCGCTCCCCGGAATGTTCTCGGCGCCTTCCACGCGGGTGCGGAACATCAGGCGCATGATCGGTCCGAGCGCTGCCTTGATGAGCGCGAAGCGGGACAACGGGTCCTCCGGTGTCGTGCGAAGTGTTGGACGGCCGGCCTGGCGGCCACCTCTAAATCTCTGCAGGTGAGGACGGTACTCGCAACTCCACACGAGCGCACATCGAGTTCATCGACCGGATACGCGCTGTTGACGTGAGTTTCTGCCACGTTCGCCCGGGGTCTCCCGTACGGAAGACATGGCCGCCTACGATCGGCCCTCGTTTGGCAGTCGTTGACAGGTGCGGGACATCACATCGAGGAGCGTTCATGACACAGGGTGCGCGGAATACGCCCGGACGGCGGACCGTACTGGGAGCGGCGGTGCTCGGCTCGGCGGCCGTGGCGCTGCCCGCCTCGGCGCAGGCGGCCGAGCGCGCCGCGGAGACCGGCAGGGGCGGCCACGGACCGGCGAAGCCGGCGCTGCCCGTACCCACGATCGTCGGCCACCGCGGAGGCAGCGGCTACCGTCCCGAGCACACCCTCGGCTCGTACCAGCTCGCCCTCGACCTCGGCGCGCATGTGATCGAGCAGGACCTGGTGCCCACCAAGGACGGCCATCTGGTGTGCCGTCACGAGAACGACATCACGGCCACCACCGATGTCGCCGACCACCCGGAGTTCGCGGGCCGCAAGACCACCAAGAGCGTCGACGGCGTCAGCCTCACCGGCTGGTTCACCGAGGACTTCACGCTCGCCGAGCTGAAGACGCTGCGCGCCAAGGAGCGCATCCCGGGCGTCCGGCAGCACAACACCCTCTACGACGGCCGCTGGGAGATCCCCACCTTCGAAGAGGTGCTGCGCTGGGCGGACGAGCAGGGCCGCCGTCTCGGCCGCAAGATCTGGCTGTACACCGAGACCAAGCACCCCACCTACTTCCGCGGTCTTGGCCTCGGCCTGGAGGAGCCCCTCGCGAAGCTGCTGCGCCGCTACGGGCGCGACCGCAAGGACTCCGCGATCTTCCTCCAGTCCTTCGAGCCGAGCAGCATCCAGCGACTGGCCAAGCTGGTCTCCTCGCCGCGTGTCGTCCTGCTCTCCGGCGCGGGCACCCGCCCGTGGGACTTCGAGGTGGCGGGCGACCCGCGCAAGGTCGACGACCTCGTCAAGCCCGAGGGCCTGAAGTGGATCGCGTCCTACGCGCAGGGCATCGGCCCGACGCTCGACCTGATCATCCCGAAGGACGCCACGGGCAAGCTGGGCAAGCCCACCACGCTGGTACGGGACGCGCACGCGAAGGGGCTGATCCTCCACCCCTACACGATGCGCAACGAGAACTCCTTCCTGCCAGCCGAGTTCCGCCGGGGCACGGACCCGAACGCGTACGGCGACGCCTTCGGCGCCTTCCAGGCGTACTTCGCGACGGGCATCGACGGCATCTTCACCGACAACCCGGACACCGGTCTGCTGGCGCGGGCGGACTTCGTCAGCCGCTGACCGCGCGTGCCCCGGTCGGGTGACCGCCCGGCCGGGGAGCAACCGCCCGTCGTCGCGCGGACGTCACGGCGGGCATGACCTCAGTCCGGCCCACCCGGCCCCTCCCCGCTTCCCGACCACCCCAGCCCGCGGCGCACCGCCCGCCGGTATCCGTCCGCCCCTCGGAGTCCGCGCGGTCGTCGGCTCTCGTCCACGCGCTGCTTCCGCTGGTGCGCGCGGAGGCGGCGGCGGAGGCGCCGGGGGCCGGGGCCGAGCCGGGAGATCTCGAACAGGCCGCCTGGGTACGGCTGCTGGAGCGGCCGGCCGGCGAGCCCTGGCCCGGTGACACCGCGCGCCGGGTACGGGATGTCGTACGGGCCGAGGCCCGCCGCGCCCGGCGCACCGCCGCCCGCGAACTCCCGTACCGCTACGAACCCGCCGCCGGGCCCGAGTCCGATCCCGAGCGCGCCGCGCTGCGCACCGACCGGAGGCAGACGCTCCGTGCGGCGGTCGGCCGCACCCCCGGCCGCTGTCCGCTGGTCCTGACCGCGATGCTGTCGCCGGACGATCTCACCTACCGCGAGATCGCGGGTGAGTTGGGTATGTCACAAGGCAGTTTGGGACCGTTACGTTCCAGATGCCTGGGATGCCTGCGCAGAATGCTGGCGGCCGAGGTTCCGGCTCCTGAACTCGGGGGAAAGGAGCGATAGACCACCGGCGGACCAAGTGAGCGGGAGGCATGCACACATGGGCATGAGCGTGACCATCTCAGCGGCGAGCGCGCAGGACGCTGAACAGATCCTGAAACTTCAGTACCTGTGCTACCAGAACGAGGCCGAGCTGTACGGCGACTACACCATCGAGCCCCTGACCCAGACGCTCGACGACCTGAGGGCCGAACTCGCCCAGGGCCACGGCCTGGTGGCCAGGCTCGGCGACGAAGTGGTGGCGTCGGTGCGCGGCAGTATCGACGCGACGGGCACCGCCCGGATAGCCAAGCTCATCGTCCATCCCCGGATGCGGCGCCACGGCCTCGGCGGACGGCTGCTCGACGCCATCGAGACGCACTTCGCGGGACAGCCGGCCGCGCAGCGCTTCCAGCTCTTCACCGGCCACCGCAGCGAGGGCAATCTGCGGCTCTACCGCAGCCGCGGCTACGCCCCGGTGTCGACGGAGCAGGCGGGCCCCCGACTGAGACTCGTCACCCTGGAGAAGGAAGCCTCGAAGGAGGCCGCGGCCGTCGGAGCGTACGTCGCCAGCGCCTGACGTGGGGCGGAATCCCCGGCGGCGCGACCCCAGGGGCACGGCCTCAGGGGTACGAAGGGGGTTCCGCTTCTCGATCACCCGGCACGGACGGCCACGCGGTGGCGCCTACCGCCGCGACGCGCGCAGCCAGAGCATGCCGGTGACCGGCAGCAGTACCGGAATGAAGAGATAGTCCATTCCGTAGTCCGACCAGACCGTGGAGTCCGGGAAGGCCGACGGATCGGCCAGCGTCCACGTCCCGATGGTCAGTACGCCCACCAGTTCCGCGGCGCAGCAGAACAGAGCGGCCTTCCGGGCCGTCTCCCCGCCGCGTGCCAGCGTGTAGGTGATGAAGACGTAGACCACGGCGGCGACGGCGGAGAGCGCGTAGGCCAGCGGCGCGCGGTCGAACTCCGTGGCGATCTGGTAGACGGACCGGGAGACCGCGCCGACCGACATCACGCCGTACAGCCAGACCAGCAGCAGCCCAGGGCCCCGCACCAGCCGGACCGGTGCCCCGTCGGCGCCTTCGGTGGTCATGTCGTCAGCCTTCCCAGATGTCATGCAGCCGTACTTCCAGCACGGCCAGGACGACCGCTCCGGCGGCGACCGTGACCGAACCCCAGCGGGTCCGCTCGCTCAGCGACAGGAACCCGGCCGCGGGCACCGCGAACAGCGCGCCCAGCAGATACGAGACGAAGATCACCGAGCCTTCGTCGGCCTGCTCGCCGCGCGCCAGCCGCACGATCCCCACCACCAGCTGCGCCAGCGCGAGCAGCGACACCACGGCCATCCCGATGAAGTGCCAGTCCTTGGTGGGCTGGTCGCGGTAGGCGGCGAAGCCGCACCAGGCGGCGAGGGCGAGCGCGGCCACGGAAACCGCGACCGTCAGGGCGACAAGCATGGGCCCGAGCGTATTACGGGGCGAAAGGCCCGCCGCGCGCACCCCCGCGAGGCCGCCGCCGCCGAGCCCCGGGACCGTGGCCTTGACCACAGCGCCCGACCGCCCGGGCGGGCTCCGGCCGATGCCGTCCTTCCTCTCTCCCTGATATCCATGCAGGTCACGGCCGATATGGCGGGTGCCCGTACGGACTGAAGGAGACCCGCGCCCGCCGTCCGCTATACGGACAACTCCCCGGCGTCCTTACTCACGTCTGTTTTACTTACGGCATGACCACAACGAGCTACCGCGTCCCCGCGACCGAGGCGAACCACACGCCCGGTGCTCGTTGTCTGTGTCGAATGTGCGCCAACTGAGGGCCCCTGCCTGAGCCTCGCGCCCCGAAGCGAGACCCGACAGCCGAGCCGCGCCCGCCCCCGTGAAGGTCATGAGAGCCATGGCCCGAAGGCCGGCCGGCGCATCGTGCCTGCCCCGCGTGTGCCGCGCCTCCCGGTCACCCACCGCGTCAGCGTGCCATGCCGGAAATGACGAATGCCCCGTGCCCGGCGGACCCCTCGCCGCGCACTCGACAGTGACGGATACCCCTGTGATCACTACTACGGGCCTGACGAAGATCTACCGGTCCGCCCAGTCGCGCGGCCGTGAAGTCACCGCACTCGACGGTGTCGACCTCCAAGTCCGCGAGGGCGAGGTCTTCGGTGTCGTGGGACAGAGCGGCGCCGGGAAGTCCTCGCTCATCCGCTGCGTCAACCTTCTCGAACGCCCCACCTCCGGCACCGTCACCGTCGACGGCCAGGACCTCACCGCGCTCGCGGGCCGTGGCCGGCGGGCGGGCAAGGAGCTGCGCCGGGCGCGCAGTTCGATCGGCATGGTCTTCCAGCACTTCAATCTGCTGTCCTCCCGCACGGTCAGGGACAATGTCGAACTGCCGCTGGAGATCCTCGGCGTGGCGGGCCAGGAGCGTACGCGCCGCGCCCTGGAGCTGCTGGAGCTGGTCGGCCTCGCCGACAAGGCCAAGGCGTATCCGGCCCAGCTCTCCGGCGGCCAGAAGCAGCGCGTCGGCATCGCCCGCGCGCTGGCGGGCAACCCCAAGGTCCTGCTCTCCGACGAGGCGACGAGCGCCCTGGACCCGGAGACCACCCGCTCGATCCTCCAGCTGCTGCGCGACCTCAACCAGCAGCTCGGACTGACGGTGCTGCTCATCACGCATGAGATGGAGGTCGTGAAGACGATCTGTGACTCGGCGGCGCTGATGCGCACGGGCCGGATCGTCGAGTCGGGCACGGTCGGCGAACTGCTCGCCACCCCCGGATCCCAGCTGGCGCAGGAGCTGTTCCCGGTGGGCGGTACGGCCTCGGGCCCCGGCCGTACGGTCCTCGACGTCACCTTCCACGGCGCCGCCGCGACCCAGCCGGTGATCTCACAGCTCGCCCGGACCTACAACATCGACATATCGATCCTGGGCGCCGCGATGGACACCGTCGGCGGCCGGCAGATCGGCCGGATGCGGATCGAGCTGCCCGGCGCCTACGAGGACAACGTCGTACCGATCGGCTTCCTGCGCGAGCAGGGTCTCCAGGCCGAGGTCGTGGACGACACGGACGCCGATACCGACTCCGACGCGGCGGCCACCGTCCCCGCGCCGAGCCCCGCACGTGTGAAGGAAGATGCCAAGTGACCTGGTCGCAGATGCAGCCACTGCTGTCCCAGGGGACCATCGACACCCTCTATATGGTGCTGTGGTCCGCGCTGGTCACCCTCGCCGGCGGACTGCCCCTCGGCATCCTGCTGGTCCTCACCGACAAGGGCGGACTGCTCCAGAACGCCGTGGTCAACAAGGCCGTCGGGGTGGTCGTGAACATCGGCCGCTCGCTGCCGTTCATGATCCTGCTGATCGCGCTGATCCCGTTCACCACTCTGGTCGTCGGCACCTTCATCGGCCCCACCGCGATGATCGTGCCGCTGGCCGTCGGCGCCATCCCGTTCTTCGCGCGGCTCGTCGAGACGGCGATCCGTGAGGTCGACCACGGACTGGTCGAGGCCGTCCAGGCGATGGGCGGCTCGACCCCCACCATCGTCCGCAAGGTACTGCTGCCACAGGCCCTGCCGTCACTGGTGTCCGCCGTCACCACCACCGTCATCGTGCTCATCGGCTACTCGGCCATGGCCGGGGCGGTCGGCGGCGAGGGGCTCGGCTCCAAGGCCGTCACCTATGGATTCCAGCGCTTCGAGAACGGCTTCATGATCGCCACGGTCGTCGTCCTGATCGCGATCGTCACCGCGGTCCAGCTGCTCGGGGACGGGGTCGTACGGCTGCTGGCGCGCCGCGGCCGTACCGCCACCTGACCGGATCGACCCGATCCACCCTCCGGCCCGCACTCCTTGTCCGGGCCATGTCACCCGTATCACCGGAAAGAGGCACTCTTCGTGCGTACCACCGTCAAGTTCAGCGCGGCAGCCGCCGCCACCGCCGCCCTCACCCTCGGCCTGAGCGCCTGCGGCACCTCCTCCGACCCGGGCTCCTCGTCCGCCGCCGGAGCCTCCGCCGACACCTCCAAGCCGCTCGTCGTCGCCGCGTCCCCGACACCGCACGCCGACATCCTGAACTTCGTCCGGAACAACCTGGCGGACAAGGAAGGCCTCAAGCTGGAGGTCAAGGAGTTCACGGACTACGTCCTGCCGAACACCGCCACCCAGAGCGGCGAGGTCGACGCCAACTTCTTCCAGCACAAGCCGTACCTGGACGACTTCAACAAGAAGAAGGGCACCGACATCGTGCCCGTCGTCAATGTCGAGCTGGAGCCCCTCGGCCTCTACTCCAAGAAGGTCAAGGACCTCAAGGAGCTCAAGGCCGGCCAGAGCGTCGCCATCCCCAACGACACCACCAACGAGGGCCGCGCGCTCAAGCTGCTCGCGGACCATGGCGTGATCACACTCAAGGACGGCGCCGGCGCCGACGCCAACCTCGCCGACATCAAGGACGCCAAGGGCCTGGAGTTCAAGGAGCTGGAGGCCGCCACGCTGCCCCGTGCCCTGAACGATGTCGACGCCGCCGTCATCAACGGCAACTACGCCATCGAGGCCGACCTCAAGCCCGCCAAGGACGCCCTGGCCCTGGAGAAGGCCGACGGCAACCCGTACGCCAACTTCCTCGCCGTCAAGCGTGGCGCCGAGAAGGACCCCCGGGTGGAGAAGCTCGCGAAGCTCCTGAACTCGCCCGAGGTGAAGAAGTACATCGAGGACACCTACGAGGGCTCGGTCGTGCCCGCTTTCGGTGCGGCCAAGTAGTCACCGCAGTAACGTTCTTGTCGGCGAGAGCCCCGTACACGCCCGTCGTGTACGGGGCTTCCGCATCCGTACGGACCCGGCCATGCGCATCCGCCACCCGATGCTGCATGCTGTGCATTTACGACGGACTGAGGCATGGAGCTGTGCATGACTACCACCTTTCCGGACGTTTCCATCAGCACGGAGCGGTTGGTGCTGCGCCCCTTCGAGCCGGCGGACATCCCGGCGCACATCGAGATGATGAATGACGAGCTGGTCACGGCCTGGACGCCCGTCCCCCATCCGTATACGAGAAGAGACGCCGAGGAGTGGATCGGTGCGATCGCGCCCGCCGAACGCCTGAAAGGGCGCGGGATCGCCTTCGCCGTCACCGAGTTCCTCACCCAGCGGCTCGTCGGCGTCGTGCGGCTGCGCAGAACCAATTGGCACGCGCTCTCCACCGAGGCCGCCTATGTGACCGCACCCTGGGCGCGTGGTGAGGGATACGCCACCGAATCGGTGCTCGCGGTCGCCCAGTGGCTCTTCCGTGACCAGAAGTTCGAACGCATCGAGGTGCGCACCCCCGCCGACAACACCGCTTCCCAGCAGGTGGCGCAGAAGATCGGCTGCATCAGCGAGGGTGTCCTGCGCAACGCCTGGATAGCGCGTACCCAGACCGAGGACGGGGGCTGGACCGACATCCGCACCGACCTGATCGTCTGGAGCCTGCTGCCCGAGGACCTCGAAGGCGTCGCCGAACAGATGGCGGACGCGACGGGCTACGCGTCCTTCACCGACTGGAACTGACGCTCACCCCCACCGCCCGGTCGCCTCCCGGCCCGGCCAGGTACTCTCACCCTGCGCTCACGACCGTACGGGCAGTGCTCCGTGCCGCGACCGCGATCCACCACCGGCAGCGATCCCCCACCCTGCCCGCTTCTGTCCCGCTCAAGACGACTTACGGAGACTGACGACGATGGCCGACCGCGTCACGGTGATCGGCTGGGACGGCTCGCCCCTCACCGCCGCGGCCAAATCCGCGCTCTCCGCGGCCACTCTGGTGGCCGGAGCCGCCCACCATCTGGCGCTCCCCGAGGTGCCGCCAGGCGCCGAGCGCATCCGCCTCGGCTCGATAGACCTCGCGGCCCGCCGGATCGCCGGACACCGTGGCAGCGCCGTGGTCCTCGCCGACGGCGACCCCGGCTTCTTCGGCGTCGTACGCACCCTGCGCGCCCCGGAACACGGCCTGGAGGTCGAAGTCGTCCCCGCGGTCTCCGCCGTGGCAGGCGCCTTCGCACGGGCCGGGATGGCCTGGGACGACGCCCAGGTCGTCGTCGCCCACCGCCGTACGCTCCGCCGCGCCGTCAATGTCTGCCGGGCGCACACCAAGGTCGCGGTCCTCACCTCCCCGGGCGCAGGACCCGCCGAACTCGCCCTGCTCCTCGACGGGATCCACCGCACCTTCGTCATCTGCGAGGAGCTGGGGACCGAGCGCGAACAAGTCACCGTCCTCACCTCGGACAAGGCCGCCGACCATGTCTGGCGCGACCCGAACGTGGTGATCGTCATCGGCGGAGTCGGCACCGCGGTCTCCCCGGGCAGCGGCTGGATCGCGGGCCGCGACCCCGGATACCCGCCGGCCGAACGCGGCTGGGCACTGCCCACCGAGGAGTACGGCGTCGAGCTGGACGAGGGCGAGTCGACCTGGCTGCGCGCCGCCCAGCTGGCCCGGCTCGGTGCCCGTACCGGCGACCTCGTCTGGGACATCGGCTGCGGCAGCGGAGCCCTCGCCGCCGAGGCGGCCCGCTTCGGCGCGGCCGTCATCGCCGTGGACGACGAAGCGGGAGCCTGCGCCAGTACGGCCGCCGCCGCCCGCCGCGCCGGCGTACAGCTCCAGGTCGTCCAGGGGCGGGCGCCCCATGTACTGGAGCGGCTGCCCGAGCCCGATGTCGTACGGATCGGCGGCGGCGGTCTCGATGTGGTCACCGCCTGCGCCGACCGCCGACCCGAGCGCATCGTCACCCACGCGGCCACCCGGGACGAGGCCGAGGCGGTGGGAACGGCCTTGGCGGCAGGCGGATATGAGGTGGAGTGCGTACTGCTCCAGTCCGTCGGACTCGACACCGGCGACTGGTCGGAGCGTGAGCGCTCCGTCGTCTTCCTTGTCTCCGGACAGCGTCCGGAAAGCGGCCCCTGACCCTGCTTCCGCGCCGCGCGGGGTAGGCTGGCCGATCGTTGTACAGCAGCCGGGCGTTCGTCACTTCGTTCGTCAATGTCCGGAAAAGGGGCCCGTTTTGGACCCTGATGTGGTACGGCGAGAACCGGGGGACGCGCGACGTGGCGCAGTCCACAGCGGGCCGTGGCGGATACCACCGCCAGGGCCCTGAAAGACCGCGGGAGCCCAGACACCAGGGCCGACGCGGGCCTTTCGTGCCGCCCGGCGCCCACGCTCGTTGTTCATGACGGGCGCCGGAAGCGCCGCGGATCGGGCGCCCCGGCGGAAGGGCTGAAGGAGCAGAACCAATGGGCGAGGGGTACGCACATGACTGACACCGGCCAGGTCCCGGTCGAGGGACTGCCGGAGAACGCAGGCATGGTGGAGCAGCCGGGCATCCCCGCTCCCGGCGCGTACACCTACCTCGCCCCCTCCGCACCCGTCACCGAGGACGAAGACCTTCTGCTCATGCCGAGCGCCCAGGGCGGCTGGAACGACCCCCAGGTGGTGCCCGCCGAGGCACCCGTCGCCTATGCCGCGCCCGAGGGGTACGCCACGCCCGAGGGGTACGCCACGCCCGACAGGTACGCCGCCGCGCCGGAGAGCTACGCCCCGGCCGCGCCCGAGGGATACGCCGTTCCCGAGCAGGCCCTGATCCAGCAGCAGATGCCGCCCATAGAACAGCCGGCGCCGATCCAGGAGCCGGTGCCACAGGTCCGGGCCGAGGCGCCGGACGGGTACCAGCCGCAGCCGGAGTTCACCGCCGAGCCGGAGCGGGCTCCGGTCGTGGAGGCCGAGTTCGAGCAGCCGGCCGCCCCCGTGGAACCCGAAGCCCCCGCCGTGTCCGAAGAGCCGGCCGACGTACCGCCGCCCGTCCAGACCCCGCACCAGCCGGGCGCGCACGAGGCCGGTGGCCGGGACACCGGTTCGGTCGATCTCACCGGCGTACGCATCCCGGCGCCCGCTCCCGCGGTCGCCGCGCCCGCCCCTGTCCAGACGCCGGTGCGGCGCCCGCTGCACATGGGTCCGCCGGTGCCCGACCCGACGGGCGGCGTGGTCCGTTCGCTCGCCGACCGAGGACCCGCGGGCGCGCCGACACAGGCCGTCCGGGTACGCGCCCAGGCGCAGGGACCGGCCACCACGGGCCCGGAGTATCTGGATGTCCCGCGTGAGGAGCCCGCCGTCCTGGCGGGGCCGCAGCTGAGCGAGATTCCGCCGCAGGCGGGGACGCCGTGGTCGGCCGAGCCGCCGCCCGCCGAGCCGGTGGCGGTGGCCGTCGCGCCGGAGGCGTCGGCAGAAACGGTCGTCCCGGAGCCGCGGGCCCAGGCCGAACCTGTCCCCGCACCCGTCCCGGCTGAGCCGGAGCCCGTGGAGCCCGCGCAGGTCGCGGCCGTCGAGCCGGAACCGCGGCCCGAGCCGATTGCCCCGGAACCGCCCGCCGCGGAGCAACAGCCGGAACCCGAGCCGGAATCCGAGCCGCAGCCCGAGCCGGTGGCCGAGAGCCCGGCCACCGCCCCGGCCGAGCCGGCCGAAGCGCCGGAGGCACCCGCTCCCGTCGCCGAGCAGGTCGAGCAGCCCACGGAGGAGCCGGTACTCGTACCGGCCCCGGAGCCCGAAGCCGCGCCGGAACCCGAGCCGGTCCAGGAGTCCGCGCCCGAAGCCGCCCCGGAACCCGAGCCCGTACCGGTCCAGGAGTCCGCCCCGGAACCGGCGCCGGAGCCGGAGCCCACGCCCGAACCGGAGCCTCTCGCGGAGACCACCGCCGCCCCGGAGCCCGAGCCGGAGCCGACCGTCGTACCCGTACCCGTACCGGAACCCGAGCCTCAGGCCGAGGCCGAGCCCGCGCCCGTCGCACAGGAAGGCACCGCGGCCCCGTCCGGTTACGACGACGCCGAACGCGACGCCGTGCTCCGTGTGATGCGCGAGCGCCGGGACATCCGTAACGGCTTCCGCTCCGACCCCGTCCCGCACGACGTCCTGCTGCGCGTCCTGGAAGCCGCCCACACCGCGCCCAGCGTGGGCCACTCCCAGCCCTGGGACTTCGTCGTCATCCGCTCCGCCGAGACCCGGCGGTCCATGCACGAGCTGGCGCAGCGTCAGCGTGACGCGTACGCCAAGGCGCTGCCCAAGGGCCGGGCCAAGCAGTTCAAGGAACTGAAGATCGAGGCCATCCTCGACACCCCGGTGAACATCGTCGTCACCGCGGACCCCACGCGCGGCGGCCGGCACACCCTCGGCAGGCACACCCAGCCGCAGATGGCCCCGTACTCCTCGGCGCTCGCCGTGGAGAACCTGTGGCTCGCCGCCCGCGCCGAGGGCCTGGGCGTCGGCTGGGTCAGCTTCTTCGACGAGCGCGAGATGGTGCGCGCGCTGGGGCTGCCCGAGCATCTCGAAGTCGTCGCGTATCTCTGTGTCGGATACGTCGACGAGTTCCCCGTCGATCCCGAGCTGATGCAGGCCGGCTGGTCCAAGCGCCGGCCGCTCTCCTGGGTCGTCCACGAGGAGACCTACGGCCGCCGCGCCCTGCCGGGCGAGGAGCCGCACGACCTGCTCCAGGAGACCATCGCCGGTATCCGCCCGCTGGACGCCAAGGCGCTGGGCGAGGCGTGGGAGCGGCAGAAGCGGATGACCAAGCCCGCCGGCGCGCTCGGCATGCTGGAGATCATCTCCGCCCAGCTCAGCGGATTGTCCCGGCTCTGCCCGCCGCCGATCCCGGAACCGGCCGCCGTCGCGATCTTCGCGGGCGACCACGGCGTGCACGCGCAGGGGGTGACCCCGTGGCCGCAGGAGGTGACCGGCCAGATGGTCGCCAACTTCCTGGGTGGCGGCGCGGTGTGCAACGCGTTCGCTAACCAGGTGGGCGCGGAGGTCTGCGTCATCGACGTGGGCGTCGCGGGCGAACTCACGGCGACGCCGGGCCTGCTGCCCCGCAAGGTCCGCGCGGGTACGGCCGACTTCACGACGGGTCCCGCGCTGAGCCGCGAGGAGGTCCTCGCGGCGATCGAGGTCGGCATCGAGACGGCCCGCGATCTGGTGGCCGCGGGCAACAAGGCCCTGCTCACCGGAGAGATGGGCATCGCCAACACGACCGTCTCGGCCGCGCTGATCTGCGTCTACACCGGCCAGGACCCGGCGGAGGTCACCGGGCGGGGAACCGGCATCAACGACGAGATGCACGCCCGCAAGGTCGATGTCGTCCGCCGGGGTCTCGACCTCCACCAGCCCGACCCGTCCGACCCGGTCGGCGTTCTCGCCGCGATCGGCGGCCTGGAGCACGCGGCGCTGGTCGGATTCCTGCTGGGCGGCGCGTCGTTGCGTACGCCGGTCATCCTGGACGGCGTGAGCGCCGGCGCGGCGGCGCTGGTCGCCCGGGCGATCGCCCCGGAGGCGCTGGCGGCCTGCATCGCGGGCCACCGCAGCGCGGAGCCGGGCCATGTCGCGGCCCTCAACAAACTCGGCCTGCGCCCC
Source organism: Streptomyces sp. NPDC051662 (assembly GCF_040681655.1). Lineage (NCBI taxonomy): Bacteria > Bacillati > Actinomycetota > Actinomycetes > Kitasatosporales > Streptomycetaceae > Streptomyces > Streptomyces sp. NPDC051662. The sequence goes on from NZ_JBFAZD010000005.1 coordinate 264,776, forward strand.
CTGGTCGACCTGGACCTCCGCCTGGGCGAGGGGACGGGCGCGCTGCTGGCGCTTCCGGTGGTCCAGAGCGCGGCGCGGGCGATGCATGAGGTGGCGACGTTCGACTCGGCGGGGGTCACGGAAAAATAGCTGTCCGGCGGGGGGCCGTTGTTCGAGGTGCGTTTCGGCTGGGGCCGGTGGTGCGGTGCGGGTTGTCGCCGGTGGTCGCTCCGGGCTCGCGCCCGGGACTGCATGATTTACGGCGCGTAACGGGCCACAGTCAGGAGACGGGCGGTCGCGCGCCACAAATCACGCTCTACGTCCCGGACACGACCCCTGCGCGCCCCCCTTCACCGCCCGCTCAGGCGGCCCGGTCGTGCGCGAGGGGGCCCACGGGCGGGAGGGGGTCGGGGTCGTAGGAGGTGCGTGTCCGGACACTAAAGCGTGATTTGTGGCGCACGGACGCCCGAACCAACGACAGGGCAGAGTCGCGCCGTAAATCATGCCGTCCGGACATGTACCTCCGGAGGCCCCGACCCCCGGCACCACAACGCACCCCCGTGCCGAAGGCGCCCCGCACCACGACCCCCCGCCGGGAGGCGCACCGCACCACACCACGACCCCCCGCCGGAAGGCGCCCCGCACCACGACCCCCCCGCCGGAAGGCGGAGGCGCCCCGCACCACGACCCCCCGCCGGAAGGCGGAGGCGCCCCCCACCGCCCGTAAGCTGGTCACCGCACCCCACCAGCCCCTTCACGCCCGAGGAGCCCCCAGCCACATGCCCGAGCACGCCGAGCACTCGCACCCCGCCTACCCCGTCGGACTCCGCCTCGCCGGGCGGCGCGTCGTCGTCGTCGGCGGCGGGCAGGTCGCGCAGCGCCGGCTGCCCGCGCTCATCGCGGCCGGCGCGGACATCGTGCTGGTGTCGCCGTCCGCCAAGCCCTCCGTCGAGGCCATGGCGGCGGCCGGCGAGATCCGCTGGGAGCGCCGCCGCTACGAAGAGGGCGACCTCGCCGACGCCTGGTACGTCCTCGTCGCGTCGAGCGACGAGCACGCCAACCGCACCGCGTCCGCCGAGGCCGAGCGCCTCCGCGTCTGGTGCGTACGCAGCGACGACGCGGACGCCGCCACCGCCTGGACGCCCGCCACCGGCCGCAGCGAGGGCCTGACCGTCGCCGTGCTCACCGGGCGGGACCCGCGCCGCTCCGCCGCCGTGCGGGACGCCATCGTCGAGGGGCTGCGCGACGGCACGCTCGCCGCCCCGCACCGTCGCAGCCGTACCCCCGGCGTCGCCCTCGTCGGCGGCGGCCCCGGCGACCCGGACCTGATCACCGTGCGCGGCAGGAGGCTCCTCGCCGAGGCGGATGTCGTGATCGCCGACCGTCTCGGCCCGCGCGATCTGCTGGCCGAACTGCCGCCGCACGTCGAGGTGATCGACGCCGCGAAGATCCCGTACGGCCGCGCCATGGCCCAGGAGGCGATCAACGACGCGCTGATCGAGCACGCCAAGGCGGGCAAGGCCGTGGTCCGGCTCAAGGGGGGCGACCCGTTCGTGTTCGGACGGGGTATGGAGGAGGCGCACGCGCTGGCCGCGGCCGGTATCCCGTGCACCGTCGTGCCAGGGATCTCCAGCTCCATCAGTGTGCCGGGGGCGGTCGGAATCCCCGTCACGCACCGTGGCGTCGCCCATGAGTTCACCGTCGTCAGCGGGCATGTCGCCCCCGACGACGACCGCTCGCTGGTGGACTGGGCCGCGCTCGCCCGGCTCCGTGGCACGCTCGTCCTGCTGATGGCCGTGGACAAGATCGGTGCGATCGCCCAGGCGCTCGTGGCGCACGGCAGGGCCCCCGAGACGCCGGTCGCCCTGGTACAGGAAGGCACCACGGCCTCCCAGCGACGGGTCGACGCCACGCTCGCGACGGTCGCGGAGGTCGTGCGGACCGAGGAGGTCCGGCCCCCGGCCGTCATCGTGATCGGTGAGGTCGTCGCCCTGGGGGACGGCAGGTAGCCGTCCGTCCCGCACACCACTCATCTGACAAGGCAGTGTCACCCCGTGGCTGAACTCATCACCATCGACGACCCCGACGACCCGCGCCTGCGCGACTACACCGGTCTGACCGATGTCGAGCTGCGCCGTCGGCGCGAGCCCGCCGAAGGGCTGTTCATCGCCGAGGGCGAGAAGGTCATCCGCCGGGCCGGCCAGGCCGGCTACCCGATGCGGTCGATGCTGCTCTCGGCCAAGTGGGTCGACACCATGCGGGACATCATCGACGAGGTCACGGCCCCGGTGTACGCGGTCAGCCCCGAGCTGGCGGAACGGGTCACCGGCTACCACGTGCACCGCGGCGCCCTCGCCTCCATGGCCCGTAAGCCGCTGCCCACGGTGGACGAGGTGCTCCGTACGGCGCGCCGCGTCGCCGTCATGGAGGCGGTCAACGACCACACCAATATCGGCGCGGTCTTCCGGAGCGCCGCGGCTCTCGGTATGGACGCCGTCCTGCTCTCCCCGGACTGCGCGGATCCGCTCTACCGCCGCTCGGTGAAGGTCTCGATGGGCGCGGTGTTCTCCGTGCCGTACGCCCGGCTCGACGGCTGGCCCCGGGCGCTGGACGCCGTACGGGCGGCGGGCTTCCCGCTGCTGGCGCTCACCCCCGACGAGCGGGCGGTCCCGATGGACGAGGCCGCTCCGCACCGGCTGGAGCGTGTCGCGCTGATGCTGGGCGCGGAAGGCGCCGGACTGTCGGGGCGCGCGCTCGGGGCCGCCGACACCTGGGTCCGTATCCCCATGGCGCACGGCGTGGACTCGCTGAACGTCGGTGCGGCGGCGGCGGTCGCCTTCTACGCGGTCACGACGGGCCGCCCGGAGAGCTGACCGGACACGGCCCGCCGGCTCAGAGCTGCTGGGCCGCCGCGATGCCCAGCGCGACGATCAGGGTCACGACGACGAAGACGATCAGCCGCTGGCGCAGCAGACGGGGGTTGGCGGGCCGTAGCTTGCCCGAGCTCGTTCGCGGACCCGGCTTCGGCCGGCCGCTGCCCGTACGCGCGGCGCCCCGGGACCGCGGCGGGCGCGGTGAGCCGTTGCGGGGGGAGGAACCGCCGGTACGGGGGGAGGAGCCCGTGCTCCGGGAGGGCCCGGGACGCGACGCCGGGCCGCCGGAGACTCCCGGCGTACGGCTCGGCGCGCCGGGTCCTGGGGCCCGCTCCGTATAGCGCTCGGTCAGCCGGCCGGTCGTCAGCTCCTGTCCGTTCCGCGTCCGCTGTACGGGCGGTCGGCTCTCCGAGAGCCCCTGGGCCTCCCGCGCCGCGATCTCCTTGAGCCGCATCGACAGCTGGAGCGTGCTCGGACGTTCCTCCGGGTCCTTGGCCAGACAGGCCCGCACGAGTGGCGCGAGCGCGTCCGGCATCCCGTGGAGATGTGCCTCCTCATGCACCACCCGGTAGAGCATGACCTCGGAACTGCCGTGCCCGAAGGGGGAGTCGGCGGTCGCCGCGTAGGCGAGCGTGGCGCCCAGCGAGAACACGTCCGTGGCCGGGGTGACCGCCGCCCCGCGCACCTGCTCCGGTGCGAGGAAGCCGGGCGATCCGACCGCGGTGCCGACATGCGTCAGCGTGCTCGCGCCCGTCGCCCAGGCGATACCGAAGTCGATGATGCGCGGGCCCTTGGGGGAGAGCAGGATGTTCGACGGTTTGAGGTCGCGGTGTACGACGCCCGCCTCATGGACGGCCACCAGCCCCTCGGAGAGCGCGGCACCCACCGAGGCGACCTCGGCCGCGGAGAGCGGGCCCTCCTCGTTGATCTTGTCGTGCAGTGAGGGGCCCGGCACATACTGGGTGGCGAACCACGGGCGGTCCGCGTCCAGATCCGCGGCCACCAGCCGTGCCGTACAGCCGCCCCGGATCCGCCGCGCGGCGGAGACCTCGCGGGCGAACCGCGACCGGAACTCCTGATCCTCGGCCAGATCCGGCCGGATCACCTTCAACGCGACCCGCTGACCGCGCCGGTCGGAGCCCAGATACACGACCCCCATCCCGCCGGCGCCCAGCCGCCGGTGGATCCTGAACGAACCGACGACACGCGGGTCCTCGCGCCGGAGCCGCATCATCGCCATGTCCATCCCCGCTGCCCGGTCGTCCGTGTGACGTGGCACAGCTTACGTACCCGCGCCCCGGCGCGCTCATAGGCCGCGCCCTCGCGCACCGACCGATTGTCAGTGCCGGGTGGGAAACTTGAGTGGTGGTCAGGGGAGCGGCGGAGCCCAGGTCCCCCGACCCGTGCGTGATCTCAAAGGTCGGACGCAGAAGGGGGATTGGATCGTGAAGGGTGACCGAGTGGAGATAGTCGTGGACGCGGGGGACACGACACGGACCTACGAAGTGGTGGCGAGCCGGGCGGGCCGCAGGGTGGAGACCGCGGTGCGCCGGGGAGTGGTGGAAGTGAGCGAAGTCACCCGCGGTGGCGGGGTGGTCAGAACGGCGCGGTTCATGGCCACGCGGGTTCTCGCGCTGGTCGAGCAGCCGGTGCCCCGGGTGGACTCCTCGGGGCGCTCCGGAGAGACGTCCTCTCGGGGATGACCCGGGGGTCCGGACCCTCCTCTCCACCCAGGGGAGTACGTGACGGGTGTCCGGCTCATCCTCCGGGAGGCCCGGCAATCGGTACGCGGGCATGACGACCGGGGCCCGCCGGATCCCTAATGTTGAGGTCAAGCGGCGGGTGCGGTACTCGTCCCCCGAGGTCAGACACTCGCCGCTCTCGGAACAGGACAGGAGAAGGACCATGGCGGACACGGCATCGCGGGCGATGATCCGTACGCAAGGACGCAAGGCGTTCGCCGCGTTCGGCGGGCGCCGGTCCGGCACCCGCCACCCCCTGGTGGCGACCGCCATGGTCCTTCCTCTGGCAGCCCTGCTGGTGGTCGTCTTCGGCGGCTGGGAAGCAGTGGTGACACAAGCGTCGTCCGTGGGCGTGATGCTGGGGCGCTGAGCGGCGCTTCGGATCCGGGAGAGCGGCCCGGGTCGGGGACATCCGGCCAACAACCCCGTGGGGACGGGGGTGCGGCGGACGGCAGCGTTTGGCCGGTCAGCTGGGGAGCTGACCGGCCATCGCGCTGTCCGGGCCCGGTTCCACCGCCGTACGCTCGGCACGGAACACCACGCATCCGGGGGCCTCCATGACCACATCCGTCGTACGGGCCCTGGGCCTCGTCGCCCGCGACACCGCCCACCCGGCGGTGCGTGCCGCGGACCCGGCGGGGTGCCGGGGCTGCGGCCGGGGGAGCACCGTGCTCGCCGACCGGCCGGACGGGACGGTCGTACGGCACGGCGAGGTCGTCGCCAAGATCCACGCCGACGGTACGGACCCGGCCGGGCACCGCGTCAGGCTCGCCGTCGCCGCGCATCCCCTGCTCGCCGGTGTTCTGCTGCCGCCGCTTCCGGCCGCCGCCGAGGAACTGCGCGGTCGGCCGGTGACGGCGTGGCCGTACGGCACCCCGGTCGACCCCGCCGACCCCGACGCCGCCCCTTGGGAGCAGGCCGGCACACTCATCGCCCGGCTGCACACGCTGCCGCTCGCGGCGCTGTCCGAAGCCGTGGCCGAAGCCGCGACGGGAGCCGAAGCCGCCGTGGGATCCGCAGCGGTACCCCCGGCCGGTTCGGGCTCCGGCCACCGGCTACCGGACATGCGGGGACCCGCCAAGGCCGCCCGCGCCGTCGCCCGGATGCGCGCCGCGGGACCGCACCCCGCCGCCGCTCCCGTGGAACGCGCCTGGCGGTGTCTGCCCGCCTGGGCCCGTGGTGAGGCGCGCGCGCCGGGACCGTACGCGCTCTGCCACGGCGATCTGCACCTGGGCCAGCTCGTACGCCACCCGGCCCCCGACGGCCCCTGGCTGCTCATCGATGTCGACGACCTCGGACTCGGCGACCCGGCCTGGGACTTGGCCCGCCCCGCCGCCTGGTACGCCGCGGGACTGCTGCCCCCCGAGACCTGGCTGCGCTTCCTCGGTGCCTACCGGTCGGCGCACGGCCCCGCCGTGCCCGCCGACCCCGACGCGGACCCCTGGCCCCGACTGGATGTCCCGGCCCGCGCCCTCACCGTGCAGACCGCCGCGCTGGCCATCGCCAAGGCCGGCGCGGAGGGCCGGGAACCGGGCGAGGCCGACCTGCTGATGATCGAGGCCTGTGCGCGGATCGCGGACCTCGCAACCGAGTTGACGCCCGGGGCGTCGTCGTAGGGTGAGGCATAGGATGAACACACGGCCGCCGGGAGCGCGTTACGGCGATGCCGGACGAATGGCGAGGAGCGAGCAGACCATGCAGTGTCCCAAGTGCCACGCGGCGATGCACACATACAACCGCAACGGTGTCCAGATAGAGCAGTGCAGCGGCTGCCGGGGGATCTTCCTCGACTACGGCGAGCTGGAGTCCCTGACCCGCCTGGAGTCGCAGTGGTCGCAGCAGGCGCCGCCCGTCCAGCAGGCCCCGCCCCCGCCCCCGCAGGCGTACCCCGCAGCCCCCGCCCCCGCCTGGGGCGCGCCTCAGCACGGCGGCGGTCATTACGGAGGCCACCACGGCGGGCACCACCGCCAGAAGAGCTTCGGGCGGATGCTCTTCTCCTCCTGAGGTCCTCCCGAGAAACGACAGGCACATGACGAAGCCCCCGGCCATGGAGACGGCCGGGGGCTTCTGTCGGTGCGCGATACTGGGATTGAACCAGTGACCTCTTCCGTGTCAGGGAAGCGCTCTCCCGCTGAGCTAATCGCGCGGGAAGGACCCACGTGTACTGCACTGCGTGCGCGATACTGGGATTGAACCAGTGACCTCTTCCGTGTCAGGGAAGCGCTCTCCCGCTGAGCTAATCGCGCGGGGAATCCGGATGGATCCAGTGGACGATACTGGGATTGAACCAGTGACCTCTTCCGTGTCAGGGAAGCGCTCTCCCGCTGAGCTAATCGTCCTTGGAGGTGGAGACGGGATTTGAACCCGTGTAGACGGCTTTGCAGGCCGTTGCCTCGCCTCTCGGCCACTCCACCAGGAGTACGGGGGTTCGGGAAGGATCCCCCATATTCGAGCGGACGACCAGGTTCGAACTGGCGACCTCAACCTTGGCAAGGTTGCGCTCTACCAACTGAGCTACGTCCGCGTATCGTTTCCGGCCCGCTCGTACGGCCCGGCGACGTGTTGAACTCTAGCGGATTCCGGGGCCAGCACAAAAACGCGTTTCCGCAGCGTGCTGGGGTGCGTTCGCCGTACGTTCAGCGCGGAGCGGCCCAACGGAGGCTGTTCTAGACTCGCAAGCGTGCACGACCTCGCTCCTTTGGCCCGCTTCGGCGGCCTTGTCGCCTCCGGTCTGCGGGATGTCACCCATGATCCGGAAGCGCTTGACTCCGCCGGGTTCTGGGCCGTCGCGGCGGACTTCGAAGGCCGTCTCACCTGCGCTCGCTTCGACGAGGTACGGACGGAACCGGTGCCCGCGCCGGTGCCGGGGCAGTGGCGCGGGCCCGCCTCCGGTGACTGGACGTCGTCGCTCGACCGCGACGCGTACACGAAGGGCGTCCACCGGATCCGCGAGTACATCGCGGCGGGCGATGTCTATCAGGTCAACCTCTGCCGGGTGCTCTCCGCGCCCCTGCCCGCTCCCGACAGGGCCGATGTCGACGCGCTGACGGCACTGCTCGCGCGCGACAACCCCGCTCCGTACGCCGGAACGATCCGGCTGCCCGAGCACGGAGTGGAGATCGCGACCGCCTCGCCCGAGCTGTATCTGAGCACGGCCGGCCGGACCGTCGAGTCCGGCCCGATCAAGGGCACCGCCCGTACCGCCGGCGAGCTGCTGGAGAAGGACTACGCCGAGAACGTGATGATCGTGGACCTCGTCCGCAATGACCTGGGCCGCGTCTGCGCCACGGGATCCGTGACGGTCCCCGCGCTCTGCGCGCTCGAACCGCACCCCGGACTGGTCCATCTCGTCTCGACCGTACGGGGCGAGCTCGACGGGAAGGCGGGCTGGCCGGAGCTGCTGTCCGCGACGTTCCCGCCCGGCTCGGTCAGTGGCGCCCCCAAGTCCAGCGCCCTGCGGATCATCGAAGAGCTGGAGGCCGCCCCGCGCGGCCCCTACTGCGGCGGTATCGGCTGGGTCGACGCCGACCGTGGGACGGCGGCGCTCGCGGTCGGGATCCGTACCTTCTGGATCGACCGCGACGCGGCCCCGGGACCCGTCCTGCGCTTCGGCGCCGGAGCGGGCATCACCTGGGGATCCGACCCCGAGGGGGAGTGGGAGGAGACCGAGCTGAAGGCCGCCCGGCTGCTCGCGATAGCGTCGGGCGCGTACGAAGCGAGCGGAAGGACCGGGTAGATGAAGATCTGGGTCAACGGCGGACTGCACACGGCCGAAGGCGCCCTTGTGTCCGTGCTCGATCATGGGCTGACCGTGGGGGACGGCATCTTCGAGACGGTCAAGACCGTCCAGGGCCGGCCCTTCGCCCTCACCCGCCATCTGGACCGGCTGGGCCGCTCCGCCCGCGGACTCGGGCTGCCGGAGCCGGATCTCGACGAGGTACGCCGCGCCTGCGCGGCCGTTCTCGACGCCAACCCGGTGGACCTGGGGCGACTGCGGATCACCTACACCGGCGGACTCTCCCCGCTCGGCTCCGACCGGGGCGACGCGGGCCCGACCCTGGTTGTCGCCGTCGGCGGGACGAAGCGCCGCCCCGACACCACCGCGGCCATCACCGTCCCGTGGACGCGCAATGAGCGCGGCGCGGTGACCGGCCTCAAGACCACCTCGTACGCGGAGAATGTCGTCGCCCTCGCGAGGGCGCGGGAACAAGGCGCGAGCGAGGCGCTGTTCGCCAATACCGTCGGCGCGCTCTGCGAGGGCACGGGCTCCAATGTCTTCGTCGTCCTCGACGGCGAATTGCACACCCCGCCGCTCGCGTCCGGCTGCCTCGCCGGGATCACCCGGGCCCTGACGGTCGAGTGGTGCGGTGCCCATGAGACGGATCTGCCGCTGGACGCCCTGGAACGCGCGGACGAGATCTTCCTGACCTCCACGCTGCGCGACGTACAGGCGGTCCACCGCCTTGACGACCGTCAACTGCCCGCCGCCCCGGGGCCGGTGACCACCAAGGCGATGCGCGTCTTCGAGGAGCGGGCCGGCGCCGACCTGGATCCCTGAGGCCCGGCGAGCTTCGTGGCCGGTCCGAAAAGCGGATGACGCCGCACCGCGCGACGGGTACAACTCCCCTGATGACCACCACCCTGCGGCCGACCGGGCCGCTTCAGCAGGCCGACGACGGCGAGAAGTCACGCTCCTACGAGGTCTGCGTGAACAGCCGCCGCGTCGGCACGATCGAACTCGGTACGGACCCCGGCTTCGGTCACACGGCCGGGATCATCCAGGCCCTCGGTATCGATGAGCCCGATCGCAGACGCGGCCGGGGGACCGTCGCCGCGCTCGCCGCCGAGGAGGTGCTGCGCGGCTGGGGCTGCGGCCAGGTACTGGCCTCCGTACCGCCCGACGCGGTGCCCGCGCTCCGCATGCTGGAGTCCCTGGGCTATACCGAGCGCAGCCGCAACATGGACAAGGCGGTACCACCCCGGGCTCCGGAGCTGCCGGCCGATGTCGAGGGCCGTCCGATGAACGACACGGAGTACGCGGTCTGGGAGGCGCGAGCCCTCGACGAGTACGCCCGCAACTGGATGGCCAGGGGCGTGCCGTCCGAGCAGGCACGCGCCAAGGCGGAGACGAGCCACCGCGAGAACCTCCCCGAGGGCCTGGCCACCCCCGGCGTCTCGATCAGCGTCCTCGTCCACGCGGGAACGGTCGTCGGCCATGTGTGGGTCGCACCGCGCGAGGTACGGCCCGGCGAGTGGGGTTCCTGGGTGTACGACGTGGCGGTGTCCGAGGACCAGCGCGGCAAGGGCTACGGCCGCGCGCTGATGCTGCTCGCCGAGCGGGCGGCGCTGGAGGCCGGGGACAGCCTGCTGGGGCTGCATGTGTTCGCGAACAACACCCCGGCGATCCGGCTGTACGAATCGCTCCAGTACGCCACCACGCACCGCAACTTCTTCAAGCAGCTGCTCTGAGCGCCGCCCCTGACACGCCCTAAGCGCTCGCCAGCAGCCGGTCCACGATCTCCTCGATGCGCCCGCGCAGCCCCTCCTGGCTCTTGCCGCCGTCCAGCCGCTCGTCCCCGATGACATAGGTGGGGGTGCCGGTGACCCCGATCGCCTTGCCCTCGGCCTGATCGGCGTCGACGGCCAGGAGGTGCCTGCCGTCGATCAGCGCGGTGTCGAACTCCTCGGCGTCCAGCCCCAGCTCACGCGCCACCTCCAGCAGGAGGGGCTCCCCCTTGGCCGTCAGCTCCGCCGTCCTGGCCAGCACGGCTTCGACATACGGCAGGCCGCGCCCCTGCTCCGCGGCTTCCTCGGCGGCCTGTGCGGCGGCGTAGGCGTGCTTGTGCTTCTCCAGGGGGAAGTGCCGCAGCCGCACCTCCAGCCGGTCCTCGTAGCGGGCGCGCAGCGCGCGCAGATCGTCCAGGGCCCGGTGGCAGTCGGGGCACTCAAGGTCGCACCAGACGTCGAGGACGACGGGGCGGATGGCGGGGGAGTCGTTCATCAGGCCAGTGTTCCAGTTCGCCGTACCCCGGCCGACCGGGACCTCGGACCTGGGGAGGAGCCCGTCCCGGAGATCTCCCCCAGATCCGCCCGGCCTCGCCCCGCACCGTGGCCCTCCCGGGTCGCGAGGTGCAGGATGGAGAGCGAGAAGTGTTCGGCCGATGAAGCGCTCTGCCTGGAGGACCTGATGATTGCCGAGACCATTTGCGCAGCGGTGTCAGCAGCGGGCCTGGGTATCGCCGCGATCACGGCGTACCGGAAGCGCTTCCTCGCCGCGGCGCGCATCGCCGCCTATGCGCTGGTACCGGTGGCGCTGGCGATGACCGGCATCGTGAAGTGGGCGGCGAATACGGCGTTCAGCCCGATGGCCTGGGCGGGCTTCGGGGTCCTCGCGGTGGCGTGGCTGCTCTTCATGACGACCCGGGCGGTGGAGCGCCGGCGCGGTGGCACGCGCAAGGAGCGCAGGGCGGCGGCCAGGGCCGCGCGCCAGGAAGCCGCGGTCGAACCCGCCGCGTCCGCGCCCTCACTGGGCCCCGGCACCAGGCCGGCCGCTCAGCCCAAGGCCAGGCAGCCCGCGGCGAAGCCGGGTGACGACTTCAGCGATATCGAGGCCATCCTCAAGAAGCACGGCATCTAGGGCGTGTCCTCAAAGTAGCTTCGCGGGGCGACCGGAACGCTCTCCCCCGTTTCCCGGAGTGCGGGGCAGCATCGCAGGTGAGACGGGATTCGGCGGGATTTCGGGGATGTTTTCCACGGAATATGATGAACTCCCGGCCCGAGGACGCGTGTTGGTCAACGGCCCGGTTCGGGGTACGCCATGATCGCCCCGAGATGCTCGATACCTCACGGGGTGAACCCCCCGCACCCACCGATGAGCAGCGCGGTTGTCTTTTCGCGCTCTCCCAGCCGCCGTTGATGATCTTCCTGGCGGTGATCGGCTCGCTGCTGCTGATGGCGGCGGTGCACGATCTCTTTCTGCTGTGAGTGCCGTCAGCCGGCCGCTGCTTCCTTGCGGCGTGCCCGGTACGCGGCCACATGCAGTCGGTTGCCGCAGGTGCGGCTGTCGCAGTAACGGCGCGAGCGGTTCCGCGACAGGTCGACGAACGCGTGCCCGCAGTCCGGGGCCTCGCAGCGGCGCAGCCGTTCCTGTTCCCCGGCCACGACCATGAAGGCCAGCGCCATGCCGCAGTCGGCGGCGAGATGATCGGCGACGGAGGCGCCCGGCGCGAAGTAGTGCACATGCCAGTCGTAGCCGTCGTGATCGGTCAGCTGCGGCGTCGTCCCCGCGGCGGCGACCAGCTGATTGATCAGATCGGCCGCGGCGCGCGCGTCCGGCGCCTCGAAAACCTCGGCGAACCGGGCCCGTACGTCCAGTACGGCCCGCAGATCGCCGTTGCCGAGATCGCCCACCCCGCTGATGTCATGGGTCCGTACGAAGACGTACAGCGCCTCGACGTCCCCGAGCCCGTCCGTACTGCCGACGCCGCCCGAATCCTCCTCCGGTGCGGTGTTCACCAGATCGACAACGGTGTCGAGGGCGATCCGGGTGTCGTGTGGAATCAGCACGATCCGCTCCCTGGCCTGCCGCGGGCCGGTGCCCGCCGAATCCCGCCGACTTTAGTCGCTGACCGCGCCGGACGGGGCTCAGCTCAGCAGGGAACGCACCGGCGCCGTCGTCGCGGTGGGTTCCGCGGCGACGGCGCCGGTGTCCTCCGTATGCGGTTGTCCGCGCGGCGCCGTCTCCCCGAGTCGGACGGCGCCGTGCAGCTCTCTGCCTGGCTCAGCTCTCGGCCAGGATGTGTGAGAGCTCCGTATCGAGATCGAAGTGACGATGCTCGGTGCCGGGTGGCACCGCGGCGTCGGTCCGCTTGAGGAACGACTCCAGGGCCCGCGCCGGGGCCTCAAGCAGGGCTTCGCCCTCTGGGGAGCTCAGTGCGATGCAGACGACGCCCTGACCGTGACTGCGGGACGGCCAGACTCTGACGTCGCCGGTGCCGGTGGGCCGGTGCAGCCCCTCGGCGAGAAGGTCGCGGGCGAAGACCCACTCGACCGTCTCTTCGGCTCCGGTGTGGAAGGTGGCGTGCACGGCATAGGGATCGGCCGTGTCATACCGGAGGCCCGCGGGTACAGGCAGTGAGGACTCGCTCGATACAACGAGGCGCAGGTGCAGCTCGCAGCTGACCGTGGTGTTCATAAGCGCCAGGGCCTTTCGCTCAGTGTGCGCTCGGGGATTCGCACGTCGGCGAAATCGACATGCCACCTACGGTGCCGTTGTAAACCCCTCTGTCTGTTTTGTGATTCTTCGGGTAGCTCGTACGGCCGTGTATGACTTCGGGTTATACGGCCATTCCGGTGACACGGGTGATTCCGGTAGGTTGGGCCTTATGCATGCGGAGAGTGACGAGCGGGGGCATGTCGTGGTGCCGACGGCCGAGCGGCCCGTACCGGGGGACGTGGCGGAGGGTGGGAAAGAGGATCCGGAGCGTGAGCTCGGGTCGCGTGCGCCCGGATTCATCAAGAAGTCGCGGACGCTCCATCTGAGCTGGCAGGTCGGCGTGTTCGTCGTCGGCCTCGCGGTGGTGGCCGCGGGCGTCTCCATGCTCGTGCTGCCGGGGCCCGGCTGGTTGGTGATCTTCGCCGGAATGGCGATCTGGGCGACCGAGTTCGTCTGGGCGCAGTTGGTGCTGCGCTGGACCCGGCGCAAGGTCAGCGAGGCGGCCCAGAAGGCGCTCGACCCGAAGGTCCGGCGGCGCAACATCATTCTCACCACCATCGGTCTCGTGATCATCGCCGTACTGGCCGGGATCTACCTCTGGAAGTTCGGGATCGTCATGCCCTGGAAGATCGACCAGTGACCCGGAACGCGTCCGGGGACGCCGCTGACATGGGGTAATGTGTGCGGTGCGTCCGGGCGATTAGCTCAGTGGGAGAGCGCTTCGTTCACACCGAAGAGGTCACTGGTTCGAACCCAGTATCGCCCACCCGGGAACCGAGGCTCCGAAGACCGGCAAGGTCTTCGGAGCCTCGGTCGTTCCCCCGGCTCACCGCATCCGGCCCAGCGTCCCGCGCAGTCGGCGGGCGTCCCGCAGCCGCTGTTCGTAGGTCGCCCCCACCGCGAGGAGCAGCAGCCCGGCCAGGGCCGGTGGCAGCCAGCGCGGCAGCAGGCCCACCATCTGCGCGACGTACGGCGCCAGCTCGTGCAGCGCGTCCAGGGCGAGCGCCGCGCCGCCCAGCACCAGCGGCGCCTGGAGCCGCAGCCGGGCCCCGGCGAGCGTGGCGGCCAGCGCCGCCAGGCCGAGCGACAGCGGCCTCGGCCAGTCCGGATCGCCCCAGGCCGCCAGCAGGCTCGGCAGTAGCGTCGCCGCCAGCCCCGGGCCGTACGCCGTCCACGAGGAGGCCGCCGGGTCGCGCCGGCGCCGCAGCAGCCCGACGGCGAGCGCGGGCACGGTCACCGGCAGGGTGTACGCCTCGGGAGCCGACACGCCGGACGAGGCCAGCCGCACCCAGGTGGCGAGGACGAAGAGCGCCGTCGCGGCGTACCCGGCCACCCGCCGCCGCTCGGTCCGTACCGCCGTGCCCGCCGCGATCACCCCGCACAGCGCGAGCACCAGCGCCAGTACGGGCGCCCGGTCCGAGGCGAGGACCACGGCGAGCACCGCGGCCCCGGCGGAGGTCAGCTCGATCGGCGGCGCCACCGGATGACGACGCAGCCGGGCGCCCAGCAGCGCCACGGCGCCGGGTACGGCGAGGAGCGCTAGGGCGGTGCGCTCGGCGGGCAGTCCGGCAGCCGGGCAGGCCGCGGCCACCAGCGCGGTCGCGTACCCGACGGCCACACAGGCGAGGAGCGCGCGCACCGCCGGCGACGGCCGGGAAGCCGCCTGGACGCCCGCTGCGGCGCCTCGCGCGCGTACGGTCTGCCCGGCTATGGCCGCCCCCGTGAACAGCGCGCACAGCGCCGCGAGCGCCGTCACCGTCGCGGTCCGGGTGGCGAGGGACAGCAGCGACACGGAGATCGAGCCCGCCAGGGCGCAGACCAGCGCGGTGATCGTCACCGCCGTACCCACCGGAGTGCGCGGGCGCACGACGACCGCCAGCAGGGCCGCCGTCAGCACCAGGGGTGCGGCCACCGCCGCCGGATACCCCAGGTCCAGCGCGGGCGGCGCCACCAGAACGGCGGCCCAGCCGAGCGCGACAGCGCCGCAGAGCGCCGGAACGCGCCACTGCCGCCCACCGCCGGAGTCCGGTGGCGCCGGCAGCAGGCGGTACGCGCCGGCGGCTGCTCCCGCCGCGATCAGCAGCACCAGCGGCGCCGTCGGCTGCCGCGTCCAGGGGAGATCGATACCGAACGCCGCCCAGGCACCGCTCGGAGCACCCGTCCAGATCGCGGTGACCCCGCTCAGCGCGCCCAGCGGCACCATGGCGAGCGCGGGCAGCGTCCACAGGACGGAAGCCGCCGTCACCGCCCCGGCCGCGCCGGCCAGACCCCGTACCACCGCGCGCGGCAGCCGGGTCCGTACGACCATCAACAGCGCGATCCCGCACAGCAGATACCCGAGTACGGCCCAGCCGTCCGGCACGGCCGTACGGACCGCGCCGCCTGTCGCCGCGACCGCCGCCAGACCCGCCATCACCGCGCACGCGGACGCCATACGGCTCACGCGCCACGCCGTGAACAGCCCGAGCGCCGCCGCCGCGAGCAGCAGTCCGCCGGGCCCGGACGCGGCGAGCGGTGTCCCGGCCGCCACCGACAGCGAACCACCCGTCAGCAGCGCCGCTCCCGACGTCACGCAGGCGGCGACCACCGCGACGGACCGTACGGACCCCGGCTTCAGCCGCAGGGCGAGCGCGGTGTCCAGCGCGGCCGTCACGAGCAGCGCCCAGGCCGTCGTCAGCGCGGAGGCGTCGACGGCCAGGGAGCCGAGAAACAGCGGGAGTTGGGCTGTCACCACCGCTACGGGCAGCGGCAGCCGGAGCCGGCCGAGCGCCGAACCGTATCCGGCCCAGAGGACGGCGAGCACGGCGGTGGCGCCCGCCGTGTAGCGGAGGCCGTCGGTCCTGGGCAGCGCCACCTCATGGAGCGCGTACGCGTCCAGCGCCATCAGCGCCAGTCCGAACGCGGCCACGGCCTCCGCCGTCGAGGCCAGCCCCCGGCGCAGCAGTACGGCGGGAACAGCCAACGCCGCGAGGGTGACGACCGTCAGCACCGCCGCCCGGCCGCCCACGCCCAGCTGCCCCCAGCTGACCAGAGTGAAGGCGATCGCGGCGACGGTCAGCAGCACCCCGCCCAGCGCGAGCAGCACATTCTGCGCGCCCGGCGGGGTCATCTCCGCGGCGGCGGAGCGCGGGGCGGGTGACGGCCCCGGGCGGGGCGGCGCGAGGGGCGCGGACGGCCACGGCGGCGCGGACCGCGCGAGGAGACTCACCAACTGGGCCCTGCGCACCAGCAACTGGCCCCTGCGCGCGTCGAGTCGGACCAGCTCCTGGTCGATCATCGCCAGCTCCCGGGCGGGCGGTGGAATGTTCTCCATGGACAGCGAGTGTGTCCGGCGCCACACGGTCCGCCATCGGTAGACGTACTCAGATACGGGGGTGAGTACGGCGCATTCGGTTTGAAGGAAGCCCGCGAGGGCCTGTATGGTTCAGTCCGTTCCCGGGCGATTAGCTCAGTGGGAGAGCGCTTCGTTCACACCGAAGAGGTCACTGGTTCGAACCCAGTATCGCCCACCGGGAAAGGCCGGTCCGTCGTCGACGGACCGGCCTTCGCGCGTTCCGGCCCCGGGAGGCGACCGTCCGGATCAGGCTGCCTCGGCGGGCAGTTCGGGCCGCAGGGGCCAGGCCGGATCCGTCGAAGCCTCGCCGCCGCGCGAGAACCAGGTCTGCTGCCCCCGGGTCTGTGCCGTGTGCCAGACGGCCTGGAGCGTATGCAGCTCCGTGGCGCTCAGTCGCTCCATCCGCGCGGAGAAGCGCCGTCCGATCGCGCGCACGACGTCGAGCGCCGCCTGTGCGGCCAGCTCGCCACCGGTCGCGTCCCGTACCCCGTCCAGCTCGATCTCGTAATGGGCGCAGAGGTCGGCGAGCGTCCGGCCGCCCTTGCGATAGCGGTCCAGATGGTTGTCGAGGACCAGGGGATCAAGCACACACAGCGGTATGTTCTGCAGACACTCGGCGAGGGACGAGGCGCGGTGGCGGCGCAGTTCACGGTCGAGGACCGTCAGATCGAACGGCGCGTCCATCACCACGAGCGGCCGGCCCGCCGCGCACTGGGCGGCCAGCGCCCGCGCCGTCTCCTCCACCGCCGGGGCCGGCCAGCGGCCGTTGCGGTGCAGGAAATCATCGGTGAGCCCGTGCACCTCGGTGGCGGCCGGGGGCACGGGCACCCCTGGATCGATCAGCCAGCGCGTCACCCTCGGCCGGGCGCCCGCCATGTCCTGGACGACCAGGGCGGCCGAAACGATCCGGTCCTCCTCGACGTCCACCCCCGTCGTCTCGGTGTCGAATGCGGCCAGTGGCCCTTCGTACCAACACGTCATTCCCGAACTCCTCGCGCATGAGCGGCAGATGTTCCGGCTCTGCCCGAAAAGGGGATACCCGGACAGGTCGTTCGGTACGCGCCGTGTCCGGTGGGCGCCGTACGGTGACCGGCCCGGCGGGCAGCGCCCCCCGGGCCGTCCGCCGGCCTCCCGGCAAACCATTTCGCACGTGGTCCTCCGGGCTCGGTACGATTCAGAACGCGCAGTGTCCGCTGTCGCGCCCCGTGAGTCAGGAGAGACCGGTGTCAGACGTCCGTGTGATCATCCAACGCGATTCCGAGCGGGAAGAGCGCGTGGTGACGACGGGCACTACGGCGGCCGAGCTCTTCCCCGGTGAGCGCACCGTGATCGCCGCGCGCGTGGGCGGTGAGCTGAAGGACCTCGCGTACGAGATCGGTGAGGACGAGGTCGTCGAGCCCGTCGAGATCTCCTCCGAGGACGGCCTGGCCATCCTGCGTCACTCCACCGCGCATGTCATGGCACAGGCCGTGCAGGAGCTGCACCCCGAGGCCAAGCTGGGCATCGGCCCGCCGGTCAAGGACGGCTTCTACTACGACTTCGATGTGGCGACCCCCTTCACCCCCGATGACCTCAAGGCCATCGAGAAGAAGATGCAGGAGATCCAGAAGCGCGGACAGCGCTTCTCGCGCCGCGTCGTCACCGACGAGGCGGCCCGCGAGGAGCTGGCGGCCGAGCCGTACAAGCTGGAGCTCATCGGCATCAAGGGCGCCGCCTCCACCGACGACGGCGCGGATGTCGAGGTGGGCGGCGGCGAGCTGACCATCTACGACAACCTGGACGCCAAGACCGGCGAGCTGTGCTGGAAGGACCTCTGCCGCGGTCCCCATCTGCCCACCACCCGCAACATCCCGGCGTTCAAGCTGATGCGGAACGCCGCCGCGTACTGGCGTGGCAGCGAGAAGAACCCGATGCTCCAGCGCATCTACGGCACCGCGTGGCCGTCGAAGGAGGAACTGAAGGCGCATCTGGAGTTCCTCGCCGAGGCCGAGAAGCGCGACCACCGCAAGCTCGGCAGCGAACTGGACCTGTTCTCCTTCCCCGACGAGGTCGGTTCGGGTCTCGCGGTCTTCCACCCCAAGGGCGGCGTCATCCGCCGGGCGATGGAGGACTACTCGCGCCGCCGGCACGAGGAGGAGGGCTACGAGTTCGTCTACACGCCCCACGCCACCAAGGGGAAGCTCTTCGAGAAGTCCGGGCACCTGGACTGGTACGCCGACGGCATGTACCCGCCCATGCAGCTCGACGAGGGCGTGGACTACTACCTCAAGCCCATGAACTGCCCGATGCACAACCTGGTCTTCGACGCGCGGGGCCGCTCCTACCGTGAGCTTCCGCTGCGGCTCTTCGAGTTCGGGACGGTCTACCGGTACGAGAAGTCGGGCGTCGTGCACGGACTGACCCGGGCCCGCGGCTTCACCCAGGACGACGCGCACATCTACTGCACCAAGGAGCAGATGGCGGACGAGCTGGACTCGACGCTCACCTTCGTGCTGAACCTGCTGCGTGACTACGGTCTGACCGACTTCTATCTGGAGCTGTCCACCAAGGACCCGGAGAAGTTCGTCGGCACGGACGAGGCGTGGGAAGAGGCCACCGAGGTCCTGCGGGCGGTGGCCGAGAAGCAGGGCCTGCCGCTGACCCCCGACCCGGGCGGCGCCGCGTTCTACGGTCCGAAGATCTCGGTGCAGGCGCGGGACGCCATCGGCCGTACCTGGCAGATGTCGACCGTGCAGCTGGACTTCAATCTGCCCGAGCGCTTCAACCTGGAGTACACCTCGCCGGACGGCTCCAAGCAGCGTCCCGTCATGATCCACCGCGCGCTGTTCGGCTCGATCGAGCGCTTCTTCGCGGTGCTCCTCGAACACTACGCGGGCGCGTTCCCGGCGTGGCTGGCGCCGGTGCAGGCGACGGGTATCCCGATCGGCGACGCGCATATTCCGTATCTCCAGGAGTTCGCCAAGGCGGCGCGGGCCAGGGGGCTGCGGGTCGAGGTGGACTCGTCGTCCGACCGTATGCAGAAGAAGATCAGGAACGCGCAGAAGCAGAAGGTCCCGTTCATGATCATCGCGGGCGATGAGGACATGGCCAATGGCGCCGTCTCCTTCCGCTACCGCGATGGTTCGCAGGAGAACGGGATCCCCGTCGACGAGGCCATCGCGAAGATCGCCAAGATCGTCGACGAGCGCGCCCAGGTCTGACAGGACTTCGGACCTACTCGTCTAGACCCCCGGGGAGCCCGCGCTTCCCGGGGGTCTGTCTTTGTCCTCCCTGGCGAAGACCTGGATCAGCCACGACGAGAACGAACCGGTCACCGCGCCGAGCAGCGCCAGCCCGCACGCCATCAGGAACACCGCGAACACCCGGCCGAGCGGCGTCACAGGGGTGACATCGCCATAGCCGACGGTGGTGATCGCCGAGCAGGCCCACCAGACCGAGTCGCCGAACGTGACGATCGTGGCCCCCGGCGCGTCATGCTCCTGCTGGTAGACGGCGAGGGCCGCGGCGAAGCTCAGCAGGACGGACGTGATCCCGGCGTACGCCATCACCCGCGCGTACAGACTGAGCCGGGGGCGGTCCCGGCGCCGCTGGAGCGTCTCATAGGTGTTCACCATCCGCAGCGGTCGCAGCAGCGGCAGTACCAGTACGACGGTGTCCAGCCAGTGCGTACGGACGAACCGGAGCCCCTGGTCGCTGAGCACCAGCCGCACCCCGTAGTCCACCACGAAGAGCAGCCAGATCAGCAGGGCCAGGGCCATCGCGAGGTCGCGCCAGAACGGAGTGGCGCCATGGTTCAGGACGCGTACCGCGTAGCAGAGGAGGAACAGCACCGAGGCCACGAGCAGCGGCAACTCCGTACGCCGCTCCCAGCCGAGCTGCCGGTCGGGCCCATTTCGGACATGCATCGCCCCAGCATCGCGGGGGGCCGTCGGGCGTGGGCCCGGCGACACGCTCCGCGGGGCCTAAGTCATATGCTGCACAGCATGACGAGTGAGCCGGAGCAGCAGATCGGAGTGGGGACCCCGGACGCGTTCCAGCGGCTGTGGACTCCCCATCGGATGGCCTATATCCAGGGCGAGAACAAGCCCACCGGGCCGGGCGCCGAGGACGGCTGTCCCTTCTGCTCCATCCCGTCCAAGTCGGACGAGGACGGACTGGTGATCGCGCGCGGCGAGCGGGTGTACGCGGTGCTGAACCTCTACCCGTACAACGGCGGGCATCTGATGGTGGTGCCGTTCCGTCATGTCGCCGACTACACGGAGCTGGACGAGGCGGAGACCGCCGAGCTGGGCCTGTTCACCAAGCGGGCGATGACCGCGCTCCGTACGGCGTCCGGCGCGCACGGCTTCAACATCGGGATGAACCAGGGCACGGTGGCCGGAGCCGGGATCGCCGCCCATCTGCACCAGCATGTGGTGCCGCGCTGGGGCGGCGACACCAACTTCATGCCCGTCGTCGGACATACGAAGGTGCTTCCGCAGCTGCTCGCCGACACCCGGGCGATGCTGGCCGATGCCTGGCCGCACCGCCCGTAGGCGCGGCACCGCCCGTAGGCAGCGCCGCTACGCGTCGTAGGCGTCGGCCTTCTTCGGTGACAGGTCCTGCACCGCGCCGCTCAGCGAGGACGCGCGGCCCCGGAAGCGCTCGGTGTCCACGCCGTGCTCCTCCAGCACCCGCAGGGCGGCGTTGTGAGCCACGCGCAGCACCGGGGTGGCGGCGCGCATCGCGTCGTCGGCCATGAAGCGGTGGCGCCAGGGCTGATCGGCCCAGGCGTGCCGCAGGCCGAAGGGCTCGGGCAGCGACAGCTTGCCGCCGAGGAAGTCCAGGATCGGCGGATACCAGGTGAAGGGCGCGCGGACCGCGAGCCGCACCACCTCGGGCGGCTCCACCAGGGGCAGCGTGCGCGAGGTGGTCTCCCAGAACCGGATCGTCTTGGCGACCGTGACCGTCTTCGGCGAGGACTTCGTGGTGAACAGGGAGTGCACCGGGCCCAGGGCATGGCCGGTGACCTCGACGCGCAGGGTCTCGTGGAGCACGGTGACCGTGATCATCATGGTGATCACCAGCTGGCCGTCCCAGAGGACGAACTGCACGCCCAGATAGTGCCGGTCGCCGCTGCCGAACTGCTGGTGGTTGCAGATCCGCTGTATCTCGTGCGGCTTGACCTGGAAGGCCTCCACGTCCTGGCCCTCGCGCCGGGACACCGAGCCGGCGCCCTCGCCGACCGGCGACACGATCCAGTGCTTCACCGAAGGCGTCGGGAAACCACCGGAGTTGAGAGGGCCGCGCTCCAGCAGCTTCAGCTGGTCGTGGATCGCCCGTATCACGTCGTAGGCGCGGAACTGATGGATCTCCTTGCCCGCGTCCTTGGGGACCAGTTCCTCGGCGAGCTGCCAGCTGCCCCAGCGGGTGCCCATGCCGAGTATGCCCTTGGGACCGGCGTAGAAGACCATGTTGGACCGCTGCTCGGCGGTGAGCTTCTCCAGGCCCTGGCGCAGCGCCTCGCGAGTGGCGTCGCCCGGGTTCCCCGGCACGGCTTCGGGGATCTTGGCGCCCACCCCGCCGCCCGAGAGGAGATCGTCCCAGCGGGAGCGCAGATCCTTCGCGGTCGTCTCACAGATCCGCCTGGCCACCAGCCAGCCGACGGCGGGCGCGACGATCATGCCGCGCAGATACCAGCCGAGGACGCCGTTGAACGGCAGCGCGACCATGACGATCACGGCGAGCACCGCCACCGCGAGCAGCAGGGCGCCGCCCACCATGCCGGCCCGCTTGTCCTTGGCCCCCGCCAGCGTACGGCGCAGCTGGAACACCCCCAGCCAGAGCAGCAGCCCCGGCAGGAACAGCACCCCGAACACCACGGTCACGGCGGTGAGTTTGGAGTCACGCTCCTTGCGGATACGCGTCGCCGCCAGGGCGTGCTCCACCACGGTCTGCGGCTCCATGCCGAAGGACTGGATCAGCGCGCCACGGCCGCCGCCGAGCATCCTGAGCTGTACGGCACGGGCGAACGCCTCGCCCAGATTCGGCTCGAAGAGCGAGAACTTGCCCTTCGAGACCTTGGACTTGTGCCATTCGTTGTCGGCCTTGAGGATCTCCTCGACCGGGCTGTCCCGGTACGCGGCCGAGGCGAGGGCATGCGTCGCCGCGGTCTGTCCCGCCGAACCCAGGAGCGGGACCTGTGCCCCCGGGCTGAAGTCGAATACGTCGTCCGCCACTGACGCCCCTTCGCCACAAGGATCCGCTGCCGCCGCCGACTTACCGGCGCACGTGCCCCGCACACCTGCTGAGCTGGGCACCACAGCGTAACCGGGCCGCACCCTCCGCGTCAGGAGACCTGGCGCTCTTTCGCCACCCGCGTACCCCGAAAGCCCGGAACAGGGCAATGAACAGGGCAACACCCCGCCCTCGGAACGGACTTGCCGGAGTGGGCTCAGACCGCGACCTCCTCCTGCCCGCGCAGTCGGTCCACGACCGCGGGCGGCATGGGCTCATGGCGCGCGTACGACCGGCTGAACCGGCCCGTGCCGTGCGAGACCGACCGCAGGTCCACCGCGTACCGTCCGATCTCCAGCTCCGGCACCTCGGCCTTGACCAAGGTCCTTCCCGGACCCGCCTGTTCGGTGCCGATCACCCGGCCGCGCCTGCCGGACAGATCGCTCATCACCTGACCCACGTACTCGTCGGGGACGAGGACCGCCAACTCGGCGACCGGCTCCAGCAGATGGATGGAGGCGCCGCCCGCCGCCTCGCGCAGCGCCAGGGCGCCCGCCGTCTGGAACGCGGCGTCGGAGGAGTCCACCGAGTGGGCCTTGCCGTCCAGCAGGGTGATCCGGATGTCGACGAGCGGATGACCCGCCGCGACCCCGCGCGCCGCCTGGAGGCGTATGCCCTTCTCGACGGAGGGAATGAACTGCCGCGGTACGGCGCCGCCCACGACCTTGTCGACGAACTCGATCCCGGACCCGGGAGGCAGCGGATCCACCTCGATCTCACAGATCGCGAACTGTCCGTGGCCACCGGACTGCTTCACATGCCGGCCGCGCCCCGCCGAACTCTCGCCGAAGGTCTCCCGCAGCGCCACCCGGTACGGTACGGCGTCCACCTGCACGCCGTACCGGCTGCGCAGCCGGTCGAGCGCGACCTCCCGATGGGCCTCGCCCAGGCACCAGAGCACCACCTGATGGGTGTCCTGATTCTGTTCGAGCCGCATCGTCGGGTCCTCCGCGACCAAACGCGCGAGCCCCTGCGACAGCTTGTCCTCATCGGCCTTGCTGTGCGCCTCGACGGCCAGCGGCAGCAGCGGGTCGGGCATGGTCCAGGGCTTCATCAGGAGCGGATCGTCCCTGGCGGACAGCGTGTCCCCGGTCTCGGCGCGGGACAGCTTCCCGACACAGGCCAGATCACCGGCGACGCAGTGGGCCAGCACGCGCTGCTGCTTGCCGAACGGGGAGGAGAGCGCGCCGATCCGCTCGTCGACGTCGTGGTCCTCGTGCCCCCGGTCGGTGAGGCCATGACCCGAGACATGGACCGTCTCGTCCGGCCGCAGGGTGCCGGAGAAGACCCGTACGAGAGAGATCCTGCCGACGTACGGGTCCGAGGCGGTCTTGACCACCTCGGCGACCAGCGGACCCTGCGGATCGCAGTGGATCTCCGGGCGCGGGGCGCCCTGTGGAGTGGTCACGGCGGGGGCCGGCCGCTCCAGCGGGGTCGGGAAGCCGCCGGCGATCAGGTCGAGCATCTCGACCGTACCCAGCCCCTGCCGGGCGCCGGGCGGCGCGGGGGCCGCCGCGAGCACCGGATGGAAGACGCCGCGCGCCACGGCCTTCTCCAGATCCTCGATCAGCGTCTTGACGTCGATCTCCGCGCCGCCGAGATAGCGGTCCATGAGGGTCTCGTCCTCGCTCTCCGCGATGATCCCCTCGATCAGCCGGTTACGGGCCTCCTCGATCCGCGGCAGCTCGCCGGGCCCCGGCGGATTCTCCCGGCGCTCCCCGGCGGCGTAATCGAAGATCTTCCGCGACAGCAGCCCCACGAGCCCGGTGGCCGGCGCGTGCCCGTCGGGGCCCTCCGCGCCGTACACCGGGAGGTACAGCGGCAGGACGGCGTCCGGGTCGTCGCCGCCGAAGATCCGCGCGCAGATCCGGGTCATCTCGTCGAAGCCGGTGCGCGCCGTGTCCAGATGTGTGACGACGATCGCGCGCGGCATCCCGACCGCCGCGCACTCGTCCCAGACCGTACGGGTCGCACCCGCCACGGCCTCCGCCTCCTGGGCGGCCGAGACAACGAAGAGGGCCGCGTCCGCGGCACGCAGACCGGCCCTCAGCTCCCCGACGAAATCCGCGTAGCCGGGGGTGTCCAGTAGATTGATCTTGTACCCGCCCCACTCCAGGGGCACGAGGGAGAGCTGTACGGAGCGGTGCTGGCGGTGCTCGATCTCGTCGTAGTCGGAGACCGTCGCGCCGTCCTCGACCCGGCCCGCCCGGTTCACCGCTCCCGCGGTGAGCGCGAGGGCCTCGACCAGGGTGGTCTTTCCCGAACCGCTGTGGCCCACCAGCACCACGTTCCTTACGGACGCGGGCCGGTCGGCCGTCGGCGCCCTTCCGGCGGCCCCGGGCTGTATACGCGCCTTGTCGCCCATGATTCCTGCCTCTCGATCGTCCACGCGTCCACAGGGGGACGGTGGAGAGAGGAGCGGGCCGGGTGAGCCGCGCGGCAGCTCCGGCGAGGCCCGCGCTGGTCCTTCGAGCTTCGCACTCCGGCCATGGTGCGTCCATACGTCGTACGCGGCCGCATGGTGTGGGTGCCCGGGAGTGAGGCGCCGGGGTCCTGGCTACGATGGGCCAGGTCCTGTCCGAAGGCCCACGGAGACCCACCGGACAGGGCCCAGCCGGTGGCCGTCGGGGCCACTCGGCCCACCGAACCTCGGGAAGGCCATGCTGAACAAGTACGCGCGTGCATTCTTCACGCGTGTTCTCACACCGTTCGCCGCGTTTCTGCTCCGCCGTGGAGTCAGTCCGGACGCGGTCACGCTCATCGGTACGGCCGGAGTGATGGCGGGAGCGCTGGTCTTCTTCCCTCGCGGGGAGTTCTTCTGGGGCACCATCGTCATCACCGTCTTCGTCTTCTCCGATCTCATCGACGGCAACATGGCCAGACAGGCAGGGATCTCCAGCCGCTGGGGCGCGTTCCTGGACTCGACCCTCGACCGGGTCGCGGACGGCGCGATCTTCGCCGGCTTCGCGCTCTGGTACGCGGGCACGGGCGACAACAACACGCTGTGCGCCGTCGCGATCTTCTGTCTGGCCAGCGGCCAGGTCGTCTCGTACACCAAGGCCCGGGGCGAGTCCATCGGGCTGCCGGTGGCCGTCAACGGACTGGTCGAGCGCGCCGAGCGGCTGGTCATCTCCCTGGTCGCGGCCGGGCTCGCCGGGCTGCACGGCTTCGGGGTACCCGGTATCGACATCCTGCTGCCGATCGCCCTGTGGATCGTCGCCGTGGGCAGTCTCGTCACACTCGGCCAGCGCGTCGTCACGGTACGCCGCGAGTCCGCCGAGGCCGACGCCGCCGCACGGGGCAGCGGGGCCGCCTCATGAGCGGGGCGCGCGACCGTGTGACCGACGCCCTGTACGGACTCGGCTGGGGCACGGTCAAGAAGCTCCCGGAGCCCGTGGCCACGGCCCTCGGCCGGACCATCGCCGACACCGTGTGGAAGCGGCGCGGGCCGAGCGTGCTGCGCCTCGAAGCCAATCTCGCGCGTGTGGTGCCCGACGCCGGGCCCGAACGGCTCGCCGCGCTCTCCAAGGCCGGGATGCGCTCGTACATGCGCTACTGGATGGAGTCCTTCCGGCTGCCTGCCTGGAGCACGGAACGGGTGCGCGAGGGCGTCGAGATCAAGGACATCGACCTGCTGATGGACGGACTCGCCTCCGGCCGCGGCGTCGTGCTCGCCCTGCCGCACATGGCCAACTGGGACCTGGCGGGAGCGTGGCTCACCCGCGGTCGGGGCGTGCCGTTCACGACGGTCGCCGAGCGGCTCAAGCCCGAGACGCTGTACGACCGGTTCGTCGCCTACCGCGAGAGCCTCGGCATGGAGGTACTGCCGCACACCGGCGGCTCCGCCTTCGGCCGGCTCGCGCGACGGCTGCGGGGCGGCGGTCTGGTCTGTCTGGTCGCCGACCGCGATCTGTCGTCGTCCGGTATCGAGGTCGACTTCTTCGGGGACGCCACCCGGATGCCCGCGGGCCCCGCGCTGCTCGCCCAGCAGACCGGGGCGCTGCTGATGCCGGCGGCGCTCTGGTTCGACGATTCGGCGGTCATGCGGGGACGCGTGTATCCGGCGATCGAGGTGCCTCGGACAGGTACCCGCGCCGAGAAGACGTCTGTGATGACACAGGCGATGGCCGATGCCTTCGCCGACGGAATCGCCGAGCACCCGGAGGACTGGCACATGCTGCAGCGACTGTGGCTCAAAGACCTGGAGCGGGGGCCCGAGTGAGGATCGGCATCGTCTGCCCGTACTCCTGGGACGTGCCGGGCGGCGTCCAGTTCCACATCAGGGACCTGGCGGACCATCTGATCGGGCTCGGACACGAGGTGTCCGTACTGGCCCCCGCGGACGACGAGACCCCGCTCCCGCCGTATGTCGTCTCGGCCGGCCGCGCCGTGCCCGTCCCGTACAACGGCTCGGTCGCCCGGCTGAACTTCGGCTTCCTCTCGGCGGCACGGGTACGGCGCTGGCTGCACGACGGCGCCTTCGACGTGATCCATATCCACGAGCCGACCGCGCCGTCGCTCGGGCTGCTCACCTGCTGGGCCGCGCAGGGCCCCATCGTCGCGACGTTCCACACGTCGAACCCCCGCTCGCGCGCGATGATCGCGGCGTACCCGATCCTCCAGCCCGCGCTGGAGAAGATCAGCGCGCGGATCGCGGTGAGCGAGTACGCGCGACGGACGCTGGTGGAGCACCTCGGCGGCGACGCCGTGGTCATCCCGAACGGCGTCGACGTCGACTTCTTCGCCAAGGCCGAGGTCAATCCGGCCTGGCAGGGGCGGACCATCGGCTTCATCGGCCGGATCGACGAGCCGCGCAAGGGTCTGCCGGTGCTGATGAACGCCCTTCCGAAGATCCTCGCCGTCTACCCGGAGACGCGGCTGCTCGTGGCCGGGCGCGGGGACGAGAAGGAGGCGGTGGAGTCGCTTCCCAAGGAGATGCGGGAGCGCGTCGAATTCCTCGGCATGGTCAGCGACGAGGACAAGGCGCGGCTGCTGCGCAGCGTCGATCTGTATGTCGCGCCCAATACGGGCGGCGAGAGCTTCGGCATCATCCTCGTCGAGGCGCTGTCCGCGGGCGCGGCGGTGCTGGCGAGCGATCTGGACGCGTTCGCGCAGGTCCTGGACCAGGGGGCGGCGGGCGAGCTGTTCACCAACGAGGACGCGGACGCGCTGGCGGGGGCGGCGGTACGGCTGCTGGGCGACACCGAGAGGCGCGCGGAGCTGCGGGAGCGGGGGAGCGCGCATGTGCGGCGCTTCGACTGGTCGACGGTCGCGGCGGACATTCTGGCGGTGTACGAGACGGTGACCGACGGGGCGGCGTTGGTGGCGACGGACGAACGGACGGGGCTGGTGGGGCGCTTGTGGCGGCGGGGGGAGAGCGGCTCGTCGTCGGGCGAGGCGCTGTTCGCGGGCGGGTAGTCCCGGGGGGCGTTGCTCGGGGTGCGGGTGCGTTTCGGCGGGGGCCGGTGGTGCGGTGCCCCGGCCCTGGCCACGCGACCGCGACCCACACCGCATCCGCCCCCCTGCATCCGTAGCCCGTATCCGTACCCCTGTACCCGGCGGCTCCGCCGCCCCGCCGGGAGGCGATACCGTTGCCCGTTGTGATCGAGACCCTTATCTGGATCGTCGTCGCCGTCGTCGCGATCGGCCTCTACCTCAGCTGGACCGCCGGCCGCCTCGACCGCCTCCACGCCCGTATCGACGCCGCCCGCGCCGCCCTCGACGCCCAGTTGCTGCGGCGCGCCTCGGTCACCCAGGAACTGGCCTCTTCCGGCGTGCTCGATCCCGCCGCGTCGATCGTCCTGTATCAGGCCGCGCACGCCGCCCGGCAGGCCGAGGAGGAGCAGCGGGAGGTCGCGGAGAGCGAGTTGAGCCAGGCGCTGCGTGCCGTCTTCGGGGAGGCCGCGCAGGTGGAGGCGGTGCAGGCCGCCCCCGGGGGCGAGGACGCCGCCGGGGAGCTCGCCGCCGCGGTACGGCGCGTACCCATGGCGCGGCGGTTCCACAACGACTCCGTACGCGCGGCCCGCGCGCTGCGGCGGCACCGCAAGGTCCGCTGGTTCCGGCTCGCCGGCCACGCGCCGTTTCCGCTCGCGTTCGAGATGGACGACGAGCCGCCGGTCGCGCTGGCCGACCGGCCGGCCTGAGTCCGCGAAACGAGCCACCGCCTGATTATTGGCCCTTGCTGTGGACTGGTCGCGGGGCGTTCTCTTGGGAGGCACTTCCCCAATCATTTTCAGCCAGTGAGGTCGCTCCGTGTCCACCACGCTTCCCACCGTTCCCCAGTCCCCCGAAACCGGCACCGCGCGTGTGAAGCGCGGGATGGCCGAGCAGCTCAAGGGGGGTGTGATCATGGACGTCGTCACGCCGGAGCAGGCGAAGATCGCCGAGGACGCCGGAGCGGTCGCCGTGATGGCGCTGGAGCGGGTGCCCGCCGATATCCGTAAGGACGGCGGCGTCGCCCGGATGTCCGACCCGGACATGATCGAGGGCATTATCGACGCGGTCTCGATCCCGGTGATGGCCAAGTCCCGGATCGGTCACTTCGTGGAGGCCCAGGTCCTGCAGTCGCTCGGCGTGGACTACATCGACGAGTCCGAGGTGCTGACCCCGGCCGACGAGGTCAACCACTCCGACAAGTGGGCGTTCACCACGCCCTTCGTCTGTGGGGCCACCAACCTGGGTGAGGCGCTGCGCCGGATCGGCGAGGGTGCGGCCATGATCCGCTCCAAGGGGGAGGCGGGCACCGGCAATGTCGTGGAGGCCGTCAGGCATCTGCGGCAGATCAAGAACGAGATCGCCAGGCTGCGCGGGTTCGACAACAACGAGCTGTACGCCGCCGCCAAGGAGCTGCGCGCGCCGTACGAGATCGTCAAGGAGGTCGCGGCGCTCGGCAAGCTGCCGGTGGTGCTGTTCTCCGCGGGCGGTGTCGCCACCCCCGCCGACGCCGCGCTGATGCGCCAGCTCGGCGCCGAGGGCGTCTTCGTCGGGTCCGGCATCTTCAAGTCCGGTGACCCGGCCAAGCGCGCCGCGGCGATCGTGAAGGCCACCACCTTCTACGACGACCCGAAGGTCATCGCGGAGGCGTCCCGGAATCTCGGCGAGGCCATGGTGGGCATCAACTGCGACACCCTTCCCGAGGCCGAGCGCTACGCGAACCGTGGCTGGTAGCCCGCGATGAACACCCCTGTGATCGGCGTCCTGGCGCTCCAGGGCGACGTCCGGGAGCATCTGACGGCCCTGGCGGCGGCGGGAGCCGAGGCACGGACCGTCAGGCGCCCGGCCGAGCTCGACGGCGTCGAGGGGCTGGTGATCCCGGGCGGCGAGTCCACCACGATGTCCAAGCTGGCCGCGCTCTTCGACATGCTGGACCCGCTGCGGGAACGGGTACGTGCCGGGATGCCGGTCTATGGCACCTGCGCCGGGATGATCATGCTCGCCGAGAAGATCCTCGACCCGCGGTCGGGTCAGGAGACGGTCGGCGGGATCGACATGATCGTCCGCCGGAACGCCTTCGGCCGGCAGAACGAGTCCTTCGAGGCGGCCGTCGAGGTCAGCGGTGTGGACGGCGGTCCCGTGGAGGGCGTCTTCATCCGGGCACCCTGGGTCGAGTCGGTCGGCGCGGAGGTGCGGGTGCTCGCGGAGTACGGGGGCCATGTCGTCGCCGTACGGCAGGGCAACGCCCTCGCCACCTCGTTCCATCCGGAGCTGACGGGCGACCACAGGCTGCACCGCTTCTTCACAGACATGGTGCGCTCCGCACGGTGACCGGATCCCGGTAGGATCGCTGCCGAACGGAGCAGGATGGGTTACGCGAAGGAGACAGGCAGATGTCCGGCCACTCTAAATGGGCTACGACGAAGCACAAGAAGGCCGTGATCGATGCCAAGCGCGGCAAGCTCTTCGCGAAGCTGATCAAGAACATCGAGGTCGCGGCCCGTACCGGGGGCGCCGACGTCGACGGTAACCCGACCCTCTTCGACGCCATCCAGAAGGCGAAGAAGAGCTCGGTGCCGAACAAGAACATCGACTCGGCCGTCAAGCGCGGCGCCGGTCTGGAGGCCGGTGGCGCCGACTACGAGACGATCATGTACGAGGGATACGGCCCGAACGGTGTCGCGGTGCTCATCGAGTGTCTGACCGACAACCGCAACCGCGCCGCCTCCGACGTCCGCGTCGCCATGACCCGTAACGGTGGCTCGATGGCCGACCCGGGCTCCGTCTCGTATCTCTTCAACCGCAAGGGCGTCGTCATCGTCCCCAAGGGCGAGCTGGGCGAGGACGACGTCCTGGGCGCGGTGCTCGACGCGGGTGCCGAGGAGGTCAATGACCTCGGTGAGTCCTTCGAGGTGCTCAGCGAGGCGACCGACCTGGTCGCGGTCCGTACCGCGCTCCAGGAGGCGGGAATCGACTACGACTCCGCCGACGCCAACTTCGTCCCGACCATGCAGGTCGAGCTGGACGAGGACGGCGCGCGCAAGATCTTCAAGCTGATCGACGCCCTGGAGGACAGCGACGACGTACAGAACGTCTTCGCCAACTTCGATGTCTCCGACGATGTGATGGAGAAGGTCGACGCCTGACGGCCACGGCTGACACGGCTTCATCTGACGGGCCGACGGGACACGCCCTCCCGTCGGCCCGTCGCGTTGTCGGTGGCGACCGATACTGTGCTGATCAGCGGGAACATTTGACCGAGGGAGGGGGCGCCATGCGGGTGCTGGGAGTTGACCCCGGGCTGACCCGGTGCGGTGTGGGCGTCGTCGAGGGCGTCGCGGGCCGTCCGCTGGCCATGCTCGGCGTCGGCGTGGTCCGTACGCCCGCGGACGCGGAGGCGGGTGCGCGGCTCGTCGCCATCGAGCAGGGCATCGAGGCCTGGCTGGACGAGCACCGGCCCGAACTCGTCGCGGTGGAGCGGGTGTTCGCCCAGCACAATGTGCGTACGGTCATGGGCACCGCACAGGCCAGCGCGATCGCGATGCTCTGTGCCGCGCGCCGCGGTATTCCCGTGGCCCTGCACACCCCCAGCGAGGTCAAGGCGGCCATCACCGGCAGTGGACGTGCGGACAAGGCCCAGGTCGGCGCGATGGTGACGCGGCTGCTGCGGCTCGACGCCCCGCCGAAGCCGGCCGACGCCGCCGACGCCCTGGCGCTCGCCATCTGCCATATCTGGCGTGCCCCCGCGCTGAATCGGCTTCAGCGGGCGCGGGAGGCGGCCCGCCCGTCCCGTATCCCCACCACCGCATCCGTACGGAAGGTCACGCGATGATCGCCTTCGTCAGCGGCCCGGTCGCCGCCCTCGCCCCGACCACGGCCGTGGTCGAGGTCGGCGGCGTCGGCATGGCCGTCCAGTGCACGCCCGGCACGCTCGCCGGACTGCGCGTCGGCCAGGAGGCGAGGCTCGCCACCTCCCTGGTCGTGCGGGAGGACTCCCTGACCCTGTACGGCTTCGCGGACGACGACGAACGCCAGATCTTCGAGCTGTTGCAGACCGCGAGCGGGGTGGGCCCCAGGCTGGCGCAGGCCATGCTCGCCGTGCACAGCCCGGACGCGCTGCGTATCGCCGTCTCCACAGGCGACGAGAAGGCGCTGACCGCGGTCCCCGGCATCGGCAAGAAGGGCGCCCAGAAACTGCTGCTCGAATTGAAGGACCGGCTCGGCGAGCCGGTCGGCGCGGTCGGCCGGCAGGGTGTCGGCTCCGCCGTCTCCGCCTCCTGGAGCGACCAGCTGCACGCCGCCCTGATCGGACTCGGCTATGCCACCCGCGAGGCGGACGACGCGGTCGCGCTGGTCACCCCGCAGGCCGAGGCGGCGCTCGCCGAGGGGGCGCGGCCTCCCGTGCCGGCGCTGCTGCGGGCCGCGCTCCAGAGCCTGAACAGAACGCGTTGAGCCGGCGCTGTCCGCTCCTCAGTGCCGTACGTCAAGGCGCCGTCCAGCGACGCGCCCCTTTCCCGAGGTGAAACAGAGTGAACTGGGACGACAGCAGCGGCGGGACGCCGCCGGACGATATCGCCGATCGGCTCGTCGGCTCGTCCGCCGATGGCGAGGACCAGGCCGTCGAGGCGGCGCTGCGGCCCAAGTCGCTGGGTGAGTTCGTCGGGCAGGAGCGGGTGCGCGAGCAGCTCGACCTGGTGCTGAAAGCGGCCCTGGCGCGTGGCGCGACCGCCGATCACGTACTGCTCTCCGGCGCCCCCGGGCTCGGCAAGACCACCCTCTCCATGATCATCGCCGCCGAGATGAACGCCCCGATCCGGATCACCTCGGGCCCCGCCATCCAGCACGCGGGTGATCTCGCGGCGATCCTCTCCTCCCTCCAGGAGGGTGAGGTTCTCTTCCTGGACGAGATCCACCGGATGTCCCGGCCCGCCGAGGAAATGCTCTACATGGCGATGGAGGACTTCCGGGTCGACGTCATCGTCGGCAAGGGCCCGGGCGCCACCGCCATCCCGCTGGAGCTGCCGCCGTTCACCCTGGTGGGCGCCACCACCCGGGCCGGACTGCTGCCGCCCCCCCTGCGCGACCGCTTCGGTTTCACCGGCCATATGGAGTTCTACGAGAGCGCGGAGCTGGAGCGCGTGATCCACCGCTCCGCCCATCTCCTCGACCTGGAGATCGATGCCGAGGGCGCGGCGGAGATCGCGGGACGCTCCCGTGGCACGCCCCGTATCGCCAACCGGCTGCTGCGGCGCGTACGGGACTACGCGCAGGTCAAGGCGGACGGCGTCATCAACCGCGAGGTGGCGGCCGTGGCCCTCGGGGTCTACGAGGTCGACGCCCGCGGCCTGGACCGGCTCGACCGCGCCGTGCTGAAAGCCCTGCTCAAGCTCTTCGGCGGCGGCCCGGTCGGTCTGTCGACCCTGGCGGTGGCCGTGGGGGAGGAGCGTGAGACGGTGGAGGAGGTCGCGGAGCCCTTTCTCGTACGGGAGGGACTGCTCGCCCGCACTCCGCGCGGCCGGGTCGCCACCCCCGCCGCCTGGGCACACCTGGGGCTCGTCCCCCCTCAGCAGGCCCCGGGAGCGGGCGGACAACCGGGTCTGTTCGGGGCGTGAGGGCGTCGACACTCGCGCGGTCAGGAACCCCGGTGCGATGCTGGGCGTTGTTCCAACGAAGCGGACTCGCTTAGACTCCGCCGATGCCGCCCTTCCGGGTCGGCATGCCCACCCCCGTATACCAGGCCGCTCGACAGCGCGGTCGTGCGAAGGAAGTTCCCTCCCGTGAGTCTCGTGACCCTCCTCCCCTTCATCGTGCTCATCGGGGCCATGTTCCTGATGACCCGGTCCGCCAAGAAGAAGCAGCAGGCAGCCGCACAGATGCGCGACGAAATGCAGCCCGGCACCGGCATCCGCACCATCGGGGGCATGTACGCCACCGTCAAGGAGGTGCACGACGACATGGTTCTTCTGGAGGTCGCTCCTGGCGTCCACGCCGTCTACGCCAAGAACGCCATCGGCGCCGTCCTGGACGACGACGAGTACAACCGCATCGTGCACGGCGAGGACGACCTCAAGAGCGATCTCGACGCTCCGGTCGTCCCGGACGACGCCTCCTCGCTGACCGAGACCGACAGCACCCCGGACGACGCCAAGATCGACCTGGGCAAGAAGCCCGAGGCCGACGACGCCGAGCCCAAGGACGGCAAGGCCGACGGCGAGGCCGGCGCGAAGTAGTCCCGACCGTGCCGACGGGCCGCCCTGCGGCCCGTCGCGGCGTACGGTTGCGCTGGAATTCTGCGGGGGCAGGTCCCCACAACACTTCGTGGCCGCTCCGGCGCACACCCGGCGTGGGGCGGTTGGACAGGGAGAAACGAGAAGGTGGCAGCACCTAATAAGGGCCGCAGGCAAGCGGGGTCCCCAGGCAGGCCAGGGCGCACCCTGGCACTGTTCCTGATTGCCATGGTCGCCCTCACGGGCGGGATGTTCTGGTCCGGTCATGTCACGCCACGCCTGGGGATCGACCTCGCCGGCGGCACGAGCATCACGCTCCAGGCGAAGAACACGCCGGGCAAGCCGAACGCGATCAACAAGACCAACATGGACACCGCCGTCAGCATCATCGAGCGGCGTGTCAATGGTCTTGGTGTCTCGGAGGCCGAGGTCCAGACCCAGGGCAGCAGCAACATCATCGTCAACATCCCCAAGGGGACGAACGAGAAGCAGGCCCGTGATCAGGTCGGCACCACGGCCCAGCTGTACTTCCGGCCGGTACTGACGGTCGCCGCGGGCGGCCCGGCCGCTCCGGCGCCCTCCACCAGCGGCTCCCCGAGCGGTTCTCCGAGCGGCTCTCCCTCTCCCTCCGCGGGCGACCCGTCGAGCGACGAGTCGGCCGGCAACCCCGACCCGTCGGCGAGCTCCACCGCTCAGGGCCGTGCCGTCACCGACGCGCTGAAGGACGAGACGCCCTCTCCGGGCGCGTCCGGCTCGGACAAGCCCGCCTCCTCCGGGAGCCCCGACCCCTCCACCACGCCCTCCGCAGACCCGGCCACGGCCGCGCTGGAGAAGAAGTTCACGGACCTGGACTGCACCGACGAGGCCGCGCGCACCAAGGCCAACCAGGGAGCCACGCCCAAGGACACGATCGTGGCCTGTGGCACCAACTCGGCCGGTGAGTGGGAGAAGTACATCCTCGGCCCCGCCGAGCTGGAGGGCACGGACGTCGACGACGCCAAGGGCGTTCTCGACCAGCAGCGTGGCATGTGGATCGTCACGATGGACTTCACCGGTGGCGGCACGAAGAAGTTCCAGTCCATCACCGGCAAGCTCTCCCAGCAGCAGCCGCCGATGAACCAGTTCGCCATCGTGCTCGACGGCAATGTCGTCTCGGCGCCCTCGGTGAGCCAGACGCTCGGCGGCAGCGCCGAGATCTCCGGCAGCTTCACCCAGCAGTCCGCCCAGGACCTGGCCAACATCCTGTCCTACGGCGCGCTGCCGCTTTCCTTCCAGGAGCAGAGCGTCACGACGGTCACCGCCGCGCTCGGTGGTGAGCAGCTCCAGGCGGGTCTGATCGCCGGCGCGATCGGCCTCGGACTGGTGGTCATCTACCTGGTGGCCTACTACCGCGGCCTCGCGGGCATCGCGATCGTCAGCCTCGGCGCCTCGGGCATCATGACGTACACGATCATGTCGCTGCTCGGCCCGGGTATCGGCTTCGCGCTGAACCTGCCCGCCGTGTGTGGCGCGATCGTCGCCATCGGTATCACCGCGGACTCGTTCATCGTCTACTTCGAGCGCATCCGCGACGAGATCCGCGAGGGCCGCACGCTCCGGCCCGCCGTCGAGCGCGCCTGGCCGCGCGCCCGGCGCACGATCCTGGTCTCCGACTTCGTATCGTTCCTCGCCGCCGCCGTGCTGTTCCTCGTCACGGTCGGCAAGGTCCAGGGCTTCGCGTTCACCCTCGGTCTGACCACGCTCCTCGACGTGGTCGTGGTGTTCTTCTTCACCAAGCCGGTGATGACGCTCCTGGCGCGCACGAAGTTCTTCGCCAGCGGCCATCCCTGGTCCGGACTGGACCCGAAGCGGCTCGGCGCCAAGCCCCCGCTGCGCCGCTCCCGCCGTGTCAGCGCTCACACCGACCCGAAGGAGGCGTGAGATGTCGCGACTCGGCGCACTCGGCGCCCGGCTCTACCGCGGCGAAGTCGGCTACGACTTCATCGGGAAGCGCAAGTTCTGGTACGCGCTCTCGATCCTGATCACCATCGCGGCCATCGCGGGCGTGATGGTGCGCGGCCTCAACATGGGCATCGAGTTCAAGGGCGGTGCCGTCTTCACCGTCCCGAGCACGAGCGTCTCCGTGACGCAGGCCCGGACGGACGCCCAGGAGGCCTCCGGCCACGACGCGATCGTCCAGAAGCTCGGCAACGGCGGTATGCGGATCCAGGTCACCGAACTGGACACCAAGCAGGCCGACAGCGTGCGGACGCAGCTCGCCAAGGACCTGAACGTCGACGAGGCGAAGATCAACGCCGAACTCGTCGGTCCGAGCTGGGGCGCGACCATCGCCAACAAGGCCTGGACGGGCCTCGGGATCTTCATGGTCCTGGTGGTGATCTATCTGGCCATCGCCTTCGAATGGCGCATGGCGGTCGCGGCACTGGTCGCCCTGATCCACGACCTCACCATCACCGTCGGTGTGTACGCACTGGTCGGCTTCGAGGTCACCCCGGGTACGGTGATCGGTCTGCTCACCATCCTCGGTTACTCCCTCTACGACACCGTCGTCGTCTTCGACAGTCTCAAGGAGGGGTCGAACGGGATCACCAAGCAGACCCGCTGGACCTACAGCGAGATCGCCAACCGCTCGATCAACAGCACGCTGGTGCGTTCCATCAACACCACCGTGGTCGCGCTCCTGCCGGTCGCCGGGCTGCTCTTCATCGGCGGCGGTTTCCTCGGCGCCGGCATGCTGAACGACATCTCGCTCTCGCTCTTCGTCGGCCTCGCCGCCGGTGCGTACTCCTCGATCTTCATCGCCACGCCGCTCGTCGCCGACCTCAAGGAACGCGACCCGCAGATCAAGGCGCTGAAGAAGCGGGTGCTCGCCAAGCGGGCCTCCGCCGCCGCCAAGGGTGAGCCCGCCGAGGGGCCCTCGGACGGCGCCGATGCCCTGGAGGACGCTCCGGAGGACGTGGTTCCGGGAGCAGCGCCGGCGGCCGCTGTCGCCGGTCAGCGGGGCCGGGGCGGCCGAGGCCGCCCGTCGGGTTCGGGGAGGCGTCGGTGACCGACACCAGTACGCGGGAGCTGCTTCTCAGCCGCATCCGTGATGTCGCGGACTACCCCAAGCCGGGCGTGGTCTTCAAGGACATCACTCCGCTGCTGGCCGACCCGAAGGCCTTCGCGGCGCTGACCGACGCGCTCGCGGAGCTGTGCGCGCGGCATGGCGCGACGAAGATCGTGGGCCTGGAGGCCCGCGGCTTCATCCTGGCGGCCCCCGTGGCGGTCCGGGCGGGCGTCGGCTTCATCCCCGTGCGCAAGGCCGGGAAGCTCCCCGGCGCGACGCTGTCGCAGGCGTACGAGCTGGAGTACGGCTCCGCGGAGATCGAGGTCCACGCGGAGGACCTGGACGAGGACGACCGGGTTCTCGTCATCGACGACGTGCTGGCCACCGGCGGTACGGCCGAGGCCTCGCTGGAGCTGGTCCGGCGGGCCGGCGCCGAGGTGGTGGGCGTCGCGGTCCTGATGGAGCTGGGTTTCCTGGGCGGCCGGGCCAGGCTGGAGCCCGCCCTGCGCGGGGCCCCGCTGGAGGTTCTGATCTCGCTCTGAGCGGCTCTTCGAACCATACGGACGGGCACCCGGGAACAACCGGGTGCCCGTCCGTCGTTCTGTGGGCTCCAGGATCCTGGGGCGAGAGGTACGCCCGAGGTCGATACGATGGAACCTCCGGGCCTGACCGGGGGACCTGGATCCGCACGAGGAGCGCCCTTGCCAGAAGAGGTCCAGCCACTGGCCGCCGCAACGCCCGATCACTCCGCCGAGCAGGCCGCGGCGGCATCAGCCGTGTCGCGGCACAAGGCCGCGGTCGCGGCGGAGGAGAAGGCCGCCCGCGCGTCCGCGGAGACCTCGGACGTGGGCCCCGCGGGGGCGACCCCGGCACCCCTGCCCGCCGCGCCCTCGGAGCGCCCCGCCACGCCCGTCAGCGCCCCCAAGCCCGGCCCCACGGCCACGCCGCGCTCCGGCGGGTCCTCCAATCGTGTACGGGCCCGTCTCGCCCGGCTGGGGGTGCAGCGCTCGTCGCCGTACAACCCGGTGCTCGAACCGCTGCTGCGGACCGTGCGGGGCAACGACCCGAAGATCGAGACGGCCACGCTCCGCCAGATCGAGCGCGCCTACCAGGTCGCCGAGCGCTGGCACCGCGGTCAGAAGCGCAAGAGCGGCGACCCGTACATCACCCATCCGCTCGCGGTCACGACCATCCTCGCGGAGCTGGGCATGGACCCGGCCACTCTGATGGCGGGTCTGCTGCACGACACCGTCGAGGACACCGAGTACGGGCTCGACACACTGCGCCGCGACTTCGGCGACCAGGTCGCGCTGCTCGTCGACGGCGTCACCAAGCTGGACAAGGTCAAGTTCGGTGAGGCGGCGCAGGCCGAGACCGTACGCAAGATGGTCGTCGCCATGGCCAAGGACCCGCGGGTCCTGGTCATCAAGCTCGCCGACCGGCTGCACAACATGCGCACCATGCGGTATCTCAAGCGGGAGAAGCAGGAGAAGAAGGCCCGCGAGACGCTGGAGATCTACGCGCCCCTGGCCCATCGGCTGGGCATGAACACCATCAAGTGGGAGCTGGAGGACCTCGCCTTCGCGATCCTCTACCCGAAGATGTACGACGAGATCGTCCGGCTCGTCGCGGAGCGCGCCCCCAAGCGGGACGAGTATCTGGCCATAGTGACCGACGAGGTCCAGTCGGATCTGCGCGCCGCCCGGATCAAGGCCACCGTCACCGGCAGGCCGAAGCACTACTACAGCGTGTACCAGAAGATGATCGTCCGCGGCCGGGACTTCGCGGAGATCTACGACCTGGTGGGCATTCGCGTTCTCGTCGACACCGTCCGTGACTGCTACGCGGCGCTCGGCACCGTCCACGCGCGGTGGAATCCGGTCCCCGGCCGGTTCAAGGACTACATCGCGATGCCCAAGTTCAACATGTACCAGTCGCTGCACACGACGGTCATCGGACCCAACGGCAAGCCCGTCGAGCTCCAGATCCGTACGTTCGACATGCACCGTCGCGCGGAGTACGGCATCGCCGCGCACTGGAAGTACAAGCAGGAGGCCGTCGCGGGCGCCTCCAAGGTGCGTACGGACGTGCCCAGGAACGCGGGCAAGGGCGCCGGCCAGGACACCGTCAACGACATGGCGTGGCTGCGCCAGCTGCTGGACTGGCAGAAGGAGACCGAGGACCCCAGCGAGTTCCTGGAGTCGCTCCGCTTCGACCTGTCCCGCAACGAGGTCTTCGTCTTCACACCCAAGGGCGATGTCATAGCGCTGCCCGCCGGTGCCACCCCCGTCGACTTCGCGTACGCCGTACACACCGAAGTCGGCCATCGCACCATAGGAGCCCGGGTCAACGGGCGGCTCGTACCTCTCGAATCGACGCTGGACAACGGCGATCTGGTGGAGGTCTTCACCTCCAAGGCGTCCGGGGCGGGCCCCTCGCGCGACTGGCTCGGCTTCGTCAAGTCGCCGAGGGCCAGGAACAAGATCCGCGCCTGGTTCTCCAAGGAGCGCCGCGACGAGGCGATCGAGCAGGGCAAGGACGCCATCGCGCGGGCCATGCGCAAACAGAACCTGCCGATCCAGCGGATCCTCACCGGCGACTCGCTCGTCACGCTCGCGCACGAGATGCGCTATCCCGACATCTCGTCCCTGTACGCGGCGATCGGCGAGGGCCATGTGGCCGCGCAGGGCGTCGTACAGAAGCTCGTGCAGGCCCTCGGCGGCGAGGAGGCGGCCAACGAGGACATCGCCGAGAGCGCGCCGCCCTCGCACGGCCGCGGCAAGCGCCGCGCCAACGCCGACCCCGGGGTGGTCGTCAAGGGCGTCGAGGACGTCTGGGTCAAGCTCGCCCGCTGCTGTACGCCGGTCCCGGGCGACCCGATCATCGGCTTCGTCACGCGCGGCAGTGGAGTCTCGGTGCACCGCGCCGACTGCGTCAATGTCGACTCGCTCTCCCAGCAGCCCGAGCGGATCCTCGAAGTCGAGTGGGCGCCGACCCAGTCGTCGGTCTTCCTGGTCGCCATCCAGGTCGAGGCGCTGGACCGCTCCCGGCTGCTGTCGGATGTCACCCGTGTCCTGTCCGACCAGCATGTGAACATCCTGTCCGCGGCCGTCCAGACCTCCCGCGACCGGGTCGCCACCTCCCGTTTCACCTTCGAGATGGGCGACCCGAAGCACCTGGGACACGTACTGAAGGCGGTACGGGGCGTGGAGGGCGTCTACGACGTCTACCGGGTCACCTCCGCGCGCAGACCGTAAGCCGCGACTGACAGCGAAGGGGCTCCCCGCGGTGGACGCGGGGAGCCCCTTCGCTTGTCGGACGAGAGCCGAGCGGTCAGGTCAGCCGCCGAACTCCTGGAGACCCTTCAGGGCCTGGTCCAGCAGGGCCTGCCGGCCCTCCAGCTCCTTGACGAGCTTGTCCGCCTTGGCGTTGTTGCCCGCCGCGCGCGCCGCGTCGATCTGCGTACGCAGCTTGTCCACCGCGCCCTGGAGCTGACCCGTCAGACCCGCGGCACGCGCCCGTGCCTCCGGGTTCGTCCGGCGCCACTCGTTCTCCTCGGACTCCTGAAGCGCCCGCTCCACCGCGTGCATCCGGCCCTCGACCTTGGGCCTGGCGTCACGCGGTACATGGCCGACGGCCTCCCAGCGCTCGTTGAGCGCCCGGAACGCGGCCCTGGCCGCCTTGAGGTCGGTGACCGGCATCAGCCGCTCGGCCTCGGTCGCGAGATCCTCCTTGATCTTGAGGTTCTCGGTCTGCTCGGCGTCCCGCTCGGCGAAGACCTCCCCGCGCGCGGCGAAGAAGACGTCCTGGGCGCCGCGGAAGCGGTTCCACAGATCGTCCTCGGCCTCGCGCTGGGCGCGGCCCGCCGCCTTCCACTCGGTCATCAGCTCGCGGTAGCGGGCGGCCGTACCGCCCCAGTCGGTGGAGCCGGACAGCGATTCGGCCTCCGCGACCAGCTTCTCCTTGGCCTTACGGGCGTCCTCGCGCTGCGCGTCGAGCGCGGCGAAGTGGGCCTTGCGGCGCTTGGAGAACGCGGAACGGGCGTGCGAGAAGCGGTGCCACAGTTCGTCGTCGGACTTCCGGTCCAGCCTCGGCAGGCCCTTCCAGGTGTCCACCAGCGCCCGCAGCCGCTCACCGGCCGACCGCCACTGGTCGCTCTGCGCCAGCTCCTCCGCCTCGGTGACCAGCGCCTCCTTGGCGTGGCGCGCCTCGTCGGTCTGCTTCGCCCGCTGCGCCTTGCGCTCCTCACGGCGCGAATCGACCGTCGCCACCAGTGCGTCGAGCCGCTTGCGCAGCGCTTCGAGATCGCCCACGGCGTGGTGCTCGTCGACCTGGCCACGCAGATGCTCGATCGCCGTCGTCGCATCCTTCGAGGACAGATCGGTGGTCTTCACCCGCCGTTCGAGGAGGCCGATCTCGACAACCAGGCCCTCGTACTTGCGCTCGAAATAGGCCAGAGCCTCCTCCGGAGAGCCAGCCTGCCACGATCCGACGACCTGTTCGCCGTCGGCCGTACGCACGTACACGGTGCCCGTCTCATCGACACGGCCCCACGGGTCGCTGCTCACAGCGCCTCCTCCACCTGATGTCCATGAGGGGTGTGGCCCCCGGGCATCATCCACAGTTTCCTGGGACGGGCTGCGCCCGCCCTGCACAACGCCAATCTAGGCGACCGGCCGCCCGGCTGTCCGCACTCAGCACGGCCGAAATTCACAGGGTCACGCCTTGTCGACCGTGCCCTTCTCCACGGTGACGGTCTTCTTGGGGGCGCCGTCGCCCGTGCCGCCGTCCACTCCGGCCTTCGCCACGGCTTCCACCGTCTTCAGACCGGCGTCGTCCATGGTCCCGAACGGCGTGTAGCTGGGCGGGAGTTTGGTGTCCTTGTAGACCAGGAAGAACTGGCTGCCGCCGGTGTGCGGCTGGCCGGTATTGGCCATCGCGACCGTCCCCGCCGGGTACGTGACCGAGCCGTCGGCGCCCGCCTTGCCCAGAGCCGTCAGATTCTCGTCCTCGATCGTGTAGCCAGGACCGCCGGTGCCGTCGCCCTTGGGATCGCCGCACTGGAGCACGAAGATGCCCTCGGTGGTCAGCCGGTGACACTTCGTGTCGTCGAAGTACTTCTTGTCCGCGAGCGCCTTGAACGAGTTCACCGTGTGCGGTGTCTTCTTGGCGTCCATCGCGATGGAGATGTCGCCCTGGCTCGTCTTGAGCGCCATCGTGTACGTGGCGTTCTTGTCGATGGTCATCTTCGGCTCGGGCTCGCTGCTCTCGCTCGGCGAGGGCGAGGCGGGGGCCGAGGCGCTCGATTCCGGACTGGCGGCCTTGTCGCTGCTGTCGCCGTCCGACAGGCCGACCGAGGCGTACGCCGCGGCTCCCGCGAGCACCACCACGGCCAGCACCGACGCGATGATGACATTGCGGCGCTTCGCCTTCTGCCGGGCCTCCGTCCGGCGCTGCTGCTGCCGCTCGAACTTCTCCCGGGCGAGCTGGCGCCGCCGCTGATCGCTGTTGACCACCGGGTCCACTCCTCGTATCTGTGTGTGATCTGTCCGGCCTGCTTCAGGGCCTGCCAGACAGGCCCGAGCCCGTACGGTATATGGGTTCGCTGTGGATATGGGTTCGCTGTGGATTGAGGACCGCCGGTAGTCTCTGAACTGCTGCATTCTCCCGACGGACGACATATAAGGACGATCGTGCTCATTGCCGGGTTCCCCGCCGGGGCCTGGGGGACCAATTGCTATCTGGTCGCCCCCGCCGCGGGCGAGGAGTGCGTGATCATCGACCCGGGCCACCAGGCCGCTCAGGGTGTTGAGGACGCGGTGCGCAAACACCGGCTCAAGCCCGTCGCCGTCATCCTGACCCATGGACACATCGACCATGTCGCCTCGGTCGTCCCCGTGTGCGGGGCACATGACGTACCGGCATGGATCCACCCCGCGGACCGTTACATGATGAGCGACCCCGAGAAGGCGCTCGGCCGCTCGATCGGGATGCCGCTGATGGGCGAGCTGACCGTGGGGGAGCCGGACGAGGTCAAGGAGCTGACTGACGGCGCGCAACTGGCGCTGGCGGGCCTGGAGTTCACCGTCGCGCACGCGCCGGGCCATACCAAGGGGTCGGTGACGTACGGAACGCCCGAGGCGGTCGGTGGCGCGGATGTCCCGCCGGTCCTCTTCTCGGGCGACCTGCTCTTCGCCGGCTCCATCGGACGCACCGATCTGCCCGGCGGCGACCACGCCGAGATGACGGAGTCGCTGGCACGGGTGTGCCTGCCGCTCGACGATTCGACCGTGGTGCTGTCCGGACACGGCCCCCAGACGACCATCGGCCGCGAGCGCGCCACCAACCCCTATCTCAGGGAACTGGCCGCCGGCCACGGAAGCGGCCCGACCGCCGCACCGCGACGAGGAATGTGAAGCACCGATCTCCATGAGCACCTTCCAGGCCCCCAAGGGCACCTACGATCTGATCCCGCCCGCCTCGGCGGTCTATCTCGCGGTGCGCGAGGCCATCTCGGCGCCGCTGAGGAACTCCGGCTACGGCTATGTCGAAACGCCCGGTTTCGAGAACGTCGAGCTGTTCGCGCGCGGGGTCGGTGAGTCCACCGACATCGTCTCCAAGGAGATGTACGCCTTCGAGACCAAGGGCGGCGACAAGCTGGCGCTGCGCCCCGAAGGCACCGCGTCCGTGCTGCGCGCCGCGCTGGAGGCCAATCTGCACAAGGCCGGGAATCTGCCGGTCAAGCTCTGGTACTCCGGCTCGTACTACCGCTACGAGCGCCCGCAGAAGGGCCGCTACCGTCACTTCTCGCAGGTCGGGGCGGAGGCGATCGGCACGGAGGACCCCGCGCTGGACGCCGAACTGATCATCCTGGCCGACCAGGCGTACCGCTCCCTGGGGCTGCGCGACTTCCGTATCCTGCTCAACTCGCTGGGTGACAAGGAGTGCCGCCCCGTCTACCGCGAGGCGCTCCAGGGCTTCCTGCGCGGGCTCGA
Organism: Streptomyces sp. NPDC051662; assembly: GCF_040681655.1. NCBI lineage: Bacteria > Bacillati > Actinomycetota > Actinomycetes > Kitasatosporales > Streptomycetaceae > Streptomyces > Streptomyces sp. NPDC051662. The sequence continues at coordinate 308,899 of NZ_JBFAZD010000005.1, forward strand.
CCTGGACGAGGACACGCGCCGGCGCATCGAGATCAACCCGCTGCGGGTGCTCGACGACAAGCGCGCCGACGTACAGAAGCAGCTCGTCGGGGCGCCGATGCTGCGCGACTATCTCTGCGACGCGTGCAAGGCGTACCACGAGGAAGTGCGCGAGCTGCTGACGGCCGCCGGGGTGGCGTACGAGGACGACGAGAAGCTCGTACGCGGTCTCGACTACTACACCAGGACCACCTTCGAGTTCGTCCACGACGGGCTCGGCGCGCAGTCCGCGGTGGGCGGCGGCGGCCGTTACGACGGGCTCTCCGAGATGATCGGCGGCCCGGCCCTCCCGTCGGTCGGCTGGGCGCTCGGCGTGGACCGTACGGTGCTGGCGCTGGAGGCCGAGGGGATCGAGCTCGACCTCCCGAACGCCACCAGTGTCTTCGCGGTGCCGCTCGGCGAGGAGGCGCGGCGGCGGCTGTTCGCCGTCGTCACCGAGCTGCGCAAGGCCGGGATCCCCGCGGACTTCTCGTACGGCGCGAAGGGACTCAAGGGCGCCATGAAGAACGCCAACAGGTCCGGTGCCCGCTTCACGATCGTCGCGGGCGAGCGCGATCTCGCGGAGGGTGTCGCGCAGCTCAAGGACATGGAGAGCGGCGAGCAGTCGGCGGTGGCTCTCGACGGCCTGGTGACGGAGCTGACACAGCGGCTCGGCTGACCGCGCGTAGTCGGTGCGGGGCCTGGGCGGAGACCGTCCGGGCCCCGCTCTCTTTATGCCGGGCGAACGGTGGGCCACGGGGGCCGTGCGGCACAATGAGGCTGCCCCGTGGGTCCCTGGGTACGGGAACTCCCTGAGTGTTGGGAACAGCGATGATGACGAGAGCAGTGGTGGACGACGTCTCCTCGGAACGGGAGGAGGGGACGGCCACGGGCACGGTCGGCGGCAGCCGTGCGTTCGCGCTCCTGCTGGTCATCACGGGTGCGGCGGGGCTGCTGGCCGCCTGGGTGATCACTCTCGACAAGTTCAAGCTGCTGGAGGACCCGAACTTCACCCCCGGTTGCAGCCTGAACCCGGTGGTCTCCTGCGGCAACATCATGAAGAGCGACCAGGCGTCGGCCTTCGGCTTCCCGAACCCGATGCTCGGACTCGTCACCTACGCCGTGGTGATCTTCATCGGGGTCGGACTGCTCGCCGGGGCCCGCTACCGGCGCTGGTTCTGGCTCGGGCTCAACGCGGGCACCCTCTTCGGGGTCGGATTCTGCACCTGGCTCCAGTACCAGTCGCTGTACACCATCAACTCGCTCTGCCTGTGGTGCTGCCTGGCCTGGGTCGCCACGATCCTGATGTTCTGGTACGTGACGTCCCACAACATCCGCCGGGGCGTACTGCCCGCGCCGTCCTGGCTGCGCGGTTTCCTGAGCGAGTTCACGTGGGTGCTGCCGGTGCTGCACATCGGGATCATCGGGATGCTCATCCTGACCCGCTGGTGGGACTTCTGGACCGGCTGAGGTCGCCGGAGGCGGGCCGGATCCCCGACGGCGACGGCGCTGTCAGTGGTCTGGCATAGGCTTCACGCGTGGAGCCCGACCTCTTTACCGCAGCGGCGGAAGACCGCCAGGAGAAGGACCCGTCCAGCAGCCCTCTGGCCGTCCGGATGCGCCCGCGCGTCCTCGACGAAGTCGTCGGCCAGAGTCATCTGCTGAAGCCGGGTTCCCCGCTGCGGAGACTGGTGGGTGAGGGCAACGGCGGCCCCGCCGGTCCTTCGTCCGTGATCCTCTGGGGCCCGCCGGGCACGGGCAAGACGACCCTCGCGTATGTCGTCTCCAAGGCGACCAACAAGCGGTTCGTCGAGCTGTCCGCGATCACCGCGGGCGTCAAAGAGGTCAGGGCCGTCATCGACGGGGCCCGCCGCGCCTCCGGTGGCTTCGGCAAGGAGACCGTCCTCTTCCTCGACGAGATCCACCGCTTCAGCAAGGCCCAGCAGGACTCCCTGCTGCCCGCAGTCGAGAACCGCTGGGTCACCCTCATCGCCGCCACCACCGAGAATCCGTATTTCTCGGTGATCTCCCCGCTGCTCTCGCGCTCCCTGCTGCTCACGCTGGAGCCGCTCACCGACGACGATCTGCGCGCTCTGCTGCGGCGGGCGCTCGCCGAGGAGCGCGGCCTCGGCGGCGCGGTCACGCTCCCCGACGACGCCGAAGCGCATCTGCTGCGGATCGCGGGCGGCGACGCCCGGCGCGCGCTGACGGCGCTGGAGGCGGCGGCCGGCGCGGCGATCGACAAGAGCGAGAAGGAGATCAGCCTCAGGACCGTGGAGGAGACCGTCGACCGGGCGGCGGTGGCCTACGACCGTGAGGGCGATCAGCACTACGACGTGGCGAGCGCGCTCATCAAATCCATCCGGGGCTCCGACGTGGACGCGGCGCTGCACTATCTGGCCCGGATGATCGAGGCGGGGGAGGACCCCCGGTTCATCGCCAGACGGCTGATGATCTCGGCGAGCGAGGACATCGGTCTGGCCGATCCGACCGCCCTGCCGATAGCGGTCGCCGCCGCCCAGGCCGTGGCCATGATCGGTTTCCCGGAGGCCGCTCTCACCCTGAGCCATGCCACCATCGCGCTGGCGCTGGCCCCCAAGTCGAACGCGGCCACGACCGCCATCTCCGCCGCCCTGGAGGATGTGAAGAAGGGGCTGGCGGGGCCGGTCCCCGCGCATCTGCGCGACGGCCACTACAAGGGCGCGGCCAAGCTCGGCCATGCCCAGGGCTATATCTATCCGCACGATGTGCCGGGCGCGATCGCGGCCCAGCAGTACCTCCCGGACGAGGTGCGGGGCAGGCGTTACTACGAGCCCACGCGGTACGGCGCGGAGGCGCGCTACGCCGATGTGGTCGACAAGGTGCGCGAGCGGCTGCGCGGGGACGGCGCCTGAGCCGGCTATCCGGCGGCCGCGTCGAAGAGCGTGTGCATCGCGTACCGCAGCTCGTTGACGTTCCGCACCGGTTCGGGGAAGTCGAAGCGGGCGTCGAAGCACCGCACTCCGGTGAAGCGCACCCGTAGCCCGAAGCGGTCGAGCGCGACAGGTACGGCGACGGTTCCGGGCGTCCCGGCGATGGTTCCGGTGGCGGTCCCGGCCGCCGAGGAGTCCCCGGCCCGCTCGCCGAGCAGCCCGCGCAGCGACTGGACCTCCGCGCTGTGGGCGGAGTGCAGATGCTGGAGCAACTCCGCCTCGTGCTCCACCAGCGGATCGGCCGCGGCCGTCGCGAAGTCCTCCGGCTCCACCGTTTCCGCGCCCCAGAGATCGTCCACACACGCCTCGCCGACCTCCAGACGCAGCGTCATCAGCCCGGGCTCCGCCCCGCCCGGTGCGCGGGTGAGCCAGCCGGAGAGCCAGGCCCGTCCCCGGATACGGTGGGGTACGGACACGGGCGCGACGTCCGTGATCTCCAGCACCGCGGTCAGCTCGTCGTCCTGCGCGTGGGTCGCGGCGCGCACGGCGGGGGAGTCGGCGGGGAACGCGAGGAACACCTCACCGTCCGGTCCGACGCTCCGGGTGTCGGGCATCAGCTGGTAGGGCTTGGCCCCGTCCAGGCCCGGAATGATCAGTACTGCCGAGCATGTACTCTGTACGAGAGTTCGTGTGCGCTCGGCTGCTGACGGCATCCGATCGATTTCAAGCCCGCTGGGACGCGGCTGACCATGAGCTGATCGGACCTCCGTCGAATCGTCGCTCTGTGCGCCGAGGCTGTCTGTGATGCGCGTGGTGTTCCCAGGGCGAGACATGCGATCTCCTTAAGTAAGGTGAGCCTAACCTAACCTACAACGGAGGTCTGGAGAACGTGCCTAACCAGTCGCGTCCCAAGGTCAAGAAGTCTCGCGCGCTCGGTATCGCGCTGACGCCGAAGGCCGTCAAGTACTTCGAGGCCCGTCCCTACCCGCCGGGCGAGCACGGCCGTGGACGCAAGCAGAACAGTGACTACAAGGTCCGTCTGCTGGAGAAGCAGCGCCTGCGCGCCCAGTACGACATCAGCGAGCGCCAGATGGCCCGCGCCTACGACCGCGCCCGCAAGGCCGAGGGCAAGACGGGCGAGGCCCTGGTCGTCGAGCTGGAGCGCCGCCTCGACGCGCTCGTCCTGCGGTCGGGTATCGCCCGCACCATCTACCAGGCCCGCCAGATGGTCGTGCACGGCCACATCGAGGTCAACGGTGGCAAGGTCGACAAGCCGTCGTTCCGTGTCCGTCCCGACGACGTCGTGATGGTCCGCGAGCGCAGCCGCGAGAAGGTCCCCTTCCAGGTCGCGCGCGAGGGTGGCTACGACACCGACGGCGAGACCCCGCGCTACCTGCAGGTCAACCTGAAGGCCCTGGCGTTCCGCCTGGACCGTGACCCGCAGCGCAAGGAGATCCCGGTCATCTGCGACGAGCAGCTGGTCGTCGAGTACTACGCCCGCTGACCCGGACACCACCCGGCTTCAGGCGTCTCGGCCCGCCGCTTCCCCGCCCCGTGCGGTGGGGGAGCCGGCGGGCTTCCGCGTTCTCCGGGCCCGCCGCCGGGACGCCTCCGGTTGATGCGGCGGCGCGGCGGCCGGCCGCCGCTCGGTGAGCGCCCGCTCCACCGCCGCGCTCATCGACAGCCCGAGCCCTTCGTCCTCGTACGCCGCGTACCGCTCCGTACCCAGCGCCTCGCTCGCGCGCCGCTCGCACAGCGCGCGCGGCGCACCGAAGAAACCGGAGTCGAACAGCTTCGGACCGACCGACTCCCACAGCCGGTTCGCGGCCCCCTGGAGCACCGCGGCCTCCGCCGGATCGCCCTCGCTCGCCGTCACCAGCGCTATCAGTTCGACGGACAGCACCAGACCCACCAGATCGTTGAACCCATGGTGGATGGTGATCGACTCCGTGACCAGCGCGCGCGCCTCGGCGTGCGCGTCGCGCGTCCAGGCCCCGTAGGCCAGCACATACAGCGCGTACGCCCGGGTCCAGCGCTCACCGCTGTCCTCGCAGATCTCGCGGACCTCCGCACACAGGGCGACGGCCCCCTCCAGATCGCCCTGGAAGATCAGCGACATGGCCAGCTCGACCTGGCCCATCAGCACATTGCTGTTCAGCTCGCCGAGTTCCCGGTACGCGTCGAGCGCCGAGCGCAACAGCCGTTCGGCGCGCGGCATGTCATCGGTGAGCAGCGCCTGACAGCCCAGCCGGTGCACGGCATAGGCGCGCGCCAGCGCGTTGCCGGTACGGGCGGCCTCCTCCCGGCACTCGTGCAGGGCGCCCACCGCGGCCGTGCTGTCCCCCTGGAGAACCGCCACATAGCCGAGTACCCACAGGGCCTTGAGCCGTGACTCGTCGTACGGGGTGTCCAGTGCGAGGGCCCGGACCAGCCAGTGCCGCCCTTCGGTCAGTCGGCCGCATCCCGCCCAGTAGAACCAGAGCGTGCCCGCCAGATGCTGGCCCAGATGCGCTTCTTCGGGACTCTCCAGACACAGTTCGAGCGCCGCGCGCAGATTGGGCAGCGCGCTCTCCGTACCGGCCGCCACATCGGACTGGCGCGGGCTGAACCAGTCCAGCTCGTACCAGGTCGCCAGCCCCATGTACCAGTCGCGGTGCCGCCGGCGCATCCGGTCGGTGTCCTCCAGGGCCTCCAGCCACTCGGCGCCGTACGCCCTGACGGTGTCCAGCATCCGGTAGCGCGTACCCGCCGGGCTCTCCTCGCGGACGACGAGGGACTGCGAGATCAGCTCGGCGAGGACGTCCAGGACCTCTTCGTCCGGCAGTTCCGGTCCGCCGCACACATACTCGGCCGCCTCCAGATCGAACGGTCCGGCGAAGACCGACAGCCGTGCCCACAGCAGCCGTTCGGCCGGGGTGCACAGCTCGTGGCTCCAGCCGATCGCGGTCCTGAGTGTCTGATGGCGCGGCGGTGCGCCCCGTCTGCCGTCGGTGAGCACCCGGAAGCGGTCCCCGACGCGGTCGAGGATCTGCTCGACGGAGAGGACATGGAGCCGTCCGGCCGCCAGTTCCAGTGCGAGCGGGATCCCGTCGAGGCGCCGGCACAGCTCCTGTACCGCGGCGGATGGGGCGTCGGCCGGCCGAGGGCCGGGCGATACGGCGGCGGCCCGTTCCGTGAAGAGCCGGATCGCGTCCGTCTCCGTCATCGGGGTGAGGGAGAAGGTGAGCTCACCGTCCACCCGGAGCGGGCGTCTGCCGACCGCGAGCACCCGTAACTCCGGTGCCCTGAGCAGCAGTTCCCGTACGAGCGTGGCGCAGGCGTCGACAAGCTGCTCGAACCCGTCGATGACCAGCAGCAGTTGACGGGTGGCGAGATGACCGGCGAGCACCCGGCGCGTGGGCCTGCTGCTGTGGTCCGTCAGTCCGAGCGCCTCCACCAGCGCGTGTTCGAGGAGTTCGGGGTCGCGGAGCGCGGAGAGTTCGACGAGCCAGATGCCATCGCAGTAGCGTTTCTTCAGCGCGTCGGCCGCCTTCAGCGCCAGCCGGGTCTTGCCGACTCCGCCCACCCCCACCACCGTGACCAGCCGGGACTGCCCGAGATGCCGTGTCAGAGCGGCCAGCTCGTCGGCGCGCCCCACGAAGCGGTTCAGCTCAGCGGGGAGATTGCCCGGAGCCGGGGCGGGCACGGCCGACGGAGGGCCGGAGCGAAAGGGGCGTCGCATGGGACACGCAGAGTACTCAACTGGCCGCACTCCGTACAATCTTTCTCGCTGAACGCCACCCTGGGCGTCGTTAATGCGGTACGGGACGCGACCCCCGGCGCGATAGGGTCGGAGGACGACTTTCCAGTCGCTTTCCAGATGACCGTCGACGATCAGGGAGCGGTGCGGCGTGACCGGTGGAGAGGTTGCCGGGATCCTGGTGGCCGTGTTCTGGGCCATCCTGGTCTCCTTCCTGGCCGTGGTGCTGGTGAGGCTGGCTCAGACGCTCAAGGCGACCACCAGACTGGTGGCGGAGGTGACCGAACAGGCCGTGCCGCTGCTGGCGGACGCGTCGGCGACGGTCCGCTCCGCGCAGACCCAGCTCGACCGCGTGGACGCCATCGCGACGGACGTCCAGGAAGTCACCTCCAACGCCTCGGCGCTCTCCACGACGGTCGCCTCGACCTTCGGCGGACCGCTGGTCAAGGTCGCGGCATTCGGCTACGGCGTACGCCAGGCGCTCGGGCGCCGAGCGGCACCGGGCACCGGCACGGCGCCCGAGCCGGCCGTCCGGCGCACGGTCATCGCCGGGCGCACGCTGCCGTCCGCCCGGCGCAGGAAGAAGAAGGGCTGACGCAGCGATGTTCCGCCGTACGTTCTGGTTCACCGCGGGCGCGGCAGCCGGCGTCTGGGCCACCACCAAGGTCCACCGCAAGCTCAAGCAGCTGACCCCGGAGAGCCTTGCCGCCCAGGCCGCGAACAAGGCGATCGACGCCGGGCACAAAGTCAGGGAATTCGCTGTTGACGTCAGGGCCGGAATGGTGCGGCGCGAGGCGGAGCTGGGCGAGGCCCTCGGCCTCGAAGCACCCGCCGACCCCGCGCTCCCCGCCCCCCGGCGCCTCGCCGCCATTCAGAACCACCACCCGCGTCACTACGACTCGCACAACCGGAATGAGGACCACTGATGGAGTCGGCTGAAATTCGTCGCCGCTGGCTGAGCTTCTTCGAGGAGCGCGGTCACACCGTCGTCCCTTCGGCGTCGCTCATCGCGGACGACCCGACTCTGCTGCTGGTCCCGGCGGGCATGGTGCCCTTCAAGCCGTACTTCCTCGGCGAGGTCAAGCCGCCGCACCCGCGCGCCACCAGCGTGCAGAAGTGCGTGCGCACACCGGACATCGAAGAGGTCGGCAAGACCACCCGGCACGGCACGTTCTTCCAGATGTGCGGCAACTTCTCCTTCGGCGACTACTTCAAGGAAGGCGCGATCACCTACGCCTGGGAGCTGCTCACCAGCTCCGTGGCGGACGGCGGTTACGGGCTCGACCCGGAGCGCCTGTGGATCACCGTCTACCTCGACGACGACGAGGCCGAGCAGATCTGGCGCGAGAAGATCGGCGTACCGGCCGAGCGCATCCAGCGCCTGGGCAAGAAGGACAACTACTGGTCCATGGGCGTGCCGGGCCCTTGCGGCCCCTGCTCGGAGATCAACTACGATCGCGGCCCCGAATTCGGGATCGAGGGCGGCCCCGCCGTCAACGACGAGCGCTATGTGGAGATCTGGAACCTGGTCTTCATGGAGTTCGAGCGCGGTGAGGGGACCGGCAAGGAGGACTTCGAGATCCTCGGTGAGCTGCCGTCCAAGAACATCGACACCGGTCTCGGCCTCGAACGTCTCGCCATGATCCTCCAGGGCGTACAGAACATGTACGAGACCGACACCCTGCGCGTCGTCATGGACAAGGCCACCGAGCTGACCGGGGTGCGCTACGGCGCCGACCACGGCTCGGACGTCTCCCTGCGGGTGGTCGCCGACCACATCCGTACGTCCGCCATGCTCATCGGTGACGGTGTCACCCCGGGCAACGAAGGCCGCGGTTATGTGCTGCGCCGCATCATGCGCCGCGCCATCCGCAATATGCGGCTCCTCGGCGCCACCGAACCGGTCGTCGCCGATCTGATCGACGTGGTCATCAAGACCATGGGCGAGCAGTACCCGGAGCTGGAGACCGACCGCAAGCGCATCGAGACCGTGGCCCTCGCCGAGGAGGCCGCCTTCCTCAAGGCCCTCAAGGGCGGCACGAACATCCTCGACACCGCCGTCACCGAGACCAAGTCCGCCGGCGGACGGGTTCTCTCCGGCGACAAGGCGTTCCTGCTCCATGACACCTGGGGCTTCCCGATCGACCTCACCCTGGAGATGGCCGCCGAACAGGGCCTCTCCGTGGACGAGGACGGCTTCCGGCGGCTCATGAAGGAGCAGCGGGAGCGGGCCAAGGCCGATGCCAAGGCCAAGAAGTCCGGCCACGCCGACCTCTCCGCCTACCGCGCCGTCGCCGACAGCAGCGGTTCCACGGAGTTCACCGGCTACACCTCCACCGCGGGCGAGTCGACCATCGTCGGTCTGCTCGTCGACGGTGTGCCCTCGCCCGCCGCCACCGAGGGCGACGAGGTCGAGATCGTCCTCGACCGCACGCCCTTCTATGCCGAGGGTGGTGGCCAGCTCGCCGACCAGGGCCGGATCAAGCTCGACACCGGAGCCGTCATCCAGGTCCGCGATGTCCAGCAGCCGGTTCCCGGTGTCTCCGTGCACAAGGGTTCCGTGCAGGTCGGCGAGGTGACGGTGGGCTCCTCCGCCTACGCCGCCATCGACATCAACCGCCGCCGCGCCATCGCCCGCGCCCACAGCGCCACGCACCTCACCCACCAGGCCCTGCGTGATGCCCTCGGCCCGACGGCCGCCCAGGCCGGCTCGGAGAACTCGCCGGGCCGCTTCCGCTTCGACTTCGGTTCGCCCGCCGCCGTACCCGGCACGGTCCTCCTCGATGTCGAGCAGAAGATCAATGAGGTCCTGGCCCGCGAGCTGGATGTGCAGGCCGAGGTCATGTCGATCGACGAGGCCAAGAAGCAGGGCGCCATCGCCGAGTTCGGCGAGAAGTACGGCGAGCGGGTCCGTGTCGTCACCATCGGCGACTTCTCCAAGGAGCTGTGCGGCGGTACGCATGTCCACAACACCGCCCAGCTGGGTCTGGTGAAGCTGCTCGGCGAGTCGTCGATCGGCTCCGGGGTACGGCGTATCGAGGCTCTGGTCGGCGTGGACGCCTACAACTTCCTCGCCAAGGAGCACACCGTCGTCGCCCAGCTCCAGGAGCTGGTCAAGGGCCGTTCCGAGGAACTGCCCGAGAAGATCTCCGGCATGCTGGCCAAGCTGAAGGACGCCGAGAAGGAGATCGAGAAGTTCCGCGCGGAGAAGGTGCTCGCCGCCGCCGCCGGACTCGCCGAGAGCGCCAAGGACGTACGGGGCACGGCGCTGGTCACCGGACAGGTCCCGGACGGCACCTCGGCCGACGATCTGCGCAAGCTGGTCCTCGATGTCCGGGGCCGTATCCAGGGCGACCGGCCGGTCGTCGTGGCGCTGTTCACCACGGCCAACGGGCGCCCGCTGACGGTCATCGCCACCAACGAGGCCGCCCGAGGACGCGGTCTCAAGGCCGGTGACCTGGTCCGTACCGCCGCCAAGACCCTCGGCGGCGGCGGTGGCGGCAAGCCGGACGTCGCCCAGGGCGGCGGTCAGAACCCGAACGCCATCGGGGACGCCGTCGCCGCCGTGGAACGCCTCGTCGCCGAGACGGCCTGACGTCGTATGCGACGCGGACGCCGGCTGGCGATCGATGTCGGGGACGCCCGGATCGGGGTCGCCTCGTGCGATCCCGACGGGATCCTCGCCACGCCGGTGGAGACCGTGCCGGGACGCGATGTCCCGGCCGCCCACCGGCGGCTGCGCCAGATCGTCGAGGAGTACGAACCGATCGAGGTGCTGATCGGGCTCCCGCGCTCCCTCAACGGGGGCGAGGGTCCGGCCGCGGTAAAGGTACGTACGTTCGCCGAGGAGATGGCGCGGTCCATCGCACCGCTGCCCGTACGACTGGTCGATGAGCGGATGAGCACAGTGACGGCCAGTCAGGGCCTGCGCGCCTCGGGCGTGAAAGCGAAGAAAGGCCGGTCCGTGATCGACCAAGTGGCGGCGGTCGTCATTCTCCAGAGCGCGCTTGAGGCCGAACGGGTATCAGGTAATCCTCCCGGCGAGGGCGTCGAAGTGGTCATCTGATCGCGATACGGTAACGTTCCGCGCGATGCGCCAGTGTTCGAACAGCCGGCGCACAGCAAAGAGGCGAAACGGACGCGGTGCCACGGCGCTCCGCGGTCATCGTCTCGCGGCTCTAGGGGATCGATGACTGACTATGGCCGGGGCTCCGGCTCCGAACCGTGGCACCCAGGGGACCCCTTGTACGGGGACCAGGGGTGGGCGGCACAGCAGGCCACCGACGGCAGCGCTCCCTATGCCGGGCAGCCTCAGCAGCAGTACGCGCAGCAGCCGCACCCGCAGGGGCAGGCACCGTACGGGGGTGGTCAGGACCCGTACCAGCAGCAGTACCACCAGTCAGGTGGGCAGCCGCACTACGAGGGGCAGCCGCAGTACGACGGCCAGCAGTACCACAACCCCCAGTACGGTGAGCCGCAGCAGTCCCACCAGGCGCAGCAGTACGGCGGACAGCAGCAGCACCCCCATCAGCAGCATGCCCAGCAGCCGCAGCAGCATGCCCATCAGCAGCATGCGCAGCAGGCGCGGCAGTCCCATCAGCAGCATCCGCAGCCTCAGTACAACGACCCGCAGTACAACGGCAGTTGGGACAACGGCCAGCAGGCCACCATGCCGTACGGCGGACAGCCCGGGACGTCCTACGACTCGCACCAGCCCGCCGGCTATGGCGACAACCAGGATTACTACGCCACCCCCGACGCGTATCCGCCTCCGCAGCCGCCCGCTCAGCGACGCGTCGAGCCGGAGCCCGCGCCCGATCAGGGTGACGGCTGGGAGGGCGAGCAGCAGAAGGAGACCCACCCCTTCTTCACCGGTGACGGCGGTGACGACGAGGACGCCGAACCGGGCGAGGGCCGCCGGGGCGGCGGCAGAGACCGTCGCGGCAAGACGAAGAAGAAGGGCCGCAACGGCGTCGCCTGCGTGGTGGTGGCCGCGGTACTGGTCGGCGGTGTCGGTGGCGTCGGCTATGTCGGCTACCAGTACTGGCAGACGAAATTCGGCCCGCCGCCGGATTTCGCCGGTACCGGATCGGGTTCCGTGGAGGTGGAGGTTCCACAGGGGGCGGGTGGTTATGAGATCGCCGCACTCCTGGTGAAGAAGGGCGTGGTGAAGAGCCAGCGCGCCTTTGTCTCCGCGCAGCAGGCGAATCCCAAGGGAAATACCATTCAGGCGGGCGTCTACCGGCTCAGCAAGAAAATGTCCGCGGCGAACGCGGTGAAGACCATGCTCAGCCCGAGCAGCCGAAACGCGCTGGTCATTCCCGAGGGCAAGCGCAATGTCTGGGTCTATGAGCAGATCGACAAGCGGCTCGAACTCAAGAAGGGCGAGACCGCCGCTGTCGCCAAGGCGGAGGCGAAGAACCTCGGTCTGCCGACGTGGGCGAATGACAACAACGACGTCAAGGACCCGCTGGAGGGTTTCCTCTTCCCCGCGAGCTATCCGGTCGCCAAGGGAATGAAGCCCGAGGCCGTCCTCAAGAAGATGGTCGCCCGCGCCAATGCCGAATACGGCAAGCAGGACCTCAAGGGCGAGGCCGAGAAGCTCGGACTGAAATCACCGCTCCAGCTGATCACGGTCGCGAGCCTCGTCCAGGCGGAAGGCAAGTTCAAGCACGACTTCGACAAGGTCGCGCGCGTCGTCTACAACCGCCTCCAGCCGGAGAACACGGAAACCGTCGGACGTCTTGAGTTCGACTCCACGGTCAACTACATCAAGAGCCAGAGCAGACTGGATCTCGGTGCGGTCGACGATCTCCGGAAGATCAAGGATCCGTACAACACCTATGACATCAAGGGGCTGCCCCCGGGGCCGATCGGAAACCCGGGCGCCGACGCTCTGAATTCGTCGATCGATCCGGCGGACGGTCCTTGGTACTACTTCGTCTCGGTGACCTCGGACAAGACGCTCTTCGCCGTCACGAATGAGGAGCACGAGGAGAACCGTCAGCAGTACGAGAAGGAAAGCAAGAAACCGTGACCAGACGCCGGCGGGCGGCGGTCCTCGGATCGCCCATCGCCCACTCCCTGTCCCCGGTGCTGCATCGCGCCGCGTACGACGCGCTGGGCCTCGACAACTGGTCGTACGACCGGTTCGAGGTCGGCGAGGTCGGGCTCCCCGGCTTCTTCGAGACGCTGCGGGACGATCCGTCCTGGGCCGGTCTCTCGCTGACCATGCCGCTCAAGCGGGCCGTCATCCCGCTGCTGGACGAGATCACCGACACCGCCGCCGCGGTGGAGGCGGTCAACACCGTCGTTCTGGGTGACGACGGCCGGTGCACAGGCGACAACACCGATATCCCCGGCATGATCGCCGCGCTGCGTGAGCGCGGCGTCGAGAAGGTGGAGTCCGCGGCGATCCTCGGCGCGGGGGCGACCGCCTCGTCCGCCGTCGCGGCGCTCTCCCTGATCTGTACGGGCCCGGTCACCGCGTACGTACGCAGCGAGACCCGCGCGGCCGAGATGCGTGGCTGGGCCGAGCGGCTCGCCGTCGATGTCCGGATCGACGAGTGGGCGCGGGCGGACCGGGCTCTGCGCGCCCCTCTCGTGATCGCCACGACCCCGGCCGGTGCCACCGACGAGCTGACCGCGGCCGTCCCCGCCGGGGCCGGAACGCTCTTCGACGTGCTGTACGAGCCCTGGCCGACACCGCTCGCCGCGGCCTGGGAGAAGCACGACGGGGCGGTCATCGGCGGGCTCGATCTGCTGGTGCACCAAGCGGTGCTCCAGGTGGAACTGATGACGGGCCGCTCGCCCGCACCCCTCGCCGCCATGCGGGCGGCGGGAAACGCCGCGCTCGGCGGGAGCAACGGGGACGCTGCCGGCTCGTCCCCGTCCCCGTCCTCGTCCTGACGGGCGGGCGCCTCGCCCCTCAGGCCCCTCTCCGCACGTCTTTGTCCGCGTATCGGACCGTGTCGTCGGTCGGCCTCCCGGCCGTGGGAGGATCGGACAAGGCGGGCCAGGGCCGCGCACCCGGTCGTGCCGCTGCAGTTCCGGGCGCGAGTATGAGGAGCACCGTTGAGCAGGTTGCGCTGGCTGACCGCGGGGGAGTCCCACGGCCCCGCACTCGTGGCGACGCTGGAGGGACTTCCCGCCGGTGTGCCCATCACCACGGAGATGGTGGCGGACCACCTGGCCCGGCGGCGCCTCGGTTATGGGCGCGGTGCCCGGATGAAGTTCGAGCGTGACGAGGTCACCTTCCTCGGCGGTGTACGGCACGGTCTGACCATGGGATCACCTGTCGCGATCATGGTGGGCAACACCGAGTGGCCCAAGTGGGAACAGGTCATGGCGGCCGATCCGGTCGACCCCGAGGTGCTGGCGGGACTGGCCCGTAACGAGCCGCTGACCAGGCCTCGGCCCGGCCACGCCGATCTCGCCGGGATGCAGAAGTACGGCTTCGACGAGGCCCGGCCGGTCCTGGAGCGTGCCAGCGCCCGGGAGACCGCCGCGCGGGTCGCCCTGGGAGCGGTGGCGCGCTCGTATCTCAAGGAGACGGCCGGGATCGAGATCGTGTCCCATGTCGTCGAGCTGGCCGCGGCCAAGGCTCCGTACGGGGTGTACCCGGTCCCGTCCGATGTGGCGAAGCTGGACGCGGATCCGGTGCGCTGTCTGGACGCGGACGCGAGCGAGGCGATGGTCGCGGAGATCGACCAGGCGCACAAGGACGGCGACACCCTCGGCGGTGTGGTCGAGGTGCTGGCGTACGGAGTGCCCGTCGGGCTCGGCTCGCATGTGCACTGGGACCGCAGGCTCGACGCGCGTCTCGCCGCCGCCCTGATGGGCATTCAGGCGATCAAGGGCGTCGAGATCGGCGACGGCTTCGGACTGGCACGGGTGCCGGGATCGCAGGCGCACGACGAGATCGTGGCGACCGATGACGGCATCAGGCGCGCGTCCGGCCGCTCCGGCGGCACCGAGGGCGGGCTGACGACCGGTGAGCTGCTGCGGGTACGGGCCGCGATGAAGCCCATCGCGACCGTGCCGCGCGCGCTGGCCACCGTCGACGTGGTCACCGGTGAGGCGACGAAGGCGCACCACCAGCGCTCCGACGTATGTGCCGTGCCGGCCGCCGGCATCGTCGCCGAGGCCATGGTCGCGCTGACCCTCGCGGACGCGGTCGCCGAGAAGTTCGGCGGCGACAGCGTGCCCGAGACGCGGCGCAATGTCCGCTCGTACCTCGACAACCTCCGGATCCGATGAGCGGGCCGGATCCGATGGGGAAGGCGGCTCCGGTGAAGGGGACGGATCAGGTGAGCGCACCGGTCATCGTGCTGGTCGGACCGATGGGGGTCGGCAAGTCCACCGTCGGTGAGCTGCTCGCCGAGCGTCTTGGCACCGGCTTCCGCGACAGCGACGCCGATATCGTCGCCGCCCAGGGGCGGTCGATCGCGGACATCTTCGTGGACGAGGGCGAGCCGCGCTTCCGCGAGCTGGAGCACGAGGCGGTGGGGCGGGCGATCGCCGAGCACCGGGGCGTACTGGCCCTCGGCGGCGGCGCGGTCCTCGACGCCGCCACGCGTGAACTGCTCGCCGGGCTCCCGGTCGTCTATCTGTCGATGGAGGTCGGCGAGGCCGTCAAGCGGGTCGGGCTGAACATCGCCCGGCCGCTGCTGGCCGTCAACCCCCGCCAGCAGTGGAAGACGCTGATGGAGGCCCGCCGCCATCACTACACGGATGTGGCCCGGGTGGTGGTCCCGACCGACGACCGCACCCCCGAAGAGGTCGCCGAGGCCGTCCTCGACGCGCTGGAGCTCAAGCACCTCCCGGCAGAAGAACCCCGGACCCCCGGCAAGGAGAACCCCGCATGACGGACCAGACAGTCACCCGTATCCAGGTCGGCGGCACCGCCGGACACGACCCGTACGAGGTGCTGGTCGGCCGGCAGCTGCTGGGGGAGCTGCCCGCGCTCGTCGGCCCGAAGGCCAAGCGGGTCGCGGTTCTGCACCCGGAGGCGCTGGAGGGTACGGGCGAGGCGCTGCGCCAGGATCTCGCGGACCAGGGGTACGAGGCCGTCGCGATCCAGGTGCCCAACGCCGAGGAGGCCAAGACCGTCGAGGTCGCGGCGTACTGCTGGAAGGCGCTCGGACAGACCGGTTTCACCCGTACCGATGTGATCATCGGTGTCGGCGGTGGGGCCACCACCGACCTGGCCGGGTTCGTCGCCGCGACCTGGCTGCGCGGGGTGCGCTGGATCGCCGTACCGACCACGGTGCTCGCCATGGTCGACGCGGCGGTGGGCGGCAAGACCGGTATCAACACCGCCGAGGGCAAGAACCTCGTCGGCGCCTTCCACCCGCCCGCCGGGGTGCTCTGCGACCTCGCCGCGCTGGACTCGCTGGGCGTCCACGACTACGTCAGCGGCATGGCCGAGGTCATCAAGGCGGGCTTTATCGCGGACCCGGCCATCCTCGATCTCGTCGAGTCCGACCCCGAGGGCGCGCGCACGCCCTCCGGCCCGCACACCGCCGAGCTGATCGAGCGTTCGATCCGGGTGAAGGCCGAGGTCGTCTCCAATGACCTCAAGGAATCGGGACTGCGCGAGATCCTGAACTACGGCCACACCCTCGCCCACGCGATCGAGAAGAACGAACGCTACAAGTGGCGGCACGGCGCCGCCGTCTCCGTCGGCATGGTCTTCGCCGCGGAGCTGGGCCGGCTCGCCGGCCGGCTGGACGACGCGACCGCGGACCGCCACCGCTCCGTGCTGGAGTCCGTCGGGCTGCCGCTGACCTACCGCGGTGACCAGTGGCCCAAGCTGCTGGAGACGATGAGGGTCGACAAGAAGTCCCGCGGCGATCTGCTGCGCTTCATCGTGCTGGACGGGCTCGCCAAGCCGACCGTCCTGGAGGGTCCCGACCCGGCGGTGCTGCTCGCCGCGTACGGGGAGGTGTCGGCGTGAGCCGACGGGTCCTCGTACTCAACGGCCCCAACCTCGGCCGGCTCGGCTCGCGCGAGCCCGATGTCTACGGCGCGACGTCGTACGCGGGTCTGGTGGACGCCTGCCGTGAGCTCGGCAAGGAGCTCGGCTTCGAGGTCGACGTCCGTGAGACGAACGACGAGGGGGAGATGATCCGCTGGCTGCACGAGGCCGCGGACGGTTCAATTCCGGTCGTTCTCAACCCCGGTGCGTTCACCCACTACTCGTACGGAATGCGGGACGCGGCAGCTCAGCGCACCGCGCCGCTCATCGAGGTGCATATCTCGAATCCGTACGCACGGGAGGAATTCCGCCATACGTCGGTGGTCGCGGCCGTCGCCAGCGGTACGGTCGCGGGCTTCGGCATCGGCTCGTACCGGCTCGCCCTTCGGGCGCTGGCGGAGGAAGTGTCCGGCTGACAGGGCACTGTCGGCGCACCCCGGCCGTTGCCAGTGCGGCGGCCGGGGGCGGTACCGTTCGGTAGCGCGCGGCCGACAGGGCAGGGAGTCGCCGACCAGCGTCAGTCGCACGAGACGGAGTGGCACCGGATGCAGCACTCAGCGGGGGTTCCGTTGCCGCCTCCCCAGGGACCGGGGTACGGATCCGGCGGATGGGCGCAGCGGGGGCCGGGGCAACCTCCCGTGCCCCCTCAGCCGCCCGCGCCCCATCAGCCCCCGGGGCCGCACCACGCGGCCGCGCCCCACCAGCCGCCCGGTCCGCACCAGCCGCCCGGCCCGCGTCCGGCGCACGCGCCGCACGGCGCGCCCGTACCGCCGCAGGGGCCGCCCGCCGGGCCGCCCTCCGCGGACTCCACCGGACACATCCAACTGCCGCCCGGCGGCCCGGTTCCCATGCCCGCCCCGCCACGCGCCCCCGACGGCGGCACCGGCGCGGCGACCCTCGCCGTCCTGCTGATCGGCCCGGCCGGCGCGGGCAAGACGACCGTGGCCCGGCACTGGGCGATGAGCCGTCAGGTGCCCACCGCCCACATCAGCCTCGACGATGTACGCGAATGGGTCTGCTCCGGCTTCGCCGATCCCCAGTCCGGATGGAACGACCACTCCGAGGCGCAGTACCGGCTGGCCCGCCGTACCTGCGGCTTCGCCGCGCGCAACTTCCTCGCCAACGGCATCTCCTGCATCCTGGACGACGCGGTCTTCCCCGACCGGCCCGTCGTCGGCCTCGGCGGCTGGAAGCGCCATGTCGGCCCCGGTCTGCTGCCGGTGGTCCTGCTGCCGGGTCTGGAGATCGTGCTGGAGCGCAACGCCGAGCGCAGTGGCAACCGCCGGCTCTCCGACGAGGAGGTGGCCGGCATCCACGGCCGGATGGCCGGCTGGTACGGCTCGGGACTGCCGATCATCGACAACACCAAGTACGACGTGGAGACCACGGCCCGGGTACTCGACGAGATCCTCGCCCGTTCCCTCACGAGCCCGCCCAGCTGGTGACGGCCGACGAGCGGCCGGCCGCGCGCGGGCGGGGACATACGGCGCCCCCCGGTCGGACGCGCTGAACCGGCCGGGTGACGCTCTCGCTCATACGCTCGGGTCATGTCAGACGTGTATGCGGCGCGCCGCGCGCGGCTGCGTGACCGGTGCTCGGCGGCGGGCGACGCGGCGGCCCTGGTCTCCGGCCCCGCCAATGTCCGCTACCTCGCGGGCGGGGCGCCCCCCAGCGCCGTACTGCTGCTCGGCCCCGGTCCCGACGGAGACATCCTGTTCTGCCCGCGTCCCCCCGCGGACGACGACGCCGGGGGACGGCGGATCGACGAACACCTCCGGCTCACCGTGCTGCCCCACACCACCGGCGACCCCGCGATCGCCGCCGCCGGAACCCTCGGCTCGTCGGCCGCCGGGACCCTCGCCGTGGAGGAGCACCATCTGACCGTCGCCCGGCACCGTGCGATCGGCTCGGTCGCGCCACGGCTGCGGCTGACCGATCTGGGCGGCGCGGTCGAGCAGCAGCGGATCGTCAAGGACGAGGAGGAGATCGCCTGTCTGCGGATCGCGGCCGAGATCGCCGACCAGGCGCTGGGCGAGCTGTTGGAGTCGATCCTGGTGGGCCGCACCGAACGCCATCTCGCGCTGGAGCTGGAGCGGCGCCTCGTCGACCACGGCGCGGACGGCCCCGCCTTCCCGACCGCCGTCGCCACCGGCCCCAACTCCGGTCGCTGCGGGCACCATCCCTCGGACCGCCGGGTCGAGGAGGGTGATTTCCTCTCCGTCGGCCTCGGTGCCGACTACCGCGGCTACCGCTGTCTGATCGGCCGCACGTTTGTCATCGGGACCTCCCCGGCCGACTGGCAGATCGAGCTGTACGAGCTGGTTTTCGCGGCACAACGGGCAGGTCGGGAGGCCCTTGTGCCGAGCGCCGGCTACCGCGAGGTGGACCATGCCACCCGCTACCCGCTGGAGGCCGCGGGGCACGGTGAGGGGCTCGCACCCCGTACGGGACATGGGGTCGGACTCGAAATCGACGAGGACCCGCAGCTCGCCCCCACGGCCATGGGTAAACTGGACGCTTGTGTGCCGGTCACCGTCGGACCGGGGGTCCACCTCCCGGGCCGGGGCGGTGTCCGGATCGATGACACGCTCGTCGTCCGCCCCGAGGCGGACGGCGGACCCGAGCTACTCACCATCACGACCAAGGAACTGCTCGCGCTCTAGCGCGCACCCTCGGTCGTCCACCAGCTTCAGTCCAGGAGATTCCGCAACCGTGGCTTCCACGAACGACCTCAAGAACGGCCTGGTGCTCAAGCTCGACGGGGGCCAGCTCTGGTCCGTCGTCGAGTTCCAGCACGTCAAGCCCGGCAAGGGCCCGGCCTTCGTGCGCACCAAGCTGAAGAACGTGCTCTCCGGCAAGGTCGTCGACAAGACCTTCAACGCCGGCGTGAAGGTCGAAACGGCCACCGTTGACCGCCGCGACATGCAGTTCTCGTTTATGGACGGCGAGTACTTCGTCTTCATGGACATGCAGACCTACGACCAGCTGATGGTCGACCGCAAGGCCGTGGGTGACGCCGCCAACTATCTGATCGAGGGCTTCACGGCCAGCGTCGCCACCCACGAGGGCGAGGTGCTCTATGTCGAGCTGCCCGCCGCCGTCGAGCTGACGATCCAGCACACCGACCCCGGCGTCCAGGGTGACCGCTCCACCGGCGGTACCAAGCCCGCCACGCTGGAGACCGGCTACGAGATCGGTGTCCCGCTCTTCATCACCACCGGTGAGAAGATCAAGGTCGACACGCGCTCCGGTGAGTACCTCGGCCGGGTGAACAGCTAACCGTGGCTGCCCGGAACAAGGCCCGTAAGCGCGCCTTCCAGATTCTCTTCGAGGCCGACCAGCGCGGGGCGTCCGTGCAGACGGTCCTCGCGGACTGGATACGGCATGCCCGGACCGACGACCGTCAGCCGCCGGTGGGCGAGTACACGATGGAGCTGGTCGAGGGGTACGCGGAGTACGCGGACCGTATCGACGAGCTGATCTCCACCTACTCGGTGGGCTGGACGCTCGACCGGATGCCCGTCGTCGACCGGAACATCGTGCGGCTCGGCGCGTACGAGCTGGTGTGGGTGGACGAGACCCCGGACGCGGTGGTGATCGACGAGGCGGTCCAGCTCGCCAAGGAGTTCTCCACCGATGATTCCCCGTCCTTCGTGAACGGCCTGCTGGGCCGCTTCAAGGACCTCAAGCCGAGCTTGCGCCGCGTCTGAGCGGCCTCCGGACCACGGAGAAGGCCGGTGGTACCGCGAAAGCGCCGGACGGGCTGCTCCAGCCCTGTCCGGCGCTTTGCCGCTCCCCGGCCCCGGGGTGCTTCCCGGGGCGCCCGGAGCTCGTTGTCAACGCACCGGAGGGCGGCCCCGTACGCATACGGGACCGCCCCTCCGGAGGTGACGTTTCTGCTGGTCTGTGGCGGGTTGGGTCAGCCCTCCTCGTGGGCGACCGCGCGACGCGCGTCGGCGTCCAGAACGCCCCAGCTGATCAGTTGCTCGGTCAGGACCGAGGGCGACTGGTCGTAGATCACGGCAAGCGTGCGCAGGTCGTCCTGCCGGATCGACAGCACCTTGCCGTTGTAGTCGCCGCGCTGGCTCTGGATCGTCGCCGCGTAACGCTGGAGGGGGCCCGCCTTCTCCTGCGGCACATGGGCCAGTCGCTCCAGGTCGAGGACGAGCTTCGGCGGCGGCTCGGCGGCTCCACCGGGGGTCGTGCCGGGAAGAAGCTCCTGCACGGGGACCCCGTAGAAATCCGCCAGCTCGGCGAGGCGCTGCACCGTTACGGCACGGTCGCCACGCTCGTACGAACCGACCACCACTGCCTTCCAGCGCCCCTGGGACTTCTCCTCCACGCCATGGAGCGAGAGGCCCTGCTGGGTGCGGATGGCGCGGAGTTTGGCCCCGAGCTGCTTTGCGTATTCGCTGGACATATAGCTCCCCGGACGAAGTCTGGTAACTCACTGTGAGGTTACGCAGCGTTACTTGGATGCGTCAAGCCGAAGGAGTCGCAGCGAGGTCATCAGCGGGCTTTCCGCCGTGCCACGACAGGGGTGCGTCCAAGTACTCCATCGGCTTCCTGCTAGCCTGAGTGGCGTAATTTCGACGTCCTTTAAGATCCGTCCCGTGAGGCGGAGAAGGAGGTCCGTTTCTGATGGACACCAGCGACACCAGCGAGACCACCGGTCATTTCGGCGGGACCGGCCGTACAGAAGGCCTGGGCGAGGCGGCACGCCCCGTCCTGGAGGCCCCCGACATCGCGCGGGCCCTGACCCGTATCGCCCACGAGATCGTCGAACGCGCCAAGGGCGCCGACGACGTGGTGCTGCTCGGCATTCCGACCCGCGGAGTCTTCCTGGCCCGCCGACTGGCCGGAAAGCTCGCGGAGATCACCGGCCGCTCGATCCCCGTCGGCTCCCTCGACATCACGATGTACCGCGACGATCTGCGTCTGCGGCCCGCCCGCGCGCTGGCCCGTACCGACATCCCCGGTGACGGCGTCGACAGTCGGCTGGTCGTGCTCGTCGACGACGTGCTCTTCTCCGGCCGTACGATCCGGGCCGCCCTCGACGCGCTCGGCGACATAGGGCGCCCGCGCGCCGTCCAGCTCGCCGTACTCGTCGACCGGGGCCATCGCGAGCTGCCGATCCGCGCCGACTACGTGGGCAAGAACCTGCCCACCTCGCTGCGCGAGACCGTCAAGGTCCAGCTCGCCGAGGAGGACGGCCGGGACACCGTCCTGCTCGGCCTCAAGCGGCCCGCCGCGTCCGGCGACAGCTAGCAACGCCTCCGTACGCCGCCCATCCCGTACGGACGCCCTGGCGCGCCCGCACGCCCGCATACCCAGACAACGGAGCACTCTCGATGCTGCGCCTCCCGGGGGCCGGCCCCCGTACACCCGGCCATCTCATCTCCGCCGCGGACCTCAGCCGCGACGAGGCCGTGCTGATCCTCGACACCGCCGAGGAGATGGCGCGGGTCGCCGACCGGCCCATCAAGAAACTGCCGACCCTGCGCGGCCGTACCGTGGTGAACCTCTTCTTCGAGGACTCGACCCGCACCCGGATCTCCTTCGAGGCCGCCGCCAAGCGTCTGTCGGCCGATGTCATCAACTTCTCCGCCAAGGGCTCGTCCGTCTCCAAGGGCGAGTCGCTCAAGGACACCGCGCTGACCCTGGAGGCGATGGGTGCCGACGCCGTCGTCATCCGGCACGGCGCCTCCGGCGCCCCGTACCGCCTCGCCACCTCCGGATGGATCGACGGCGTGGTCGTCAACGCGGGCGACGGTACGCACGAACACCCCACACAGGCGCTGCTCGACGCCTTCACCCTGCGCCGCCGGCTGGTCGGCGCGGACGCGGGCATCGGGCGCGATCTCGACGGGCGGCGCGTCACCATCGTCGGCGACGTGCTGCACAGCAGGG
Organism: Streptomyces sp. NPDC051662; assembly: GCF_040681655.1. Lineage (NCBI taxonomy): Bacteria > Bacillati > Actinomycetota > Actinomycetes > Kitasatosporales > Streptomycetaceae > Streptomyces > Streptomyces sp. NPDC051662. Next base: position 331,457 of record NZ_JBFAZD010000005.1, read on the forward strand.
TCGCCCGCTCCAATGTCCTGCTCCTGCACACGCTCGGGGCCCAGGTCACCGTGGTCGCCCCGCCCACGCTCGTACCGATCGGGGTCGAACGGTGGCCGTGCGAGGTCTCGTACGATCTTGACCGGGTGCTGCCGGAATCCGACGCCGTGATGATGCTGCGGGTGCAGCGCGAGCGGATGAACGCCGCCTTCTTCCCGACTGAGCGCGAGTACTCCCGCCGCTACGGGCTGGACGGCGAGCGCATGGGCCGTATGCCCGAGAAGTCGATCGTGATGCACCCGGGACCGATGAACCGCGGCATGGAGATCACCGCGGAGGTCGCCGACTCCGACCGCTGCACGGCCGTCGAGCAGGTCGCCAACGGTGTCTCCATCCGGATGGCCGTGCTCTATCTGCTGCTGGGCGGCAACGAGCCCGCCGTCACCCATTCCCGCCTGAACGCCGAGGAGAACAAGTAACCATGAGCAAGATTCTGATCCGGGGCGCGCGGGTACTGGGCGGCGAGGCACAGGACGTACTGATCGACGGCGAGACCATCGCCGAGGTGGGCACCGGCCTGCCCACGGATGGCGCGACGACCGTCATCGAGGCCGAGGGGCGGATCCTGCTGCCCGGTCTGGTCGATCTGCACACCCATCTGCGCGAGCCCGGCCGTGAGGACTCCGAGACCGTGCTGACCGGCACGAAGGCCGCGGCCGTGGGCGGTTTCACCGCCGTCCACGCCATGGCGAACACCTTCCCGGTGGCCGACACCGCCGGTGTGGTCGAGCAGGTCTGGCGGCTGGGCAGGGAGTCGGGCTACTGCGATGTCCAGCCCGTCGGCGCCGTCACCGTCGGTCTGGAGGGCAAGCACCTGGCCGAGCTGGGCGCGATGAACGACTCGGCCGCCGGCGTCCGGGTCTTCTCCGACGACGGCAAGTGCGTGGACGACGCGGTGATCATGCGCCGTGCGCTGGAGTATGTGAAGGCCTTCGACGGGGTGATCGCCCAGCACGCCCAGGAACCGCGGCTGACCGAGGGCGCCCAGATGAACGAGGGCATCGTCTCGGCCGAGCTGGGCCTGGGCGGCTGGCCCGCCGTGGCCGAGGAGTCGATCATCGCCCGTGATGTCCTCCTCGCCGCCCATGTCGGCTCCCGCGTACACATCTGCCATCTCTCCACCGCCGGCTCGGTGGAGCTGGTCCGCTGGGCGAAGTCCAAGGGCTGGAACGTCACCGCCGAGGTCACCCCGCACCATCTGCTGCTCACCGACGAACTCGTACGGTCGTACAACCCGGTCTACAAGGTGAACCCGCCGCTGCGTACCGAGGCCGATGTGACGGCCCTGCGCGAGGCCCTCGCGGACGGCACGATCGACTGTGTCGCCACCGACCACGCGCCGCACCCCCACGAGGACAAGGACTGCGAGTGGGTCGCCGCGGCCATGGGCATGGTGGGGCTGGAGACGGCGCTGTCGGTGGTCCAGGAGACGATGGTCGAGACCGGACTGCTCGACTGGGCCGGGGTCGCCGACCGGATGTCGTTCCGGCCGGCCCGCATCGGCAGGCTCGACGGCCACGGCCGTCCCGTCTCGCCGGGTGAGCCCGCCAACCTGACCCTGGTGGATCCGGCATACCGTGGTGCCGTGGACCCCGCGGGGTTCGCCTCCCGCAGCCGTAACACCCCCTACGAGGGGCGTGAGCTGCCGGGGCGGGTGACCCACACCTTCCTGCGGGGCCGTGCCACGGTCGTCGACGGGAATCTGGCGTGAGTACTGCGAATCTTCTGCTTCCTCTGGCCGCCGAACAGAAATCGGCGGAGGTGACCGACTGGGCCGCCCGCGTCGGCTGGGTCCTCGGTCTGCTGCTCTTCATCGCCTTCGTGTACTGGCTGATGCGCCAGGGCTGGAAGTGGCGCGGCAGCCTCCAGTCCGATCTGCCGGAGCTGCCCCGCTCGCCCGGGACGCCCGGTGCGGCCAAGCTGAGCATGAGCGGTCGCTACCACGGTTCCACGACCGCCGGGCAGTGGCTCGACCGGATCGTGGCCCATGGTCTCGGCGCCCGCAGCCGCGTCGAGCTGACGCTCACGGACGCGGGGCTGGATGTCGTACGCCCCGGGGCGAACGACTTCTTCATCCCGGCCGACCGGCTGCGCGAGGCCCGGCTCGACAAGGGCATCGCGGGCAAGGTCCTGGCCGAGGGCGGGCTGCTGATCGTCACCTGGCAGCACGGCGACACGCTGATCGACTCCGGTTTCCGCTCCGACCACTCCGCCGAGCACACCGCATGGGTCGAGGCCATCAACCTCACCCACCACTTCACGACGACGGAAGGCCCCGCACGATGACCACCTCCACCCCGGGAACCGCCCGCGACAAGGCGACTCCCGCCGTACTCGTCCTGGAGGACGGCCGCAGCTTCCGCGGCCGTGCCTACGGGGCCGTGGGGGAGACCTTCGGCGAGGCGGTGTTCTCCACCGGCATGACCGGCTACCAGGAGACCCTGACCGACCCGTCGTACCACCGCCAGGTCGTCGTGATGACCGCGCCGCACATCGGCAACACCGGCGTCAACGACGAGGACGCCGAATCGCGGCGGATCTGGGTCTCCGGCTATGTCGTACGCGACCCCGCGCGCACCCCCTCCAACTGGCGCTCCCGGCGCTCTCTCGACGACGAACTGGTCGCCCAGGGCGTCGTCGGCATCAGCGGGATCGACACCCGCGCGCTCACCCGCCATCTGCGCGAGCGCGGCGCGATGCGCGTCGGTATCTTCTCCGGCGCCTCCCTGGCGGACGAGGCGACACTGCTCGCCCGTGTCCAGCGGGCCCCCGAGATGACCGGCGCCGATCTGTCCGCCGAGGTCGCCACCGAGCGGCCCTATGTCGTCCCCGCGATCGGCCCCGACGGCGCACCCGTCCCGCTCGGCTCGGCGCGCTTCACCGTCGCCGCGCTCGACCTGGGCATCAAGGGCATGACCCCGCACCGGATGGCCGAGCGCGGCATAGAGGTGCATGTGCTGCCCGCCAACGCCACCCTCGACGAGGTGTACGCGACCGGTCCCGACGGGGTCTTCCTCTCCAACGGCCCCGGCGACCCGGCCACCGCCGATCTCACCGTCGTCAAGGGCGTGCTGGAGCGCGGCACCCCGCTCTTCGGTATCTGCTTCGGCAACCAGCTGCTCGGCCGCGCGCTCGGGTTCGGCACGTACAAGCTGAAGTACGGGCACAGGGGGATCAACCAGCCGGTGCAGGACCGTACGACCGGCAAGGTGGAGGTCACCGCCCACAACCACGGATTCGCCGTCGACGCACCGCTCGACCGGGTCTCCGACACCCCCTACGGCCGCGCCGAGGTCTCCCACGTCTGTCTCAACGACAACGTGGTCGAGGGGCTCAGGCTGCTCGACCGGCCGGTCTTCAGCGTCCAGTACCACCCAGAGGCGGCCGCGGGCCCGCACGACGCCGCCTACCTGTTCGACCGCTTCACAGAGCTCATGGAGGGCCAGCGTGCCTAAGCGCACCGATATCCAGTCCGTCCTGGTCATCGGTTCAGGACCGATCGTCATCGGCCAGGCCGCTGAGTTCGACTACTCCGGTACCCAGGCGTGCCGCGTCCTCAAGTCCGAGGGTCTGCGGGTCATCCTGGTCAACTCCAACCCCGCCACGATCATGACGGACCCGGAGATCGCCGACGCCACCTATGTCGAGCCGATCACCCCCGACTTCGTCGAGAAGATCATCGCCAAGGAGCGCCCCGACGCGCTGCTGCCCACCCTCGGCGGGCAGACCGCGCTCAACACCGCGATCGCGCTCCATGACGCGGGCACGCTCGACAAGTACGGCGTCGAGCTGATCGGCGCCAATGTCGAGGCGATCAACAAGGGCGAGGACCGCGACCTCTTCAAGGACGTCGTCAACGCCGTCAAAGCCAAGATCGGCCACGGCGAGTCCGCGCGCTCGGTCATCTGCCACTCCATGGACGACGTGCTCAAGGGCGTCGACGAGCTGGGCGGCTACCCCGTCGTCGTACGCCCCTCCTTCACCATGGGCGGCGCCGGCTCCGGCTTCGCGCACACCGAGGAGGATCTGCGCCGGATCGCCGGACAGGGCCTGATGCTCTCCCCGACCACCGAGGTGCTTCTTGAGGAGTCCATCCTCGGCTGGAAGGAGTACGAGCTGGAGCTGATGCGCGACAAGCACGACAACGTCGTGGTCGTCTGCTCCATCGAGAACTTCGACCCGATGGGTGTGCACACCGGCGACTCCATCACCGTCGCGCCCGCGATGACGCTCACCGACCGCGAGTACCAGATCCTGCGGGACATCGGCATCGCCGTGATCCGCGAGGTCGGCGTCGACACCGGCGGCTGCAACATCCAGTTCGCGATCAACCCCGACGACGGCCGGGTCATCGTCATCGAGATGAACCCGCGCGTCTCCCGCTCCTCGGCGCTCGCCTCCAAGGCCACCGGATTCCCGATCGCGAAGATCGCGGCCCGGCTGGCCGTCGGCTACACGCTGGACGAGATCCCCAACGACATCACCGAGAAGACCCCGGCGTCCTTCGAGCCCACGCTCGACTATGTCGTCGTGAAGGTGCCGCGCTTCGCCTTCGAGAAGTTCCCGGCGGCCGACGCCAGCCTCACCACCACCATGAAGTCGGTCGGCGAGGCCATGGCCATCGGCCGTAACTTCACCGAGGCGCTGCAGAAGGCGCTGCGCTCGCTGGAGAAGGCGGGCAGCCAGTTCGACTTCACCGGCGAGGCGGGCGGGCCGGCCGAGAAGGACGCGCTGCTGGAGACCGCCAAGGTGCCCACCGACGGCCGGATCAACATGGTCATGCGCGCCATCCGGGCCGGTGCCACCCCCGACGAGGTCTTCGACGCGACGAAGATCGATCCGTGGTTCGTCGACCAGCTGTTCCTGATCAAGGAGTACGCGGACGAGCTGGCCGCGGCGCCCGAGCTGGACTCCGTACTGCTCGCCGAGGCGAAGCGGCACGGCTTCTCCGACGTCCAGATCGCCGGTATCCGCGGGCTGCGCGAGGACGTGGTCCGTGAGGTCAGGCACGCGCTCGGCATCCGCCCCGTCTACAAGACGGTCGACACCTGCGCCGCCGAGTTCGCCGCGAGGACCCCGTACTTCTACTCCTCGTACGACGAGGAGAGCGAGGTCGCGCCGCGCGAGAGGCCCGCCGTGATCATCCTCGGCTCCGGCCCCAACCGGATCGGCCAGGGCATCGAGTTCGACTACTCCTGTGTCCACGCCTCCTTCGCGCTCAGCGCGGCGCCCACTCCGGCGGGGGGCTACGAGACCGTGATGGTCAACTGCAACCCGGAGACCGTCTCCACCGACTACGACACCTCCGACCGGCTCTACTTCGAGCCGCTCACGCTGGAGGACGTCCTGGAGATCGTGCACGCAGAGACGCTGGCCGGGCCCGTCGCGGGCGTCATCGTCCAGCTCGGCGGCCAGACCCCGCTGGGTCTCGCCCAGGCGCTCAAGGACAACGGCGTACCGATCGTCGGCACGCCTCCCGAGGCGATCCACGCCGCCGAGGACCGCGGCGCCTTCGGCCGGGTCCTCGCCGAGGCCGGGCTGCCCGCGCCCAAGCACGGTACCGCCACCACCTTCACCGAGGCCAAGGCCATCGCCGACGAGATCGGCTACCCCGTACTGGTCAGGCCCTCGTACGTCCTCGGCGGGCGTGGCATGGAGATCGTGTACGACGAGATCAGGCTCTCCTCGTACATCGCCGAGTCCACCGAGATCAGTCCCACCCGGCCGGTCCTGGTGGACCGGTTCCTCGACGACGCCATCGAGATCGACGTGGACGCCCTCTACGACGGTACGGAGCTGTATCTCGGCGGAGTCATGGAGCACATCGAGGAGGCCGGGATCCACTCCGGCGACTCGGCGTGCGCCCTGCCCCCCATCACGCTGGGCGGCTTCGACATCAAGCGGCTGCGTGCCTCGACCGAGGCCATCGCCAAGGGGGTCGGGGTCCGCGGGCTGATCAATATCCAGTTCGCGATGGCCGGCGACATCCTGTACGTCCTGGAGGCCAACCCGCGCGCCTCCCGTACGGTCCCCTTCACCTCGAAGGCGACGGCCGTACCGCTCGCCAAGGCGGCGGCCCGTATCTCGCTCGGCGCCACCATCGCCGAACTGCGTGCGGAGGGACTGCTGCCGGCCCAGGGCGACGGCGGCACGCTGCCGCTCGACGCGCCGATCTCCGTCAAGGAGGCCGTGATGCCGTGGTCGCGCTTCCGCGACATCCACGGGCGCGGGGTGGACACCATCCTCGGCCCGGAGATGCGTTCGACCGGTGAGGTGATGGGCATCGACTCCGTCTTCGGCACGGCGTACGCCAAGTCGCAGGCCGGCGCGTACGGCCCGCTGCCCACCAAGGGCCGCGCCTTCATCTCCGTCGCCAACCGCGACAAGCGCTCGATGATCTTCCCGGCGCGTGAGCTGGTCGCCCATGGCTTCGAACTGCTCGCCACCTCGGGCACCGCGGAAGTGCTCAAGCGCAATGGCATCAACGCCACCGTCGTACGCAAGCAGAGCGAGGGCGAGGGCCCGGACGGCGAGAAGACCATCGTCCAGTTGATCCACGACGGAGGGGTCGACCTGATCGTCAACACCCCGTACGGCACCGGCGGCCGGCTCGACGGCTATGACATCCGTACGGCGGCCGTGGCACGCGGCGTCCCCTGCCTGACGACGGTCCAGGCGCTGGCCGCCGCCGTCCAGGGCATCGACGCCCTCAAACACGGTGAGGTCGGCGTCCGTTCCCTCCAGGAACACGCCGAACACCTGACCGCGGCACGCGACAACTAGCCGGCCCGAGGACGGGGGACACCGCGACCGGTGTCCCCCTCTTCATGAGGTCTCTTCGAGGACACACCACTTCATGTACAAGATCTTCTTCAGGCTGGTCTTCCGCCGGATGGACCCGGAGCGCGCCCACCACCTGGCGTTCCGCTGGATCCGGATCGCCGCCCGTATCCCCGTCCTGCGTACGTTCGTCGCCGCCGCCCTGGCGCCGCGCCACCGCGAACTGCGCACGGAGGCGTTCGGACTGCGGATGCACGGCCCCTTCGGGCTCGCCGCGGGCTTCGACAAGAACGCCGTGGCCATCGACGGCATGACGATGCTCGGCTTCGACCACATCGAGATCGGTACGGTCACCGGCGAGCCGCAGCCAGGCAACCCGAGGACACGGCTCTTCCGGCTCATGGCCGACCGCGCGCTGATCAACCGGATGGGCTTCAACAACGAGGGCTCGGCCGCCGTCGCGGCCCGGCTGGCGGCGCGCAGGCCGGTCTTCAGAACCACCGTCGGCGTCAACATCGGCAAGACCAAGGTCGTCCCCGAGAGTGAGGCGATCGGCGACTACGTGCTCTCGACGGAGCGGCTGGCCGGACACGCCGACTATCTCGTGGTCAACGTCAGCTCGCCCAACACCCCCGGGCTGCGCAGCCTCCAGGCCGTCGACCAGCTGCGGCCGCTGCTCACCGCCGTACGCGAGGCGGCCGACCGTACCGTCACCCATCGCCGGGTGCCGCTCCTGGTCAAGATCGCGCCCGATCTCGCCGACGAGGACATCGACGCCGTCGCCGACCTGGCCGTGGAACTGGGTCTGGACGGCATCATCGCCACCAACACCACCATCGCGCGGGACGGGCTCGGCCTGGTCTCGGACCCGGCCCTCGTCGCGGAGACGGGCGGACTGTCCGGCGCGCCGCTGAAGGCGCGCTCACTGGAGGTGCTGCGGCGGCTGTACACGCGTGTGGGCGACCGGATCACGCTCGTCGGGGTCGGCGGGGTCGAGACCGCGGAGGACGCCTGGCAGCGGATCCTCGCGGGCGCCACGCTCGTCCAGGGCTACAGCGCCTTCATCTACGAGGGCCCGTTCTGGAGCCGCGCGATCCACAAGGGGCTCGCCGCCCGGCTGGCGGTCAGCCCGTACGCCACGCTCGCCGAGGCCGTCGGCGCCGACACCCGGAAGGTGACCGCATGACCCCCGCCGCTTCCGCCCCGATCCCGCAGGAGCCCTTCGGGGCCCGGCTGCGGCGCGCCATGGACACCCGCGGACCGCTCTGTGTCGGGATCGATCCGCATGGCTCGCTGCTCACGGACTGGGGTCTGGGCGACGACATCGCGGGTCTGGAGCGCTTCGCCCGTACGACGGTGGAGGCGCTGGCGGACCGGGTGGCCGTGCTCAAACCGCAGTCGGCGTTCTTCGAGCGCTTCGGATCGCGCGGGATCGCCGTCCTGGAGAAGACCGTCGCGGAGGCGCGGGCGGCCGGGGCGCTGGTCCTGATGGACGCCAAGCGCGGCGACATCGGCTCCACCATGGGCGCGTACGCGGCGACCTATCTGGACCAGGACTCGCCGCTCTTCTCCGACGCCGTCACGCTCTCCCCGTATCTCGGCTTCGGCTCACTGCGTCCGGCGCTGGACGCCGCCGCGCTCTCCGGTTCGGGTGTCTTCGTCCTGGCCCTGACCTCCAACACCGAGGGCGCGGAGGTGCAGCGCGCCACCGCGGCCGACGGCCGGCCGGTGGCGGGGCTGATGCTGGACCACATGGCCGCGGAGAACGCGGGCGCGACCCCGCTCGGCTCGGTCGGCGCCGTCGTCGGCGCCACCCTGGGCGACCCGGGGGTCGATCTCGCGATCAACGGTCCGCTGCTCGCGCCCGGCATCGGCGCGCAGGGCGCGACCCCGGCCGATCTGCCCGGCGTGTTCGGCACGGCGGTCGGCAATGTGGTCCCGAGCGTCAGCCGGGGCGTGCTGCGGCACGGTCCGGACCTCGGCGCGCTCAGGGCGGCGGCGGAGCGTTTCGCCGACGAGGTGCGGGTGGCCGTCGGCGCGTAGGGGCGTGCGCCGGGGGCGTGCCGGGAGGGATTCGGTGCCGAGGCGGGCGGCTTTCCGCGGTGCGCCGGGACGTTTTGAGAGGTGACGCTGAACTCCAGGAGAACACCGCTGGGACGCCGATGAAGAGAATCTTGGCGGAAAAGCTGGGCAATTTGCCTGAAATGACCGGCCCGATCGACGTTGACCAGGACTTTTCGTCTGTTCTCGCTGACTCCGGCGGCCATGGCCGCTAGTCTCCGTCGAGAGCCAACGTGCAGTGCGTTGCCCGTTGCTCGCCTGGTGTGGGGCGATTAGGTTCCTCACCGGTCCGTATCCGACAGTTCGACATCCGAGGTGACGTAGGCGTGGCTCTTCCGCCCCTTACCCCTGAACAGCGCGCAGCCGCGCTCGAAAAGGCCGCCGCGGCTCGCCGGGAGCGGGCCGAGGTCAAGAATCGACTCAAGCACTCCGGCGCCTCCCTCCATGACGTCATCAAGCAGGGTCAGGAGAACGACGTCATCGGGAAGATGAAGGTCTCCGCGCTGCTTGAGTCCCTGCCCGGCGTGGGCAAGGTCCGCGCCAAGCAGATCATGGAGCGGCTCGGCATCTCCGAGAGCCGCCGAGTGCGTGGTCTTGGCTCCAACCAGATCGCCTCCCTGGAGCGCGAGTTCGGCGGCAAGGCTGCCTGACGTTCTCGGGCACCCCCGAGAACCTGGATAATCGCCGCATGGCAGCAGAAGTACGACCGCGGCTGACCGTGCTCTCCGGCCCCTCCGGGGTCGGCAAGAGCACGGTCGTCGCCCATATGCGCAAGGTCCACCCCGAGGTATGGCTCTCGGTGTCGGCCACCACCAGAAAACCGCGCCCCGGCGAACGCCATGGCGTCCAGTATTTCTTCGTCACCGACGATGAATTCGACAAGCTGGTCGCCAATGGTGAGTTGCTGGAATGGGCGGAGTTCGCGGGCAACCGCTACGGCACACCGCGTCAGGCGGTCCTCGACCGGCTGGGGGCGGGTGACCCCGTACTCCTGGAGATCGATCTCCAGGGCGCGCGACAGGTCAAGCAGTCGATGCCCGATTCCCGGCTGGTCTTCCTGGCGCCTCCGAGCTGGGACGAGCTGGTACGCCGGCTCACCGGCCGGGGCACGGAGTCGGCCGAGGTGATCGAGCGCCGTCTGGAGGCCGCCACGGTGGAGCTGGCGGCCGAGTCGGAGTTCGATACGACGCTGGTCAACACCTCGGTCGAGGACGTCGCGCGCGAGCTGCTAGCCTTGATGGCAGTTGCATGATCTTTTGTGGGCTTTCCTTCCATCGTGAATCCCGCAATTACCGGTTTCTCCCTGAATTTTCTTCGGAAGGCTAGAGAGTGTCCTCTTCCATCACCACGCCCGAGGGCATCATCAACCCGCCGATCGATGAGCTGCTTGAGGCCACGGACTCGAAGTACAGCCTCGTGATCTACGCGGCCAAGCGCGCCCGTCAGATCAACGCGTACTACTCGCAGCTCGGTGAGGGCCTGCTTGAGTACGTCGGTCCGCTGGTGGACACCCACGTCCACGAGAAGCCGCTCTCGATCGCCCTGCGGGAGATCAACGCGGGTCTGCTGACCTCCGAGGCCATCGACGGCCCGGCCCAGTAGGCGTACGCGCTCCTCAGCACAGGCACAGGCTTTTCAGCACAGGCTCTTCACCCACAGGCCCGGCGGTACGACCGCCGGGCCTGTGGTGTGTCATGTCCGTAGGGCCGAGGACGGACGCGCGAAGTACGCGAGACGGACGAGCGAGACGGACGAGAGAGGGGAGACACGGTGGACAAGCCGAAGGTCGTTCTGGGGGTCGCGGGCGGGATCGCCGCGTACAAGGCGTGCGAGCTGCTGCGACGGCTGACCGAATCGGGCCATGACGTACGGGTCGTACCGACCGCTTCGGCGCTGCACTTCGTCGGCGCGGCCACCTGGTCGGCGCTCTCCGGCCACCCCGTCTCCACCGAGGTCTGGACCGATGTCCACGAGGTGCCGCATGTGCGGATCGGGCAGTCCGCTGATCTGGTCGTCGTCGCCCCCGCCACCGCCGATCTGCTGGCCAGGGCGGCGCACGGACTCGCCGACGATCTGCTGACCAATACGCTCCTGACCGCACGCTGTCCGGTCGTCTTCGCACCGGCCATGCACACGGAGATGTGGGAGCACCCCGCCACCCAGGAGAATGTCGCGACGCTCCGCCGCCGCGGCGCCGTGGTCATCGAGCCCGCCGTCGGCCGCCTCACCGGCGTCGACACGGGCAAGGGCCGGCTGCCGGACCCGGGAGAGATCTTCGAGGTCTGCCGGCGCGTACTGGCGCGCGGCGCGTCCGTACCCGACTCCGTACCCGACCTGGCGGGACACCATGTCGTGGTCAGCGCGGGCGGTACGCGCGAGCCGCTCGACCCGGTGCGCTATCTGGGCAACCGCTCCTCCGGGAAGCAGGGGTACGCCCTGGCCCGTACGGCGGCGGCGCGGGGCGCGCGGGTCACCCTGATCGAGGCCAATACCGGGTTCGCGGACCCCGCGGGCGTGGATGTGGTCCATGTCGGGACCGCCGTACAACTGCGTGAGGCCGTACTGAAGGCCGCCGCGGAGGCCGACGCCGTGGTCATGGCGGCGGCCGTGGCCGACTTCCGGCCCGCGTCCTACGCCGAAGGCAAGATCAAGAAGAAGGACGGCGAGGAGCCCGCGCCGGTGGCGCTCGTCCGTAACCCGGACATCCTCGCCGAGATCTCCGCTGATCGGGCCCGCCCCGGACAGGTGATCGTGGGCTTCGCGGCGGAGACGGACGATGTCCTGGCGAACGGCAGGAAGAAGTTGCGGCGCAAGGGATGCGACCTGCTGGTGGTCAATGAGGTCGGGGAGCGGAAGACCTTCGGCGCCGAGGAGAACGAGGCGGTCGTGCTCGCGGCGGACGGTGGCGAGACGGCGGTGCCGTACGGACCCAAGGAGGCGCTGGCGGATGTCGTCTGGGACCTGGTGGTGCCGAGGCTGGGGACCTGAGGGCGGCGACCTGGGGCCGCCGGGGCGCGACGGCAGGGGGTGCGCCAGCGGGGCGCGACGGCGGGGCGTGCGGCGTGGTCTTGAGCGCCCCCGCTGAACGGAAACCGTGGCGCGCGTGAATTCTTTGTTGCACCGCCGCTGTCCCGTTTCCGGACAATCGCCATGGCGGAGGGCCCAAAGCCGGAGAATCCCGGCGTAGCGCCCCCTGGCCAGGGTCGATCGGCGTATCGCATAATGCAGAGCCGCGGGCGGCGGGGCTCCCACAGATCGAGACACTTGCCCCCGTGACCCGATTCGACCGATAAAGTGGTCGTGGACCGTCGCGGGGCTGGGGCCCTCCGCCGGTCCGACAATGATCAGCCAGCAGCCGCTGCAACCACAGGGAGCGATGTGTCCCGCCGTCTGTTCACCTCGGAGTCTGTGACCGAAGGTCACCCCGACAAGATCGCTGACCAGATCAGCGACACCATTCTTGACGCGCTCCTTGAGGAGGACCCGTCCTCCCGGGTCGCCGTGGAGACCTTGATCACCACCGGTCTGGTGCACGTGGCCGGAGAGGTGACCACCAAGGCCTACGCGCCGATCGCCCAGCTGGTGCGGAACAAGATCCTGGAGATCGGTTACGACTCCTCGAAGAAGGGCTTCGACGGCGCCTCCTGCGGCGTCTCGGTGTCCATCGGCGCACAGTCGCCCGACATCGCGCAGGGGGTCGACACGGCGTACGAGAAGCGCGTCGAGGGTGCCGCCGCGGGTGAAGAAGGGGACGAGCTGGACAAGCAGGGCGCCGGCGACCAGGGCCTGATGTTCGGCTACGCCTGCGACGAGACGCCCGAGCTGATGCCGCTCCCGATCAACCTCGCGCACCGGCTCTCGCGCCGGCTCTCCGAGGTTCGCAAGAACGGGACCATCCCGTACCTGCGCCCGGACGGCAAGACGCAGGTCACCATCGAGTACGACGGCGACAAGGCCGTCCGTCTCGACACGGTCGTCGTCTCCTCGCAGCACGCCTCGGACATCGACCTGGACTCGCTGCTCGCCCCCGACGTCCGCGAGTTCGTCGTCGAGCACGTCCTCAAGGAGCTCGTCGACGACGGCATCAAGCTGGACACCGAGGGCTACCGTCTGCTGGTCAACCCGACGGGCCGGTTCGAGATCGGCGGTCCGATGGGTGACGCGGGCCTGACCGGCCGCAAGATCATCATCGACACGTACGGCGGCATGGCCCGCCACGGCGGCGGCGCCTTCTCCGGCAAGGACCCGTCGAAGGTCGACCGCTCGGCGGCGTACGCGATGCGCTGGGTCGCGAAGAACGTCGTCGCGGCGGGTCTGGCCTCGCGCTGCGAAGTCCAGGTCGCCTACGCGATCGGCAAGGCCGAGCCGGTCGGCCTCTTCGTGGAGACCTTCGGTACGGCCACGGTCGACACGGACAAGATCGAGCAGGCCATCGCGCAGGTCTTCGACCTCCGCCCGGCGGCGATCATCCGCGACCTCGACCTGCTCCGCCCGATCTACGCCCAGACGGCGGCGTACGGCCACTTCGGCCGCGAGCTGCCCGAATTCACCTGGGAGCGCACGGACCGCGTGGAAGCCCTGCGCAAGGCCGCGGGGATCTGACCCTTCGGGTTTCTCGTCGAGGCCCCGGACACCGACAGGTGTCCGGGGCCTCGGTCATGGGTGCCGCGGCGGCCGATGCCGAGAACGGTCGCCGTCTGCGGGAGCTGTCGGAACACCTGACCGACACGCGATACGTGCCCGAGGCCTCTGCCCGAGTCCCGCTGCGCGCTGTCCCCGGCGGGGCCGGGGGATGTCGGTGGCGTCTGGTAGGTATGAAGCTGTGAGCAGCGACGACAAGCGGCCAGAGGATCCCACCGGGGGTGGGCCTGAGCAGCTTGCGCTGATTCGGGAAAGTGTGCGGAAGGCCAAGGTGCCGCGGGCGAAGCCGCGGACGTGGCGGGGGGCCGCGCTGGCCGGGGAGCTGCCCGTCGCTCGGGTGGTGGTCAACAAAGGCGTGCTGCATCTTGATCAGTTCTTCGACTACGCCGTGCCGGAGGAACTGGACGAGGCGGCGCAGCCCGGGGTGCGGGTGCGGGTGCGGTTCGGGGCCGGGGCGCATCAGGTTCGGGGCGGGCGGCGTGAGGGCGGGCGGCTGATCGACGGGTTCGTCGTGGAGCGGCGGGCCGAGTCCGACTACTCCGGGCCGCTCGCCGCGCTCGCCGATGTGGTGTCGCCCGAGCCCGTGCTCGGCGCGGAGCTGCTGGGGCTGGCCCGTGCCGTCGCCGACCGGTACGCGGGAAGCCTCGCGGATGTGCTCCAGCTCGCGGTCCCGCCGCGGAACGCGCGCGCCGAGTCGAAGCCCTCACCGGAGCCGTTGCCACCGCCCGCCGTGCCGGAGGCGGGCACCTGGGAGCGGTACGTCAACGGGCCCGCGTTCCTCGCCGCGCTCGCCGGTGGTGGGGCGCCCCGGGCCGTATGGACCGCACTGCCCGGTCCGCACTGGGCCGACGAGGTGGCGCGTGCCGTGGCTGCGGCCTTGGCCTCGGGGCGGGGCGCGCTCGTTGTCGTACCGGACGGGCGGATCGCCGCGCGGGTCGACACGGCGCTGACGGCGCTGCTGGGCGAAGGGCGGCATGCGCTGCTCACGGCCGAGGCGGGGCCCGAGAAGCGTTATCGGGAGTGGCTGGCTGTACGGCGCGGAGCGGTACGGGCGGTCGTCGGGACCCGCGCCGCCATGTTCGCGCCGGTGCGGGACCTGGGGCTCGTGGTCATCTGGGACGACGGCGACGGCAGCCACAGCGAGCAGCACGCACCCCAGCCGCACGCCCGTGAGGTACTGCTGCTGCGGGCCGCGCACGACAGGTGCGGCTTCCTGCTGGGCGGTACGTCCTGCACCGTCGAGGCGGCCCAACTGGTCGGCACCGGCTGGGCGCTGCCCCTCGTGGCCGGCCGTGAGCAGGTGCGTACGGCCGCGCCGCTGGTACGCACCATCGGTGACGGCGAGCTGGCGCGGGACGAGGCGGCGCGCGCCGCGCGGCTGCCCAGCCTCGCCTGGCAGGCCGTCAGGGAGGGGCTCAGGACGGGGCCGGTGCTGGTGCAGGTGCCCCGGCGCGGCTATGTGCCCCGGCTCGCCTGTGAACGGTGCCGTACGCCCGCCCGCTGCCGGCACTGCGCGGGGCCGCTAGAGGCGCCGCGGGAAGGGGAGTTGCACTGCGCCTGGTGCGGCCGGGACGAACCGGCCTGGCACTGCGTGGAGTGCGGGAGCACCCGGCTGCGCGCGCGGATCGTGGGGGCGCGGCGTACGGCGGAGGAGCTGGGACGGGCGTTCCCGGCCGTCCCGGTCCGTACATCGGGGCGTGACCACGTACTCGATTCCGTGCCCGGCCGCCCCGCCCTCGTGGTCAGCACCCCCGGCGCCGAGCCGGTGGCGGAGGGTGGTTACGCGGCGGCGCTTCTCCTCGACGGCTGGGCGATGCTCGGGCGCCCGGACCTGCGGGCGGGGGAGGAGGCCCTGCGCCGCTGGATACACGCGGGGTCCCTGGTACGCGGACAGAGCGAGGGCGGCACGGTGGTCGTGGTCGCCGAGCCGACACTGCGGCCGGTGCAGGCGCTGGTGCGCTGGGATCCGGTGGGGCACGCGCAGCGCGAGCTGGCGGAGCGGGCCGAGCTGGGGTTCCCGCCGGTGTCGCGGATGGCGGCGGTGCTGGGGCGGGGCGAGGCGGTGGTCGCGTTTCTGGCGGCCGCGGAACTGCCCGACGACGCGGAGGTGCTGGGGCCCGTGCCGATGCCGGTCACGGATCCGGGCAGGGCGCGCCGGTCGGGCGACGCACCGGCGGGGGAGCGGTGGGAGCGGGCGTTGGTGCGGGTGCCGCCGGGGAGCGGGGCCGCGCTCGCCGGGGCGCTGAAGAGAGCGCAGGCGGCGCGGTTGGCTCGGGGCGGGGGGGATGCCGTACGGGTGCGGATCGATCCGCCGGACATCGGATGAGGTCGCGGCTCCGGGCGCGGTGCGCCTCCGGCGGGGCGCGGTGGGTGGTGCCGGGGGCCGGGGCCTCCGGAGGTACGTGCCCGGATCCCGGCCCCCTCCCCCCCCGGGTGGTCGCTCCGCCCGGCCCGGTCAGCCGCCCCTTGGACCCGGGAAGACGTTCGGGCGGGGTTCCTCCCGCAGGGACTGGGTGCTCGCCGTCGGCTGGGGCGGCATCGATCGCGCCGCGGGTACGACGGTCGGCACCGCGGGGCGCGGCGTTGTGGTGTCCTGGGGGCGGTCCGCCTCTGGTGCGCTCGCCTGCTGGGTGGCCCGGCGCGTGCCGTAACGGCGGTGTACCGCCTGCTTGGTGACGCCGAGCGCCGAGCCCACCGCGTCCCAGGAGAAGCCCAGCGAGCGGTCGAAGTCCACCGCGGCGGTCACCAGGGTCTCTACGCTGTCCCTCAGCTCCTGCGCGAGCCGTACGGTCGGCGCGGGTGCCCTGCCGTACACGACGAAGCCCGTGGAAGGACCCGATCGTCGCGGGCGGTAGACATTGCCCAACTGGGCGGTGAGGGTGCGCAATGCGTCCACCTGCCGCCGGACCCGCTCGATGTCCCGCACCAACAGGTGCAGACTTGCTCGGGCTTGTGCGTCGTGGGTTGCGTGGTCGGCCATGAACAAGCCTCTCGAACCGGCGTTGAAAAGGATCCGGGCCGCACCGGTGCGGCCCGTGTGGTCAATCTCTCTTGACAACGCGCCACCTGGCGTTGTGGTCACGCTGCGGGGGCGTATGCGCATATGCGCGGGGCGCGTGGGCCGTCGTACGCCCCCTGGTGGCCAGGCCCATAGACTGGTGCGTCGCTCGATCACCGCATTTTCAGTCCGAGAGGCAGTCAGCCACCGATGAAGCTCGTCTTCGCCGGCACCCCCGAGGTCGCCGTACCCGCCCTGGACGCACTCATCGCCTCCGAACGGCATGACGTCGTCGCCGTCGTGACCCGGCCCGACGCCCCGGCCGGGCGCGGTCGCAGGCTTGTCGCCAGTCCTGTCGCCCAGCGCGCCGAGGAGGCCGGCATCGAGGTGCTCAAGCCGGCCAGGCCGCGTGACGAGGACTTCCTGGCCCGGCTGCGCGAGATCGCGCCGGACTGCTGCCCGGTCGTCGCGTACGGCGCGCTGCTGCCGAAGTCCGCCCTCGATGTGCCGGTCCACGGGTGGGTGAATCTGCACTTCTCACTGTTGCCCGCCTGGCGCGGTGCGGCGCCCGTGCAGCACGCCGTCATGGCGGGCGACGAGATGACCGGCGCGTCCACCTTCCAGATCGAGCGGGGGCTGGACTCCGGGCCGGTGTACGGCGTGATCACGGAGCATGTACGGCCCACCGACACTAGTGGTGATCTGCTGACCCGGCTGGCCTTCGCGGGCTCCGGGCTGCTCGCGGCGACCATGGACGGGATCGAGGACGGCTCGCTCAAGCCGGTACCGCAGCCCGCCGAGGGCATCACGCTCGCCCCCAAGATCACGGTCGAGGACGCGCGGGTGGAGTGGTCCGCGCCCGCGCTGCGGGTGGACCGGGTGGTCCGTGCCTGCACCCCGGCGCCCGGCGCCTGGACGGTCTTCCGCGGGGAACGGCTCAAGCTGGTCCACCTGGGGCTGCTGCCCGAGCGTACGGAGCTGGCCCCCGGGGCGATCGCCGTCGGCAAGAACAATGTGTACGTGGGTACCGGTTCGCACGAGGTCGAGCTGCTCTGGGTCCAGCCGCAGGGCAAGAAGCCGATGCGCGCCGCCGACTGGGCGCGCGGGGTGCGGATCGCACCGGGCGAGAGCCTCGGGTAGGCGGTTCGGGCGGCGGGCGGGAGCATTAGGCTGGAGGGGATCAATTCTTCTCACCGCGGAGCACCTTTGAACGAGCAGGCCCCTCGCCGCCCCTCCAAGCCGTACCGCCGTCCCAAGAAGGACCCCGTGCGGCTCCTCGCCTTCGAGGCGCTCAGGGCCGTCGACGAACGGGCGGCGTACGCGAATCTCGTGCTGCCGCCGCTGCTCAAGAAGGCGCGCGAGAACAGCGGCTTCGAGGCGCGGGACGCGGCGCTCGCCACCGAGCTGGTGTACGGGACGCTCCGGCGCCAGGGCACCTACGACGCGATCATCTCGGCGTGCGTCGACCGGCCGCTGCGTGAGGTCGATCCGCCCGTCCTCGATGTGCTCGCCCTCGGGGCGCACCAGCTGCTCGGGACGCGGATCCCGACGCACGCCGCCGTCTCCGCGAGTGTGGAGCTGGCCCGCGTGGTGCTCGGCGACGGCCGCGCCAAGTTCGTCAACGCCGTACTGCGCAAGATCTCGCGCGACGATCTGGACACCTGGCTGCAACGGGTCGCTCCGCCGTACGACGAGGACGCCGAGGACCATCTCGCGGTCGTCCACTCGCACCCCCGCTGGGTGGTCTCCGCGCTCTGGGACGCGCTGGGCGGTGGCCGCGCCGGGATCGAGGATCTTCTGGAGGCCGACAACGAACGGCCCGAGGTGACGCTGGTCGCCAGGCCCGGCCGCTCGACCGCCGATGAACTGCTCGATGTGCTCGGCGAGGACTCCGGGCTGCCCGGCCGCTGGTCGCCGTATGCCGTACGGCTCACCGAGGGCGGTGAACCGGGCGCGCTCGACGCCGTACGGGAGGGGCGGGCCGGCGTCCAGGACGAGGGCAGCCAACTCGTCGCGATCGCCCTGGCCAACGCGTCGCTGGAGGGGTCGGACACGCGCTGGCTCGACGGGTGTGCCGGTCCCGGCGGCAAGGCGGCGCTGCTCGCCGCGCTGGCAGCCGGGCGCGGCGCCTCCCTGCTGGCCGCCGAGAAGCAGCCGCACCGGGCCAGGCTGGTCGCCCGGGCGCTCGCCGGGAACCCCGGCCCGTATCAGGTGATCGCCGCCGACGGCACCAGGCCGCCCTGGGTCCCCGGTTCCTTCGACCGGGTTCTGGTCGACGTGCCGTGCACCGGCCTCGGCGCCCTGCGGCGCAGGCCGGAGGCGCGCTGGCGGCGCCGCCCGGAGGATCTGGAGGGCTTCGCGCCGCTCCAGCGCGGACTGCTGCGCGAGGCGTTCCACGCGGTACGGGTCGGCGGCGTCGTCGGATACGCGACGTGCTCCCCGCACCCCGCCGAGACCAAGGCGGTCGTCGAGGACGTCCTGAGGGGGCGCGGCGGCCCGGCGGTCGAGGCCGAGTGGGTCGACGCCAGGCCGCTCATGCCCGGCGTACCGGCGCTGGGGGACGGTCCCGACGTCCAGCTGTGGCCGCATCTGCACGGGACGGACGCGATGTACCTGGCGCTGCTGCGGCGTACCGCCTGACGGCCGCGCCGTCCTGTCGCGTTGAACCTGTCGGATCACCACCCGTTCTCGCCGGAACCTGACGGATCGTGGACGTCGACGGTGTCAGGTCCGCGAACGAGGCCGGCCACGCGACGTCATCGATGGCGAGCCACGGCGCGGCGGCTACGGCGGTGGGTGTCACCCCGGTGAACGCTTTGACCTCGCGGTGGAGGTGGGCCTGGTCGGCGTAGCCGCTCGCGGCCGCCACCTCGGCGGCGGCGTTACCCGCCGCGAGGAGATGGGCGGCGTGGTCGAAGCGCACCAGCCGGGCGGCGTGCTTGGGGGTGAGGCCGATCTGGGACCGGAAGCGGGACCACAGGCGCTGATGGCTCCATCCCACCTCTTTCGCCAGGCTGTCAACGCGAACCCGTCCCCGGCTGGTGCGCATCAGCCACCAGGCAGCGGTCACCTCCGGATCAAGCGACGGGCGGGCGTTCAGCCGTCGGCCAAGGGCATCCACGGCGATCGTGAAGCGCTCGTCCCACGACGCGGCGGTCCGCAGCCTGTCCTCGGCTCGCCCGGCGTCGTGGCCCCAGAGATCCTCCAGGGAGACCACCGTCCCGCTGAGGTCGGTCGACGCGCCGAGCACCGCGACCGCCAGGACCGGCGACAACCGGATCTGGAGGCACTCGATCCCCCCGGCCGCCCGGCTTCCGAGCCGAAGGTCGCGAGCCATCAGTCCCACGACCGTGCTGCCGCATTCGCGCCGGCCGTGGGCGTCGTGGACAAGGCTGTCTCCCTCCCTCAGGTCCACGAACAGAGTGACCGAGGGGTGCGCGACCATGGCGATATCCCCGCGCGCCGGGGCACGTTGGCGGAACCCGGCCATGCTGACCCCCGGCAGCCGGTCCGACTGCCGGGGTACGGCGACCTCCACCGACGCCCAGTCAGGTGGTGGTTCGGTTCCGGGCCACTGCTGATCAGTGCGAGCGAACCCACCAGGTCCGGGCGCTGTTCGGCGAGGGCGGTGGCGATGTATCCGCCGCTGGAGTGCCCGGCCACGGTGACCGGCGGCCGGCGCCGGCACTACCGGGCCCCAGGAGCTGCCCGAGGCCCCCGATTCATGGATGAGCACCAGCGGCGGAGCCTCCCGCGGGCCGTCGTGGACCACGTGCATCCCGTGCACGTGCTTGGCGTCGTGGATACCCATGCACGGGAGGATGCCGGGGCTGCCGGCCCCCGGTCTTGTACACATGTCGTCACGGGGCCGACGATCGCGTGAGGGTGAGAGCCGGGTCACGGAGTGCGGAGCTGATCGGTATCGTGGGGCGCGACCCGTGTCCGAGAGCCTGATCGCCGTGCTGGAGCTGCCATGTCCCCGCAGATGAGGCTGACGGCGATAACGCTCGACTGCCCCGACCCGCGGGCACTGGCCGCGTTCTACCAGCGGGCCACCGGGCTCGCACTCGTCCGGGAGTCGAATGACGACTTCGCTGGACTCACCCGCGGGGACGGGCTCTTCATCGGCTTCCAGCGGGTCGACGACTATCAGGCTCCGCGCTGGCCCGACCAGGCCGCGCCCCAACAGAGCCACCTCGACTTCGCGGTGGACAACCTCGACGAGGCCGAGGCTCTGCTCCTGGAACTGGGCGCGTCCAAGCCGCGGTTCCAACCGGGCGGCGACAGATGGCGGGTTCTCACCGATCCGGCCGGTCATCCCTTCTGTCTGACCAGGTCTTCCGACTGACGACTGACCGCAAGCGGACGTTGAGTCACCGCCGCGTTCACGAGACCCGTCTGCCGAGGAAGGCCGCCAGCCGGTCCGTCGCGCTCGCCCCGTCGGGTACCGGCGCTTCGGGGGCGAACGAACCGCCCCGCGTCCGGGGCAGCGCTCCGTAGATCTCCCGTACGGAGGGGAGGACGGCCTCCACGGTCCCCTCCGCGAAGTCCGGCCGCTGTCCGGTGGCGATGGCCAGATCCCAGCCGTGCACCAGCATCTCGATCAGCAACTGTTCGACCAGTCTCCGGCCCGGGGCGGGGCCGTATCGGCGCTCCAGCATGCCGGGGCGGCGGAATGCGGTCATCGTCGCCGACGCGGCGGCGCGGAACGCGGCGCGATGGTCCGCGCCCAGGTGGTCGGCCCCGTGATCGGTGGGCGGGGAGCCCTCGGCCAGCCCGGCCCAGATCAGGTTCTCCCAGACCAGATGGTCCAGCAGGGCGCGTACGTCCCACTCGGCGCAAGGCGTCGGATCAGCGAGGCGGTCGGGTCCCACGGCGGACACCAGACGCTCGACCTCGGTCAGGACCGCGGCGAAGGCGTCCACGATCCCGGTCCCCGGCCCGTCCGGTGCGCCGGGCATGTCGTAGAGCGTTTCCAGCGTCGAGGCGCGGGCACCGGGCGTCGGATTGGTCCTGAGAGCCGTCATCAGCCAGGCGCCGGTCGGGGCCAGGCTCGGCCGTACGGGCCGGCCGTTGATGACGCAGACCAGCTGCCAGTACCGCTCGGCGCGGGAGTCGGCGGCCATCTCCAGCTGTTCCAGCAGCCGGGCCCGCGCCGTCGGTCCGTCGTGGTCCGGTGCGCCGGGCGTACCGCTCTGGCCGGGCAGCCACTCCGCCACGACGGCCGTCACTACCGCGTCCGCCGCCGGTGAGTCCGGCGCCAGACCGCTGTCCATCGCCGCGGACACCCGGCGTACCCAGGAGTCGGTCAGCTCCTCCGCCTGCTGAGCCCGCCCCGCGTCCTCGGCCGTGGACGCCAGGGAGTAGCGGGCCGCGTACTCGGCCATCCGTCGCAGCGCCGCGGCCAGGGCCGGATCCCGTACGAGAGCGCTGAGCTCGCACCAGGCGTCGACCTGTTCGGCGGTGGGCTCGGCCGGCAGCTCGGGCAGCGCCGCCAGCAGACCCTGCCCGAAGGTCGAGGTCCCGGTGTCTTCGAGCGCCCCCGCCACGAACGCGCCGACGATCGCCTCGCGTTCGGCGGCGGACATCCTGACCAGTTCGTCGAGGGCGGTGAGCTCTTCCGCGTCCGCACCGCGCCTGGCGACCGACCTGAGCACCGCCTGCCGCAGCCGCAGCGTACGGATCCGGGCCTCCAGGGCATCGGCGTGCACCGTCGCCACCTCGGACAGCTCCCGTTCACGGTCGAGTACGTCCCGGATCGTGGACAGGCCGAGACCGAGGTCCCGGAGGGTACGCGCCAGATCGAGGCGGGCCACCGCCTCGGGGCCGTACCGGCGATAGCCGGCCTCGGTGCGGTCGGCGGGCGGTGCGATGCCGAGATCCGACCAGTGGCGGACGAGTTTCACCGGCAGACCGGTGCGCTCGGCCACCGCGCCGATGCTGAGCAGTAGGGGTTCGCTGTGCATGGTGACACCGTGAGGTCTCCCTCGGTGGGAGAGTCAAGACGGGCGGTCAGGACGGGCGGTCAAGACGGGTGGGTCGGGACGGGCGGCTCGAACGGCCCGGCCGGGCCGCCGTCGGCGGGGCAGGACGTACGGATTGCGCGGACTGTGCGGTTCTCGCACCGCGCCGCGGTGCATTGGTCCGTACCGAGGTTCCCCGGGCGGTCCGGAAGTGGTCCGGAGCATGGCAGGCTTGGCACATGGCCCAGATCAACCCCAGCATCCTGTCCGCCGACTTCTCCCGACTCGCCGATGAGGCGAAGGCGGTGAAGGGCGCCGACTGGCTTCATGTCGATGTCATGGACAACCACTTCGTGCCCAATCTGACCCTGGGCGTGCCGGTGGTCGAAGCGCTCGGACGGGCGACGGACATCCCGCTGGACTGCCATCTGATGATCGAGGAGCCCGACCGCTGGGCCCCGCAGTATGTCGAGGCCGGTGCCGGTTCGGTGACCTTCCATGTGGAGGCCGCCGCCGCCCCGGTACGGCTGGCGCGCGAGATCCGTGCCAAGGGCGCGAGGGCGTCCATGGCGCTCAAGCCCGCGACGGCCATCGAGCCGTACGAGGACCTGCTCCCCGAGCTGGACATGCTGCTGATCATGACGGTGGAACCGGGCTTCGGTGGCCAGGCGTTCCTGGACATCATGCTGCCCAAGATCCGCCGCACCCGGGAGCTGATCTCCAAGCACGGTCTTGAGCTGTGGCTCCAGGTGGATGGCGGGGTCTCGGCCACCACCATCGAACGCTGCGCCGAGGCGGGCGCCGATGTCTTCGTCGCGGGCTCCGCGGTGTACGGCACGGACGATCCGGCCGCGGCGGTACGGATGCTCCGCAACCAGGCGACCGAGGCCACCGGCGCGGCATCCTGGGCATGCGGCCACTGACCCGTACGAGTGGGCGGGACTCCGGTGGACCAGTGCGCCACGGGAACATGAACGGCGCCCTTCGGGGCTGATCAAGGATCGCTGGATCTGACAGGATGAACAGCGAGTCCAGAGTGTGAACAGCAGTGAGGAGATCGCGGTGTCTGGTATGTCGGCGGGTCGGCCAGCCCTGCGGATGGGACCCGCGGAACTGGTGCAGGCGGCGGCCATGGCCCGCCGCTTCTATCTGGAGGGCAAGTCCAAGATCCAGATCGCCGAGGAGTTCGGCGTCAGCCGCTTCAAGGTCGCCCGGGTCCTGGAGACCGCGCTGGAGCGCGACCTCGTGAGGATCGAGATCCGCGTTCCGTCGGAGCTGGACGCCGAGCGCTCCGACGCGCTGCGCGCCCGCTACGGACTGCGGCACGCGGTGGTGGTCGAGTCGCCCACGGAGGCCGAGGACGAGTCGCCCGACCCGGAGAACCTCGGCGAGGTCGCCGCCGATCTGCTCGGTGAGCTGGTCGTCGAGGGCGATGTGCTGGGTCTGGCCTGGGGCCGGTCCACCATCCACATGGCCGCCGCGCTCGACCGGCTGCCGCCCTGCACGGTGGTCCAGCTCACGGGTGTGTACGACGCGGGTACGGCCGAGCGCGGCTCGGTCGAGGCCGTACGGCGGGCCGCCCAGGTGTCCGGGGGAGAGGCGCACCCCATCTACGCGCCGATGCTGCTTCCCGATCCGGCGACCGCCGCCGCGCTGCGCAGCCAGACGGGTATCGCGCGCGCCTTCGAGTACTTCGACAAGGTGACCGTCGCCGCCGTCTCGATCGGCTCCTGGGAGCCGGGCATCTCGACGGTGCACGACATGATCACCGAGAAGGAGCGCAACCACTACGCCTCGCTCGGCGTCGCCGCGGAGATGTCCGCGCATCTCTTCGACGCGGAGGGCCGGCGGGTCGGCCGCGATCTGGGCGAGCGCTGCATCACGGTCGAGGCCGACCGGCTGCGCCGGATTCCGGAGGTCGTGGCGATCGCGGGCGGGCTGCGCAAGGCGGAGGCGATCGGGGCGGTTCTCCGTTCCGGACTGGTCACCAGCCTGGTCACGGACACCGCTGCGGCGGACTTCCTGCTGACGGAGTTCACCCCGGGGCCGCGGCCTGCGCTGGAGCGGGTCGACCCGGACGAGACCTGACCCGGTCTCCCGGTTCGAAGTAACGGCGATCGGCGGCCGGGGAGCGGTGGCCGGTCGCCGGGGGCGGTCGCCGGGGCGGGTGGTGTTGGTCGGGCGGTTGCCGGGGGCGGCGGCGGTGCCCGGGCGGTGCCCGTCGGCCGGACGTAGCCCGATGCCGGGTGTTTGGATCATCGTATGAGGGCACCCCTTCTGAGCTGGACGTTCCTCCCCCGCCGGGTATCCGGTCCGGCATGGGACAATCAAGTACGTGCGTTTTCCCCGGCTCCACCGACCGGGGGCCAACTCCGATCGACTGGGATGTTCTGCACGTGCGTTTCCTCAATGACCTGCAGCCGCCGTATGACCTGACGTACGACGACGTGTTCATGGTGCCGAGCCGTTCGGCCGTGGGTTCCCGTCAGGCGGTGGATCTCTCCGCCCCCGACGGCACCGGCACCACCATCCCCCTCGTCGTGGCGAACATGACCGCGATCGCGGGCCGCCGGATGGCCGAGACCGTCGCCCGGCGCGGTGGTCTCGTCGTCATCCCGCAGGACATCCCCATCGAGGTCGTCACCGACGTCATCTCGTGGGTCAAGACGCGCCATCTCGTACTCGACACCCCGATCGTGCTCGCCCCCCTCCAGACCGTGGGTGACGCCCTGTCCCTGCTGCCCAAGCGGGCGCACGGAGCGGGGGTCGTCGTCGATGGCGAGGGTCGGCCCGTCGGGGTCGTCACCGAGCACGACCTGACCGG
Source organism: Streptomyces sp. NPDC051662 (assembly GCF_040681655.1). Classification (NCBI taxonomy): domain Bacteria; kingdom Bacillati; phylum Actinomycetota; class Actinomycetes; order Kitasatosporales; family Streptomycetaceae; genus Streptomyces; species Streptomyces sp. NPDC051662. The sequence goes on from NZ_JBFAZD010000005.1 coordinate 356,763, forward strand.
TGTCGACCGCTTCGCCCAGCTCTCCGAGGTGATGTCGAGGGATCTGCTGCTGATCTCCGCGGACATGGACCCGCGCGAGGCGTTCAACACCCTGGACAACGCCAACCGCAAGATCGCCCCCGCCATCGACGCCAACGGCAGGCTGGTCGGTGTCCTCACCCGCAAGGGCGCCCTGCGGGCGACCCTCTACACGCCCGCGACCGACGCCGCGGGCAAGTTGCGGATCGCCGCCGCCGTCGGGGTCAACGGCGATGTCGCGGGCAAGGCCGCGCAGCTGCTCGACGCGGGCGTCGACACGCTTGTCGTCGATACGGCGCACGGCCACCAGGAGTCGATGCTCGCCGCGATCAGGGCCGTCCGCGCACTCGACCCGAAGGTGCCGGTCGTCGCGGGCAATATCGTCGCCGCCGAGGGCGTACGGGATCTGATCGAGGCCGGCGCGGACATCATCAAGGTCGGGGTCGGGCCCGGCGCCATGTGCACCACCCGCATGATGACCGGGGTGGGCCGGCCCCAGTTCTCCGCCGTCATGGAGTGTGCGGCGGAGGCGAAGAAGTTCGGCAAGCACGTCTGGGCCGACGGCGGGGTCAGGCACCCGCGCGATGTCGCCATGGCGCTCGCCGCCGGCGCCTCGAACGTGATGATCGGTTCCTGGTTCGCCGGTACGTACGAGTCCCCGGGCGACCTTCAGCAGGCCGCCGACGGCCGGCTCTACAAGGAGTCCTTCGGCATGGCCTCCGCCCGCGCCGTGCGCAACCGTACGAGCGAGGAGTCGGCGTACGACCGGGCGCGCAAGGCGCTGTTCGAGGAGGGCATCTCCACCTCGCGGATGTTCCTCGACCCGGCCCGCCCCGGTGTGGAGGACCTGATCGACTCGATCATCGCGGGCGTGCGCTCCTCGTGCACCTACGCCGGCGCCGACTCGCTGGAGGAGTTCGCGCGGAAGGCGATCGTCGGCGTCCAGAGCGCCGCCGGATACGCCGAGGGCAAGCCCCTGCACGCCAGTTGGAGCTAGCGCGTGTCCGGTCGCTCGGATCCGTCACTGTTCGAGCGACCGGGACAGGCATGAGTGCGAGGAGAGCGGGTACACGCGCTGTGCACTGACCACGGAGCAGGGGAGGACAAAGTGTCCACGGCGAGCACGGTCCCGACCGAAAGCACGCAGTACGGATCCCAGCAGCGCGCGGAGGCGGCGGAGCTGGAACTTCCCTACGTGGAGTGCCCGTCGGAAGTGGCACCCAGGGACGCGCGGGAAATCTCGAAACTCTTCTTCGCCCGACTGGCGGAACTGGACGAGGGCACACACGAGTTCCAGTACGTACGCAACACCCTGATCGAGCTGAATCTGGCGCTGGTCCGCTACGCGGCCACTCGGTTCCGTAATCGCTCGGACCAGATGGAGGACATCGTCCAGGTCGGCACCATCGGCCTGATCAAGGCGATCGACCGTTTCGAGCTCAGCCGTGAGGTGGAGTTCGCGACCTTCGCCGTGCCCTACATCGTCGGCGAGATCAAGCGGTTCTTCCGGGACACCAGCTGGGCCGTACACGTTCCGCGCCGGCTCCAGGAGCTGCGGATCGATCTGGCCAAGGCGACCGACGAGCTCTCCCAGCGGCTCGACCGCGCGCCCACCACGCCCGAACTGGCCGAGCATCTCGGGCTGGACGAGGACGAGGTCATCGAGGGCGTCGTCGCGAGCAACGGCTATACGGCCGGCTCGATCGACATGCCGACGGATGACGAGTCGGGCTCCCCGGGCCCGCTCTCGGACCGGATCGGCGCACCCGACGCGGGGATGGAGACGGCCGAGAACGTCCAGGCGCTCAAGCCGCTCATCGAGGATCTGGACGAGCGGGAGCGGCGCATCCTGCGCATGCGCTTCGGCGATGAGATGACCCAGTCGGAGATCGGCGCCGAGCTGGGTGTCTCCCAGATGCATGTGTCCCGGCTGCTGTCACGGATCACCGGGCGGCTCAGGGCGGGTCTGCTGGTGGTGGAGTGAAGCGCGCACGGATGACAGCACAGATGACCCACGAGTGACATACGAACACGCGAGGGGGCGCTCCGCTGCCACGGGGCGCCCCCTCGCGTGTGCGTTGTTGGCCGGCTGCTTTTGGGGCGTGCCGCCCGGTCAGACGGGGGCGGTGACCGCCGGCCGCTGCCAGACCGCCTGGACACGCTTGCCGTCCGGCAGCGGCCGGACCTCGACATGGCCCGCCAGTCTCAGCACCATGTGCCAGCCGAACCCGCCGCCCCCGGAGAAGTCGGGCGTGCGCGCGACCGGCGGCTCCGGGCTGGAGTCGTCCATCTCCACCGTCAACGTCTCGTCCCGCGCGGTGAGATGGAGCCGCCACCAGCCCGGGGTGTGCCGGACGGCGTTCGAGACGAGTTCCGAGACGACGAGCAGCACCGCGTCCAGATCGGCCCACGGACAGTGCTGCTGAAGAAACTCGGCGGCGGCGCCGCGTGCCGCCGCGCTGTCCCGGTACGGCGAGTCCACGACCACCACATGCGGCTCGTTGCTCATCACAGGCCCCATCTACCCCGTTGTCGGTCTTTCACCGGCATCGGCCTCATTGTGAGCCCGGCCCGAAGGACACACGTCACCGGGTCCCGCGCCCCCGTGTTCTACTTCGGTGACGGCCCCCGCCGCACCTCCGGCCACCGCAGAGAAGTGAACCACCAGCCGTGCGACTCAACGATCTCGACGAACGCATCGTCCACGCCCTCGCCGCGGACGCCCGCCGCTCCTACGCCGATATCGGCTCACTCGTCGGCTTGTCCGCGCCCGCGGTGAAGCGGCGCGTCGACCGGCTGCGCGCCGAGGGCGCGATCACCGGCTTCACCGTACGGGTCGACCCGGCGGCGCTCGGCTGGGAGACCGAGGGGTTCATCGAGATCTACTGCCGGCGCAAGACCTCGCCCGAAGCCATCCAGCGAGGTCTGGAACGGCTGCCCGAGGTGGTGTCCGCCTCCACCGTCACCGGAGAGGCGGACGCGATCGTCCAGGTCTTCGCCGCCGACATGCGCCACTTCGAGCAGGTACTCGAACGCATCGCGGGCGAGCCCTATGTGGAGCGTACGAAGTCCGTGCCCGTACTGTCCCCCCTGCTGCGGCGCTACTCGGGTCTTGAGGGGACCGGCGGCGCCGCCCACCGCGCGGCGATGCCGTCCACGAACAGTCCGACCGGCTCGGCGCCCCCCTTCTGACCAGCGAAGACGTCCCCGCGCAACGAATCGCCGAGGGAGCCGCCGAGCACGCAATGGATCGGTGGTCGGCGCGCAACGGTCGCGTCTTGTCGGGGGTGGTGGCCGGACCGTAGCGTCGGTGCCGTCGCCCCCGCCCCCTTCGCACCGCCCGAGGTCAGCCATGCCGCCGCTGCGTATCGCCCTGCTCCAGAGCTCCGGCCGACCCGGTTCGGTCGCCGGGAATCTCAAGGTGCTCGACGAGGCCGCCGCCCGTGCCGCCGACGCGGGCGCCGGGCTGCTGGTCTGTCCCGAGATGTTCCTGACCGGGTACGCCATCGGCGACCGGGTGCCCCAAGTGGCCGAGCCCGTGGATGGTCCTGGGGCCGCGGCCGTGGCCGAGATCGCCGTACGCCATGGACTCGCGGTGCTGTACGGCTACCCCGAGCGCGATGGCGAGCGGATCTTCAACGCCGCGCAGCTGATCGGGCCCGACGGCACACGGCTCGCCAACTACCGCAAGACCCATCTCTTCGGCGGCTTCGAGCGCGAGTGGTTCACCCCGGGGGAGCGGCAAGTCGTCCAGGCCGAGCTGGCCGGGCTGCGGATCGGGATCATGATCTGTTACGACGTCGAGTTCCCCGAGAACGTACGGTCGCACGCCCTGGCCGGTACCGATCTGCTGCTGGTGCCCACCGCTCAGATGCATCCGTTCCAGTTCGTCGCCGAGTCCGTCGTGCCGGTCCGGGCCTTCGAGAACCAGCTCTATGTGGCGTATGTGAACAGGACGGGCCATGAGGGTGAGTTCGAGTTCGTCGGGCTGAGCTGTCTCGCGGGCCCCGACGGGGCCGCCAGGGCGCGTGCGGGGCGGGGCGAGGAGCTGGTGCTCGGAGAGGTCGACGGCGAGCTGCTGCGCGCCTCCCGCGCGGCCAATCCGTATCTGCGGGACCGCGAACCCGGGCTGTACACCTCGCTGGTCCGAGCCGACCCGCGCTGAGCCGAGCACTCCTGAGCTGTCCACCGCCGCGCCGACCTGACCCGACCGGCGCCCACCCGCGCCGACCCGACCGCGCCCGCCCCCGTACCCGCCGTACGTGCCGTACCCGCAAGGAGTCCGTACCCCATGACGTCCACGGTGCCCACCGCCGTCCAGCCCGCCGACGCGCAGCCCGCCGACGCCCAGCCGCCGATCACCATGTTCGGACCCGACTTCCCCTACGCGTACGACGACTACCTCGCGCACCCCGCCGGGCTCGGCCAGATACCCGCGACCGAGCACGGTGCCGAGGTCGCCGTCATCGGCGGCGGGCTCTCCGGCATCGCCGCCGCGTACGAGCTGATGAAGATGGGCCTGAAGCCCGTCGTGTACGAGGCCGACCGGATCGGCGGGCGGCTGCGTACGGTCGGCTTCGAGGGCTGCGATCCGGAACTGACCGCCGAGATGGGCGCGATGCGCTTCCCGCCCTCCTCCACCGCGCTGCGGCACTACATCGATCTGGTGGGTCTGGAGACCAGGGCGTTCCCCAACCCACTGGCCCCCGGCACCCCGTCGACCGTCGTCGATCTCAAGGGCGAGTCCCACTACGCGAAGACCGTGGACGATCTGCCACCGGTCTACCGCGAGGTGATGGACGCCTGGACCACCTGTCTGGAGGAGGGCGCGGACTTCTCCGACATGAACCGCGCCCTGCGCGAGCGCGATGTGCCGCGGATCCGGGAGATCTGGGCGCGGCTGGTCGAGAAGCTCGACAATCAGACTTTCTACGGGTTCCTCTGCGACTCCCCGGCCTTCAAGTCCTTCCGCCACCGGGAGATCTTCGGCCAGGTCGGCTTCGGCACCGGCGGCTGGGACACCGACTTCCCCAACTCCATTCTGGAGATCCTGCGGGTCGTCTACACGGAGGCCGACGATCACCACCGCTCCATCGTCGGCGGCAGTCAGCAACTCCCGCTGCGGCTGTGGGAGGACGAGCCCCGGAAGATCACGCACTGGCCGGCCGGTACGTCGCTGTCGTCCCTGCACGAGGGGACGCCGCTGCCGGCCGTGACCCGGCTGCACCGCACCTCGGGCAACCGGATCACCGTCACGGACGCCTCCGGCCGGATCCGTACCTACCGCGCCGCGATCTTCACCGCGCAGTCGTGGCTGCTGCTCTCCAAGATCGCCTGCGACGACTCGCTCTTCCCGATCGACCACTGGACGGCGATGGAGCGCACCCACTACATGGAGTCGTCCAAGCTGTTCGTGCCGGTGGACCGGCCGTTCTGGCTGGATCCGGCCGTGGACGACCGGGGTGTGCCGACCGGGCGCGACACGATGTCCATGACGCTCACCGACCGGATGACGCGGGGCACCTATCTGCTGGACAACGGCCCCGACCGGCCCGCCGTCATCTGTCTCTCGTACACGTGGTGCGACGACAGTCTCAAGTGGCTGCCGCTCTCCGCCGAGGAGCGGATGGAGGTCATGCTGAACTCGCTGCGCGAGATCTATCCCAAGGTGGACATCCGCAAGCATCTGATCGGCAGCCCCGTGACCGTCTCCTGGGAGAACGAGCCGTACTTCATGGGCGCGTTCAAGGCCAATCTGCCGGGGCACTACCGCTATCAGCGCCGGCTGTTCACCCACTTCATGCAGGACCGGCTGCCCGCCGACAAGCGGGGGATCTTCCTGGCGGGCGATGACATCTCGTGGACCGCGGGGTGGGCGGAGGGCGCCGTACAGACCGCGCTCAACGCGGTGTGGGGGGTGATGAGCCACTTCGGGGGTGCTACCGACGCCACGAACCCGGGGCCCGGAGATCTGTACGACGAGCTGGCGCCGGTCGAGCTGCCCGAGGACTGACGGTGACGGGGCGACGGGGCCCGCTCAGGGAGGGACGGTGCCCGCTCCCGGAGAGGGAACGGGCCTTGTCGCGGGCTCCGTCAGATGCCCGCCGCGCGTGCCTCCGCGTACACCTCGGCGGCCACGTCGGCCAGCTCCGCCGCGTCACGCGTCGTGGTCTGGAGGTCCAGCATGATCGCCGGTACCCCCGACTCGGCGTGCGCCGCCAGGTCTTCGACGATCTGCGCCACACTGCCCTGGAAGGGCCGCCGGCCCTCCCCTTCGAACGGCTTGGCGCTGTAGCTCGCGTTGGCGCGGGCGCAGGCGTCGAGCGGACGCTCCCGGCCGCGTTCGTCGGCCAGCTCCCGTACCTGCCGCCACTGCTCGGTCAGCTGCGCCGCGCCCATGGCCACGGGCACCCAGCCGTCCGCACGGTCCACCAGACGCCGGGTGGCGCGCGGGCTGCTCGCGGGCAGATAGACCGGGATGGGGCGGACCGGCTTGGGGCCGACCACGGACGGTGCGATGGTGGTCAGCTCACCCTCGTACGAGACCGGGTCCGGGCCCCAGACGGCCGCGCAGACGTCGAGGACCTCGTCCAGGACCGCGCCGCGCTTCTCGAACGGGGCGACGGACGCGGCGGCGTACTCGTCGAGCGACCAGCCTGTGCCGAGTCCGGCGATCACCCGCCCGCCGCTCGCGACATCGAGCGAGGCGAGCGAACGGGCCAGCTGGAACGGTACGTGCAGGGGCGCGACCAGGACGCTCGTGCCGAGCTGGGCCCGCTCGGTCGCGGCCGCGGCCAGCGCGAGGGTGATCAGCGGGTCGGCGACGCCCTGGTAGTAGTCGGGCCAGGGCAGCCCCGGTACGCCGTACAGTCCCTGGGTGGCGGGCTCGGGGAAGAGCACGCGTTCGAAGACCCAGAGACTCTCGTATCCGGCCTCCTCCGCGGCCCGCGCCACGGTGGCCACATCGCGGCCGATGTCGTACTGCTTCGTCTGCGGAAGGCCGAGACCGAGGGCGACCGGCATATGCGTACTCCTTCGTACGGACGGTGACGGTGGGAGAACCACCGTAGAGCACCGCCTTGTTGAGCGCTCAACCTTTGGAGCTCCGTACGGTATGGATCCGGCCGCCAGGGAGTCGGCATGCGGCGCGCCGCCAGACCGGCGGTCTCGTCCATCCGCTCGCTGAACTCCTCGGCCGGTGACGGGATGTCCCGTAGTGCCCACGGTACTCCGGCCGACGACCAGGCCGCCTCGGGGGCGCGGTCCGGGCCGGGCATCCCGGGAACGGGGGAGCGGGAGGCCGGATCGGCGGTGGTCTCGTCGCGGGGCACGTTGGCCGGATCGGATCGGTGTGGAGCGCGGGCGTAACTGGCGGTTTTCTGCCAGCAGTCGTTCCCATCCGTGAATCGTGCGCACTCCATTGTCAGCGATACCGGCCGCCTCTACGCTCGCACGGCCTCGTTCATGAATAACGTTCACGTACATGATAGGAGCGCCCAGTGAGCGGAACCACCAGATGGCGTCCGGCCGTTCTGATCGCCGTCCTGGCCACCGTCGCCGCCGTACTCGTCCCTGCCGCGTCCTCCGCGGCGTCCCCCTCCGCCGTGCCGTCCGTCGCGGACCGGTCCTCCGGCCGCCACCACGCGGGTCCCGTGGCCCCGCGGACCGTGGTGATCGACGGCAACCGGATGCGGCGGGCCCGTATCGCCCTCGACCGCGGCGACCCCGCCCTCCGCGCGACGGTCACGTCCCTTACCGCGCAAGCCGATTCCTGGCTCGACAAGGGGCCCTGGACCGTCACCGACAAGCCGAAGCCCGCCCCCAGCGGTGACCCGCACGACTACCTCAGCCAGGCCCCGTACTGGTGGCCGTCACAGCCGAAGACCGACGCCAACCCCTGGGGCTGTCCGTACGTCCAGCGCGACGGCGAGCGGAACCCCGAGGTCGACACCGGCACCGACCGCCCCGACATCGGCAAGGTCTTCAACTCCACCACCACGCTCAGCCTGGCCTGGTACTACACGGGCAAGAGGCAGTACGCGGAGCACGCGGCGCGGATTCTGCGCACCTGGTTCGTCGACCCCGCCACCCGGATGAACCCGAACCTCAACCACGGGCAGTTCATCCCCTGCAAGTACGACGGCCGCGCCATCGGCATTATCGACTTCTCCCAGCAGTACACCAGTGTCCTCGACGCCCTCGCGATCCTCGACAACGGGGCCCCGGGCTGGACCCGCGGCGACCGCGCGGGGATGCGCGCCTGGAACACCGAGTTCCTGGACTGGCTGGTCAACTCGCCCTTCGGCAAGGAGGAGTCGGCGGCCAAGAACAACCACGGCACGTTCATGGACATGCAGGTCGCCGGTCTCGCGCTCGCCACCGGTGACCGGAACCTCGCGCGGAAGATCGTCCTCGACGCCCGTTCCAAGCGCATCGACCCCCAGATCGCGGCCGACGGCAGCCAGCCCCAGGAACTGACGCGTACGCGCAGTTGGCACTACTCGACCTTCGATCTGGTCGCCTACACGCGTCTGGCCGCGATCGGTGAACAGGTCGGCGTGAACCTCTGGGCCTATGAGGGACCGCAGGGGCAGAGTCTGTTCAAGGCCATCGACTATCTGCTCCCGGCCGCGACCGGCGCGGCCCCCTGGCCGCACCCCGAGCTGGAGTTCAAGCGCTTCGCGGCGAGCGACATCGTCCACGCGGCGGCCGACGCGGGGGACCGCGCCGCGCGCGCCGCGGTCCCGCGCCTGGAGACGCCGCCGGGGGGTGACCTCTGGGCGCTGCGGCCCGCGGCGGAACAACTGGACTCGATCGCGGGCTGAGCCCCTGTCTTTATGGGGCTCGGTCCGCCTCCGGAGAGGTGGCAGCCGGCCCTCCGGGCGGACGGCGCTACTTCGAAGACCCGCCCTAGGCGTCGGGTGTCGGGGTGGCCGCGGTTTTGGTGGTGGGGTCGGCGGCGGTCGCCACGGTGCGGCGGTCGCCCGTGCGGAGCACCCCCGCCCCCACCATCAGGCCGCAGGCGAGCAGCGTCACCAGGCCGAAGGAGACCACGAGCGATGTCGCGTCCGCGACCGCGCCGATCGCCGAGGGGGCGATCAGCCCCGAGGTGTAGGTGATGGTGGCGACACCCGCGATGGCCTGGCTCGGATTGGGCCCCGCGCGGCCCGCCGCCGCGAAGGCGAGCGGGACGACCACGGCCACGCCGAGCCCGAGGAACGCGAACCCGCCCATGGCGACCACCGGTTGCGGCGCGGTGACCACCAGGAGGCCGCCCACCACGGCCAGCGCGCCGCCCGTCCGTACGGTCCGTACCGCGCCGAAGCGGTCGATCACCCGGTCGCCCACGAGCCGCGCCACCGCCATGGTGAGCGCGAAGGCCGTGGTCGACGCTGCCGCGACACCCGGTGAGGTGTCCAGTACGTCCCGGAGGTAGACCGCCGACCAGTCGAGGCTCGCGCCCTCCGCGAAGACCGCGCAGAACCCGATCGCGCCGATCAGCAGCGCGGACTTCGGCGGCAGCGCGAACCGCGGCGGCGGGTCCTCCTCGGGTGCGCTGCGCAGGTCGAGTACGCCCTGGCAGGCCACCAGGCCGAGCACCGTGAGCACGGTGGCGGCGAGCAGATGATGCAGCCGGGCGTCGCTGCCCAGATGGGCCGCGAGGGTTCCGGCGGCGGAGCCGATCAGCGCACCCGTGCTCCACATGCCGTGCAGACTCGACATGATCGACTTGTCGAGCCGGTTCTCGACCTCCACCCCGAGGGCGTTCATCACCACGTCGGAGAGGCCCGAGGCGGCGCCGTACACGAACAGGGCCGCGCACAGGGTGACGAGATTCGGTGCCAGCGACGGCAGGGTCAGCGCGAGTGTCCACAGGGCGAGCAGGACGCGCAGCGCGTTGCGCGAGCCGAAGCGGTGGCTGATCCCGCTCGCCAGCGGCATCGCGACGGACGCGCCGATCGCGGGGAAGGCGAGCGCGAGCCCCAGCTGTCCCGCGCTGATCCCGGCGTGATCCTGGATCCAGGGGATACGGGTGGCGAAGCTGCCGGTGACGGCTCCGTGTACGCAGAAGACAGCGGCGACGGCGAACCTGGCCCGCCGCAACCTCTGTTTGTCGTAGACCACTTCAGCCGACATCAAGCGTCCTGTCCCTCCCCTGAGAGGTGCCCGTACCCCGACCACCCGGTGACGCACCTTCGTCGGTGCCGGAGTAAATTATCAGGAACCCTGCCTGATAAATAGGCCTTAATAAGCTGGGCGTGCGTGGGCCGCTCCGGCGATCTGGAAGGATTCCGGTATGGCCGCGTCCCCGAGCACCGCCAGAGCCATCAACGACCGGCTCGCCCTGCGACTGCTTCAGCGGGAAGGCCCGTTGACGGCGGGACAGTTGAAGACGCTGACCGGGCTCTCCCGGCCCACCGTCGCCGATCTGGTGGAGCGGCTCCAGGACTCCGGGCTGGTCAGGGTGGTCGGCGAGACGGGCGACCGGCGTCGTGGCCCGAACGCGCGGCTGTACGGGATCGTCGCGGACCGTGCCCATCTCGCGGCCCTCGACGTACGGACCGACAGCGTCTCCGTGGTGGTCGCGGATCTGCTCGGCGAGACCCTCGCCGAGGCGGTACTGCCCATCGGCAGCGACACCGCCACGGAAGCCGCCGTCGAACGGGCCGTGGTGCTGCTGGAACGTACGGCGGGGAAGGCGGGCACCGTACCCCTGCACAGCGTGGGCATCGGCGCCCCGGGTCTGGTCGACCCGGTCTCCGGTGAACTCCGTGACTCCAGCGGACTGCCCGCCTGGCACCGCAGGCTTGTCGCCGTGCTCCAGGCACGGCTGCCCGCCAGGGTCCTCGTTGAGAACGAGACGAATCTCGCCGCGCTCGCGGAACAGCGCCTCGGCGCGGCCCGTGGCCAGGACACCTTCGTGCTGCTCTGGCTCGGCCACGGGGTGGGAGCGGCTGTCGTGCTCGACGGCAAGCTCCGCAGGGGTGCCTCGGGGGGAGCGGGCGAGATCGGTTTCCTGCCCGTGCCCGGTACGTCGCGACTGCCCTCGGCGGTCGCCTGTGACGGCGGTTTCCACACCCTGGCGGGCTCGGCCGGCGTCGCCGAACTCGCCGAGCGCTACGGCGTCTCGGCCGTCCCCGCGCCACAGGAACCGCCCTCCGCCGCGCTGGTACGCGCCGCGGTGAGAGCCGTCGGGGGAGCCTCGGTGGGCGAGGTCCGGTCCGCGGGTGCGTTTCTCGACGACCTCGCCGAGCGGCTCGCCCTCGGTGCCGCGGCGGTCAGCGCCGTACTCGACCCCGGCCGGATCGTGCTGGCCGGCGAGGCGGGCCACGCGGGCGGCGAGGTGCTGGCGGCCCGGGTCGAGGACCGGCTCGCCACGATGTCCCCGCTGCGTACGGAGGTCAGGGCCGGGGCGCTCGGTGGGGCGGCCGTCCTGCGCGGTGCCCTGCTGACGGCGCGGGAGGCGGCGCAGGACGAGCTGTTCGCCCCGCACGACGAGCCCCGGGCGCGGGTCCTGTGAGTCAGCCCACAACCCTCCCCCGGTTGCCCCACGAGCGGCCGTGGCAGACTGGTGGGGTACCAGTAGCAGCGCACTCCGGGGTCGGTGTAATTCCGAACCGGCGGTTATAGTCCGCGACCCGTCCGCAGCCAGCGGCCGGTTGACCAGGTGAGATTCCTGGACCGACGGTGAAAGTCCGGATGGGAGGCAGTGCGCGGCGGGTTCTCACAGGTACGCCGCCGTCGGCGGTTCGTCCTCGGACGAGCCGGATTCCCGTCCTCGGCGTTCCCCCGTGCGTTCCCGTTTCTCTGTCGTCATCGACAGGCCCCGGAGTCCGTGCCCGAAGAGGCAGGAGGACCCGGTGGCCACGGAATCCGACGTCGTGGGCGTCACCGACGTCATGGGCGACGCCGACGCCATGCGTCGCGCCATCGCGCTCGCCGCTCGTGGACTCGGTTCCACCAGCCCCAATCCGGTCGTCGGATGCGTGATCCTCGACGCGTCGGGACAGCTCGCCGGCGAGGGGTTCCACCGGCGCGCGGGCGGCCCGCACGCCGAGATCCACGCCCTGCGCGCGGCCGGTGAACGGGCCCGCGGCGGCACCGCGTACGTCACTCTCGAACCCTGCGCCCACACCGGCCGTACCGGACCCTGCGCCCAGGCGCTGATCGACGCCGGTGTCGCCGGGGTCAGTTACGCCGTCGCCGATCCGAACGCCCAGGCAGCGGGCGGCGCCGACACCCTGCGCGCGGCCGGACTCACCGTCAGCGGCGGGCTCCTCGGCGAGGAGGCCGAAGCGGGCAACGCCGCCTGGCTCACCTCCGTACGCCGCGGCCGCCCCTACGTCGTATGGAAGTACGCGGCCACGCTCGACGGCCGGATCGCCGCCGCCGACTCCACCAGCCGCTGGATCACCTCCGCCGAGGCACGCGCCGATGTCCACCGGCTGCGCGCCGAGTCCGACGCGGTCGTGGTCGGCTCGGGCACCGCGCGCGCCGACGATCCGCATCTCGCCGTACGCGGCGTCGAGGGCGCCGTCCAGCCGCTGAGGGTCGTCGTCGACACCGAGGCCACCGCCGTGAAGCCGGGCGCCCGGGTGCTCGACGGCGCGGCTCCCACCCTGATCGCGATCGCCGAGGACGCCGACGCGGGGGAGCTGCCCGAGGTCGTACGGCTGCCCCGGGCCGGCCGGGGTCTGGACATCCCCGCCCTGCTGGCCGCGCTGCACGAGCGCGGCGTCCGTTCCGTGCTCCTCGAAGGCGGCCCGGCCCTGGCCGGTTCCTTCGTGGCCGCGGGAGCCGTCGACAAGGTCGTCGGCTATCTCGCCCCCGTCCTGCTCGGCGCCGGACGTACGGCCCTCGGGGACGCCGGAATCACCACCATCGGCGAGGCGTTGCGACTCCGGATGACGGAGACCGTACGGATCGGCCCCGATCTGCGGATCACCGCCGTCCCCGAGCCCGGCCCCGGACCGGCACCCGCATCCGCACCCGCCATGAATGTCCCCAATGTCCCCACGCATATCCCCACGAGTGTCCCCATGAATGTCCCCACCACGAAGGAGCGTTGAGTGTTCACCGGAATCGTCGAAGAGCTGGGTGAGGTCACCGCCATCGAGAACCTCGGTGACTCCTCCCGCTTCCGCCTCCGCGGACCGGCCGTCACCGAGAACGCCAAGCACGGCGACTCGATCGCCGTCAACGGTGTCTGTCTCACGGTCGTGGACTTCGAGGACGGAGAGTTCACCGCCGATGTGATGGCCGAGACACTGAACCGCTCCAGCCTCGGCGCCCTGGCGACCGGCTCCCGGGTCAATCTGGAGCGGCCCGTGGCCGTCGGCGGCCGGCTCGGCGGACATATCGTCCAGGGCCATGTGGACGGCACCGGCACCGTCGTCGAACGCACCCCGTCGGAGCACTGGGAGCTGGTCAGGATCTCGCTCCCGCCGGCTCTGTCCCGGTATGTCGTCGAGAAGGGCTCGATCACCGTCGACGGGGTCAGCCTCACGGTCGTCGACGCGGGGCCCGACTACTTCACGATCAGCCTCATCCCCACCACCCTCGCCCTGACCACGCTCGGCATCAAGGGCCCCGGCGACCCCGTCAACCTCGAAGTCGACGTCCTCGCGAAATACGTCGAGCGGCTGCTCGGCGCCGGAGGCGGAACGGCCGACAAGGCCCAGCGGCCCGAGCGGACCCAGCACACCGAGCAGACCGAGCAGCCCGAGGAGTCGGATCGGTGAACACCCTGTCCTGGCTGAACGGTGAGGCCTTCGCGGCCTTCGGTCAGCACATCCTGTGGTCCGACATGATCGGCAACACCATTGGTCTGGCCGCCCTCACGCTCGGCTGGCGGCGCTCGATCTGGACCTGGCCCGCCCAGGTCCTGTCCGGCGTCATCCTGGTCGGTGCGTACGCCTCCGCCCATCTCAGCGGCGGTGTCGGCAAGCAACTGCTGGTCATCGGCGTGGCGTTGTGGGGCTGGCGCCAGTGGCAGCGCGGCAGGCGGCAGGCGCAGGACGGCTCGATCGCCATACGGTTCGCCTCCTGGCGCGAGCGCTGGGTGCTGCTGGGCGGTACGGCGCTGGGCACCCTGGCCGTCGGCGGTCTCTTCGTCGCCGTCCCCGAACTGTCCTGGAACCCCTGGCCCGACGCCTACATCTTCGTCGGCACGCTCGCCGCGATGGTCGCCCAGGCCCGTGGTCTGGTCGAGTTCTGGTTCGCCTGGCTGCTCGTGGACATCGTGGGCGTACCGCTCGCCTTCAGCAGCGGACTCGCCTTCTCCGGCCTCGTGTACGTCATCTACCTCGCCCTCGTCCTCTGGGGGATGCGCGACTGGTGGCTCCGTTCCCGCGCGAACACCCCGGCTCTGGAAGGAGCAGCAGCATGACCGCACTGCCGGCCCAGCCCACCTGGTACTCCACCGACGATGCCGAGGACCTCTCGCTCGACCCCGTGGAGCAGGCCGTACGCGATATCGCCGCCGGCCGCCCCGTCGTGGTGGTCGACGACGAGGACCGCGAGAACGAGGGCGATCTCGTCATCGCGGCCGAGATGGCCACCCCGGAGATCGTCGCCTTCATGATGAGAGAGTGCCGCGGACTGATCTGCGCCCCCATGGAGGGCCCGGAGCTGGACCGGCTCGAACTCCCGCAGATGGTCGGCCACAACACCGAATCGATGCGTACGGCCTTCACCGTCTCCGTCGACGCGTCGGCCGCCCATGGCGTCACCACCGGGATCTCCGCCGCCGACCGGGCCACCACCCTCCAACTGCTCGCCGGGGGTGACGCGGAGCCAGGCGACCTCGTCAGGCCGGGCCATGTCTTCCCGCTGCGCGCCAAGCCGGGCGGCGTGCTCGTACGCAACGGTCACACCGAGGCCGCCGTCGATCTGGCGCGCCTCGCCGGTCTGCGTCCGGCCGGCGCGATCGTGGAGATCGCGGGCGAGGACGGGGTGATGCTGCGGCTGCCCGAGCTGATCCCGTTCGCCCGCAAGCACGGGCTCACGATCATCTCCATCGAGGACCTGATCGCCTACCGCCGTACCGCGGAGCCCACGGTCCGCCGGGAGCCCACGGTCCGCCGCGAGGCGGAGGTACGCCTCCCCACCGCCCACGGTGAGTTCACCGCGTACGGCTACCGCTCCACGGTCGACGGCGTCGAGCATGTCGCCCTCGTCCACGGCGACATCGGTGACGGCGAGGACCTGCTCGTACGGGTCCACTCCGAATGCCTCACCGGCGACATCTTCGGCTCGCTGCGCTGTGACTGCGGCCCCCAGCTCCAGGCGTCCATGGAGCGGATCACCGAGGAGGGCCGCGGAGTCGTCGTCTATCTGCGCGGCCACGAGGGCCGGGGCATCGGGCTGCTGTCCAAGCTGCGCGCGTACGAGCTCCAGGAGCGCGGCCACGACACGCTGGACGCCAATCTCGAACTCGGCCTGCCCGCCGACGCCCGCGACTACGCGGCCGGCGCGCTGATCCTCGACGACCTCGGGGTCCGGGGGCTGCGGCTGATGACCAACAACCCCGAGAAGACGACGGCGCTCGTCCGGCACGGGCTGCGGGTCACCGGACGTGAGCCGATGCCCGTCCAGGCGGGGGAGCACAACCTCCGTTATCTGCGCACCAAGCGCGACCGGATGGGGCACGACCTGCCCTGGCTGGACGCGGCCACCGCGTCCACGTGCGACAACCAGTGACCACACCACCCCAACCACCCCAGAAGACCAGCAGCGAACAGCTTCGAGGAGAGACGTGAGCGGCAAGGGCGCACCCGAACTGAGTGTGAAGAACTGCGGTGACCTCCGGGTCGCCGTGATCGCGGCGCAGTGGCACGAGCAGATCATGGACGGCCTCGTGGACGGCGCCCTGCGGGCCCTGCGGGACCTGGGCATCGACGAGCCGACCCTGCTCCGGGTGCCGGGCAGCTTCGAGCTTCCGGTCGTCGCCAAGGTGCTGGCCGGCCGCGGCTATGACGCGGTCGTCGCCCTCGGCGTCGTCATCAGGGGCGGCACCCCGCACTTCGAGTATGTGTGCCAGGGCGTGACGCAGGGCCTCACCCAGGTCTCCGTCGACACGGGCGTTCCGATCGGCTTCGGTGTGCTGACCTGTGACACCGAGGAGCAGGCGCTCGACCGGGCCGGGCTTGAGGGCTCCCACGAGGACAAGGGGCACGAGGCGGTCACCGCCGCCGTCGCCACCGCGACCACCCTGCGCACGATCGCCGAACCCTGGCGCCAGGGGGCCACCTCCGGCCGCGTAAAGTGACCCTCACCATGTCCAAGAAGACGTTCGAGGAGCTTTTCACCGAGCTCCAGCAGAAGGCCGCCGAGGGCGACCCCGCCACCTCCCGCACCGCCGAGCTGGTGGGCAAGGGTGTCCATGCCATCGGCAAGAAGGTCGTCGAAGAGGCGGCCGAAGTATGGATGGCCGCCGAGTACGAGGGCAAGGAAGCCGCCGCCGAGGAGATCTCCCAGCTCCTCTACCACGTCCAGGTGATGATGGTCGCGCGCGGAATCTCCCTCGACGACGTGTACGCCCATCTCTGATACGCCCATCTCTGAGCACAGGCGTCCCGCTTCGTCCTGTATCAGTCTGTTTCACCCTGTTCCATACAGCCGTCCCTTCGCACAAAGGAATCCGACCTCATGCTGCGCATCGCCATTCCCAACAAGGGTTCACTCTCAGGACCTGCGTCGGCGATGCTCCATGAGGCCGGATACCAGCAGCGCAAGGAGTCCAAGGAACTCGTCCTGGTCGACCC
Source organism: Streptomyces sp. NPDC051662 (assembly GCF_040681655.1). Taxonomy (NCBI): domain Bacteria; kingdom Bacillati; phylum Actinomycetota; class Actinomycetes; order Kitasatosporales; family Streptomycetaceae; genus Streptomyces; species Streptomyces sp. NPDC051662. The sequence continues at coordinate 373,547 of NZ_JBFAZD010000005.1, forward strand.
GGACAACGAGGTGGAGTTCTTCTACCTCCGTCCGCGCGACATCGCCATCTATGTGAGCTCCGGCAAGCTCGACATCGGCATCACCGGCCGCGATCTGCTGCTGGACTCCGGCGCCAACGCGGAGGAGATCCTTCCGCTCGGCTTCGCGCGCTCCACCTTCCGCTACGCCACCAAGCCGGGCACCGCGGGCGGCGTCGCGGACTTCGGCGGGATGACCGTCGCCACCTCGTACGAGGGCATCGTCGCCAAGCACCTCGCGGACAGCGGCGTCGACGCCTCCGTCGTCCACCTGGACGGCGCGGTCGAGACCGCCATCGAGCTGGGCGTCGCCCAGGTCATCGCCGATGTGGTGGAGACCGGCACCTCGCTGCGCAACGCGGGCCTGGAAGTGGTCGGTGAGCCGATCATGACGTCGGAGGCGGTCGTCATCCGGCGCAGCGGCGCCGACGGCGAGGAGCCCAAGGTCCAGCAGTTCCTGCGCAGGCTCCAGGGCGTCCTCGTGGCCCGGACGTACGTGATGATGGACTACGACTGCCGCGCCGAACACCTGGAGCGCGCCGTCGCCCTCACCCCGGGCCTGGAGTCGCCGACCATCTCCCCGCTGCACAACGAGGGCTGGGTCGCCGTTCGCGCGATGGTCCCGTCCCGGGAGGCGCAGCGGATCATGGACGATCTGTACGCGCTGGGCGCCCGCGCCATCCTCACCACGGCCATCCACGCCTGCCGCCTCTGATCCCACGCCGTACGGCCCCCCCCGCACCCACTCCCGGAAGTCCGAGAACGTATGTCCGCCCCCGCGCCCCAGCCCGGTCCGGCCGGTCAGTCCGGCCCGCCCGCCCTTCCGGTCACCTTCCGGCCGACCCGCACCCGGGCCGTCCTGCTGACCGTAGGCGTGGCCATGTTCGCCGTCATCACGGCCATCGGCCTGGCACTCGATCAGCTGAGCGCGGGGGAGCGGATGAGCTTCATCTTCACGGCCCTGCTGTTCCTCGGGGTGCTGGCGCTGCTCAGCCGCCCCAAGGTCATGGCCGACGACACAGGAGTGACTGTCGTCAATATCACGCGCCGCCGCCGATTGGAGTGGGCCGAGATCCTGCGTGTCAATCTGCGGCCCGGCGACCCCTGGGTCTTCCTCGATCTCAGCGACGGCAGCAGCCTGCCGGTTCTGGCCATCCAGCCGGGAATCGCCAGGGCACACGCCATCCGTGACGCCCGCGCCCTGCGCGCGCTCGCCGACTCCCGCTCCACCGCGGCGGGCCGGGACTGACCGTACGGCGCCCCATCCATGGGCGTACGGCACTGCCCTCCCGGCCGCTGTCTTGATTACTCTGGTGCCGGAGGCGCCGAGTGCGCCCCGCTCCGCATTCGACGGCCGTGTCAGGCCCGCGGGGCACCTGCGACCCGAGGAGTGACTCCCTCCAGCAATGGACGGATCGTCCGGTAGTACCTGCGCCGCCCCCTTCGAAGAGGCGGCGGCATGACCATCCCCCTTCTGCTGCTCACCGCGGCATTCCTTCTGATCCTCGCCAACGGATTCTTCGTGGCCGCCGAGTTCGGCCTCGTCACCGTGGACCGTCCCGACGCCGAACGCGCCGCCGCCGCGGGTGACCGCCGCGCCCGTACGGTCGTCAGGTCCCTGCGGGAACTGTCCTTCCAGCTCTCCGGCACCCAGCTGGGCATCACCATCACCTCGCTGGTCGTCGGCATGCTCGCCGAGCCCGCGCTCGCCCAACTGCTGGACGCCCCGCTCTCCGCGACCGGACTGCCCGAAGGGGCCGTCTCCGGGATCGCGGTGGTGATCGGCATGCTGCTCGCCTCCGCCGTACAGATGGTGATCGGCGAACTCGTACCGAAGAACTGGGCGGTCTCCCGGCCGCTCCAGGTCGCGCGGTTCGTGGCGGGCCCCCAGCATCTGTTCGCCACCGTGTTCCGGCCGGTGATCACCCTGCTCAACACCGTCGCCAACCGGCTCGTCCGGCTGCTCGGCGTGGAACCGACCGAGGAACTCGCCTCGGCCCGTACCCCCGGCGAACTGGTCTCCCTGGCCCGCCACTCCGCCCGCGCGGGCGCCCTCGAACAGGACACCGCCGATCTGTTCGTACGGACCCTCTCGCTCGGCCGGCTCACCGCGCAGCATGTGATGACCCCCCGAGTGAAGGTGAGCGCCCTCCAGTACGACGCGACCGCCGCGGACGTCCTCAACCTCACCCGCGCCACCGGTCTGTCCCGCTTCCCCGTCTACCGGGAGCGCATCGACGAGATCGTGGGCGTGGTGCATCTCAAGGACGCGCTCGCGGTGCCGGTGGAGCGGCGGCTGCGCACCGCGGTCGGCCGGATCGCCGTGCCGGCCCTGCTGGTCCCCGAGACCCTGCCCGTGCAGCAGCTCCTTGAGCGGCTGCGCAGCGAGCAGCCGATAGCCATCGTGGTCGACGAGTACGGCGGTACGGCCGGGGTCGTCACCCTGGAGGACATCATCGAGGAGCTGGTCGGCGAGGTACGCGACGAGCACGACGCCGAGGGCGACGGACGGCCCGAACTGGCCCCCGTCCCGCCCGAGGACGGCCGCCCGGCCTGGGACGCCGACGGCAGCGCCCGGGTCCTCACCCTGCGGCGGATCGGACTCGACGTACCCGAGGGACCGTACGAGACCCTCGCGGGCCTTGTCGCCGATCTGCTGGGCCGTATCCCGGCCCCGGGCGACCGGGCGGAGCTGCCGGGCTGGCGGCTCTCCGTACGCCAGGTGGACCGCTACCGGGCCGAACGGGTCCGGCTGGTCCGTACGGGCGAGCCTCCGGCGGGCGCCCCTGCCGATCAGCGCGGCTGCGTCCCGGCGATGGCGGAGGGCCCCCGATGAGCGCCCTGCAACTCGTCTTCGCCCTGCTGCTGGTCCTGGCCAACGGATTCTTCGTCGGCGCCGAATTCGCCCTCGTCTCCGTACGCCGCAGCCAGATCGAACCGCATGCCGCACGCGGCTCCGCGCGGGCCAGACAGGTGCTGCACGGTCTGGAGAATCTGCCCCAGATGATGGCCGCCGCGCAGTTCGGCATCACCATCTGCTCCCTGACGCTCGGCGCGGTCGCCGAACCCACGGTGGCGCATATGCTGGAGCCCGTCTTCCACGCCGCCCATATGCCCGAGGGGCTGATCCATCCACTGGGCTATGTCATAGCCCTCGCGCTGGTCGTCTTCCTGCATCTGGTCATCGGTGAGATGGTCCCGAAGAACCTCGCCATGGCGGCTCCGGAGAAGACCGCGCTCTGGTTCAGCCCCGGTCTGGTCGGCTTCGCCCGGCTGTGCCGCCCGGTGACGGCCGGACTGGGCGCCTGCGCCCGGCTGGTGCTGCGGGCCTTCCACGTCGAGCCCAAGGACGAGGTGGAGGCGGTCTTCACCAGCGAGCAGCTGAACCGGCTCGTCGAGGACTCGGGCCAGGCGGGGCTGCTCGAACCGGAGGCGCAGGAACGGCTGGAGGACGCCCTGGAGCTGGGCAGCCGCCCGGTCACGGATGTGCTCCTGACCCGTGCTTCCCTGGTGACGGTGACCCCCGCGGTCACCCCGCGCGAGATCGAGGAGCTGACGGTACGCACCGGCTACTCCCGCTTCCCGGTCTGCGCGGAGGGCGGCGGTGCCTTCATGGGCTATCTGCATGTCAAGGACGTCCTCGATCTGGAAGCCGGCGAACGCGCCGTGCCACAGCATGTCTGGCGGCCGATGGCGACGCTGCGGGCGGAACTCCCGCTGGACGACGCGCTCACCGTGATGCGCCGCGCGGCCACGCATCTGGCCCAGGTCGCGGACGCGTCCGGCCGGGTGCTCGGCCTGGTGGCGCTGGAGGACGTACTGGAAATGCTGGTCGGCGAGGTACGCGACCCGTCCCACCGCTCGACGGCGACGGCGCCCAAGGCGGCCCTGGTGGGGGAGCAGCGCACGGACCAGGCGGACCAGGTCCTGGCGCGCTGACGGGGCGGCCCGGGCCGCGTCACGGCGGACCGGGCCGCGGCCAGGCGGACCGGGCCCCTAAACGGGCGGTATGTCCTGGGGGCCGCGGTTCGCCGGGCCGCGGCCCGACAGCACCTCGCCGTACGCCTGCATCAGATCGGGCAGCCGCAGCGTGGCCAGATCGTCGCGGGTCGGCGTGCCGCTGTAGCCGGAGAGCCGCAGATCGCGGTACGCGCAGCTCTTCTCGTACAGCGTCCGCACGAAGCGTCCGTTGCCCAGCTCGTCGATCCATCCCTGGTCGACCACATGCCCGCTGATCGAGCGCAGCTCGTCCGCGGCCTCCTCGTCCCAGACATCGCCGTTCTCCGCGGCCAGTACGCCGCCGATGGCGGTCAGCTCCAGTGGCCGGTAGCTCGGGAAGTCGACCCGGCTGGTGAAGCGCGAGGAGAGGCCCGGATTGGTGGCGAGCAGCCGGTCCATGCCCTCCGGATAGCCGGCCAGGATGACCACGAGATGGTCCCGGTTGTCCTCGGCGCGCTTCAGCAGCACCTGAAGGGCCTCGTCGCCGTACGCGTCGCCCTTGCTGTAGCCCGAGTTGGAGAGGCTGTACGCCTCGTCCACGAAGAGCACACCGCCGATCGCCGAGTCGATCAGCTCATTCGCCTTGACGGCGGTCTGGCCCAGGAACTCGCCCACCAGATCGGCCCGCTGGGCCTCCACCAGATGGTCCCCGCCGAGCAGCCCCAGGGCGTAGAAGATCCGCCCGAGAATCCGGGCGACGGTGGTCTTGCCGGTGCCGGAGGGGCCCGAGAAGACAAAGTGACGTTTCGGCGGCTGGACCGGCAGCCCCTGCCCGGCCCGCAGCCGCGCCATGTGCAGCTGCGCCGTCGCCGCCTTGACCTGCCGTTTCACCGGCTCCAGACCGACCATCCGCTCCAGCTCGGCGAGGGCCTCGGCGAGCAGCGCCGGATCGGTCGGGCCGTCCGGGAAGCGCGGTGGGGCCGGTGGCGCGGGCGGCGGGGCCTTCTCCCGTACGCCTTCGGGCGCCCGGGGCGGGGCGACGCCGCCCCGCTGGGGCTGCGCCTCGTTGCCGAGCCGTAGGTCGGAGCCGGGCAAGCCCTCCGACTCGCCCCCGGACTCCGCCGCGCCCGCGGTGTCCGCCGTGTCCTGGCCCAGACCCGCCCGTGCGACCGAGGCGATCCCCACCGGATCGTCCGGCCCTTCGTACCCGTCGGAGTCGGTGATCGCGGCGAGCCGGGCCGCGGTGTCCATGAACGCCGGATCGAGCCGGTGCACGGCCCGGTAGAGCGGCAGCGCGGCGGCGCTGCGTCCGGTGCCCTCATGGGCGCGGGCCAGCCAGTACCGCAGCTCCTTGCGCTGCGGCTGTTCGCTGCGGCAGCGCATCAGCGCGGTGGACAGCAGTGGCTCGGCCTGTCCGTACATCTCCAGCCGCACCCGCGCCATCCCGCCGAAGAGTCCCGCCTCGATCCCCAGCAGCGGGTCATGGACGAGCGGCTCGGTGTGGCGCACCAGCTGGTCCCAGTCCTTGACCAGATAGGCGCGGCAGGCGTGCAGGAAGCGCACCTGGGCATCGGCGTCCACCGGCGGCAGACCCGCGAGGGCCCGGTCCAGCTCCGGCACATGGCGGCCGTCCAGCCAGTGCGAGGCGTGGGCGAGCAGCAGATCGCGCCCGCTCTCCAGCACCGGCTGCACCCACCAGCCGAGCCAGTACCAGGAGTTGAGCGTGCGGCGGTGGCGGGAGCGCTGCTCGCCGAAGCGGTCGCGGTGGCGGTACATCCGCAGCAGGGCGGTGGTGGTGTCGACGCGCAGCGCGTGCAGCCCGAGCCAGCCGTCGGCCATCCCGGGATCGAGCCGTACGGCGGCCCTGAACTCCTCCTCGGCCTGGGGGTAGGCCCCCATCGTGTAGGCGTCCACACCGCGCACCCAGGCGAGGTCGGCCGGGGCCTGCGTGCCCTGCGCGCCGATATCCATCAGGTCCCCCACAAACCGTGCCCCCGGAATGTCCCGCCGGGCGGGCGCCCGCCGGCAGCGTGCCGAACCACCTTGTCGCGGACGGGAATTGACCGCACCGAGAGGCATCGTACCTGCGCAGAGGGTGTGCGACTAAGGGCACCGCAGCGTGCGAGGAGCGGTAACCCAGGGTGAGCGCGAGACGGTTACGGCGGGGGGAAAGGGGTGCCGAGCAGGTGCGAAGGGCAGAACGAAGCCCCCGATCACGGGGGAACAACCGGGGGCTTCGCGTCCGCGGCGGCTCCGAAAAGCCGCACATTAAGAACGTAAGACCTGTCCGGCCCCTCGGTCAAGCCGAGTTGGACACTCTCCCGGGGTCGATTTCCGACTGCTCAGTATGGGGGCAGGAGCTGATCACCCTGCGTGATGATCTGGTCCGCTCTTGCGGTCGTCAAGGGCCCCGTACGTATCAGGTACCCCATCTGTCGCTCGGTTACCAGGGCATCGGCGAAGGGCCGCGAGGGGTCCGCCATGAAATGGCGTGTCTCCGCCGTCGTCCATTCGTCCCAGAAGGCGGACAGCGCGGGTCCGTCGCGCCGCCGTCCTCGCTCCCAGGACTCCTCCGCGCCCCGGTCCATCCAGAACAGCCGGGCGAGACAGGGCCGCAGCGCCCGCCGTCCGGCCCCCACGCCCTCGATGATCACCACGGGGGCCGGCGGCAGCGTACGCGGCGCGGTGAACCGCCGCAGCGTCCAGTCGTACGGCGTGTAGTGCGCGCTCGCGCCGCGCGAGAACGGCTCGATGACCTGCTCCCTCAGCCGTTCCTCCCACGCGAAGAGCTGCTCGTGGGTCGCCACGTCGTCGAGCCGCAGTACGGGCGCCCCGGCCAGCTCCGCCGACAGCCGGGTCGCGAAGGTGCTCTTGCCGGAGCCCGCGTGCCCGTCGACCGCGACCAGCCGGACGGGACCGCAGGAGGGCGGCAGCGCGCGCAGCGCCGCGGCCGGTTCGGTCAGGTCGTTCATCCGTCCCACCCTACGAGGCCGGGCCCCATGCGTCCCGACCGGCCGCCGCCGCAGGTCACGTCACTGGTGAAGACCAATATTGGTGAGCCGACGCGGTCCGAATCGCTGGCAGAGGCGTACCGCGAAGCGCGATAGTGGACGACTGTCGAGCAGCCGTCATCGCATCGCGCTCTCTCTCCGCTCTCTGTTCTCTCCGCCTTCGACCGGAGGTTCTTATGACCAGCCCCACATCGCGCAGAACCGTGCTGGCCGCCGCGCTCGCGGCCGTCGCGGGCACCGGGGCGGCGGGCGCAGCCCCGGCCGCCGCCGCTTCGGTCCCGACGCGGGACCCGGCCCCCGCCTCACCCCCCTCGACCGCTCCCACCGGGGCGAACCCTCTCGTGGACAACGCCTTCTGGACCTCCTACGCCGACTGGCGCGCCGGTACCGCGCAGGGCACCCGCGCGGTCTCCGGCGCCCGGCCCGCACTGGTGATCGGCGCCCCGGCGGGCCGTACCGACTACCCGGACCCGCACACCGGCACGACCACCACCTGGGAGTACGGGACCTGGACCTCACCGACGCACCGCTCGAAGGTCCCCGCCACCGAGGTGATCGCCTCCTGGAACGCACGGACCCCCGCCGGTACCTGGCTCCAGATCGAACTGCGCGGCCGGTACGCGGACGGTACCGAGACACCCTGGTACGTGATGGGCCGCTGGACCTCCGGCGACGGCGAGGGCGACATCCGGCGCACCTCCGTCGACGGCCAGAGCGACGGGCGCAGCAGCGTCTGGACCGACACCTTCTCGGTGGACGACGCGGCGAGCGGGCTGCGCCTCTCCTCGTACCGGCTGCGGCTCACCCTCTACCGCAGGCCGGGCACCGACCTCACGCCGCTCGTGCACCGGGTGGGCGCGATGGCCTCCGACGTCCCCGACCGGTTCACCGTCCCGGCGTCCACCCCGGGACTCGCCCGCGAGCTGATCGTGCCGCGCTACTCGCAGAACACCCATGCCGGGCAGTACCCCGAGTACGACAACGGCGGCGAGGCCTGGTGCAGCCCCACCTCCTCGCAGATGATCATCGAGTACTGGGGACGCCGGCCCACCGCCGACGATCTCGCCTGGGTGAATCCGGACTTCGCCGACCCGCAGGTCTGCCACGCGGCCCGGTTCACCTACGACTACCAGTACAAGGGCTGCGGCAACTGGCCCTTCAACGCGGCCTACGCCACCACCTACCGGGAGATGAGCGCGGCCGTGACCCGGCTGGGCTCGCTCACCGATGTCGAGAACCTGATCCGCGCCGGTATCCCCGTGATCACCTCGCAGTCCTTCCTCAAGGAGGAGCTGACGGGGGCGGGTTACGGCACCGCGGGCCATCTGATGACCGTGATCGGCTTCACCGCCGACGGCGATGTGATCGCCAATGACCCCGCCTCGCCGGACAACCCCGCCGTACGCCGGGTCTACCGGCGCGTGGAATGGGAAAATATCTGGCTCAGGACCAAGCGGTACAACGCCTCGGGCAAGGTGGCCTCCGGCACGGGCGGTGTCTGCTACGTCTACTGGCCCGCCAAGCCGGACGCGGCCCAGCGCCGGGCCCTGCGGTCGGTGGGCCTGCTCTGACGCGTCGTTCTCCCGGGCGGCCGGAGGGACGGGTCTCCTCCGGCCGCCCGAAGCGGCCCGGGACCGCTCTGCGATACTGCGGGCGATCGTGCGACACCCCGTGGCAGCCGGAGACCAGGACGCGAATGTGAATCGCAGCGAACAGCGTGGCACCTCCGAACGCTCCCAGGCCCGGCGCTCCGAACTCATCGCGACCGGCCGGAAGTTGTTCGCGGACACCTCGTACGACGCGCTGTCCATGGATGACATCGCCCAGCACGCCGGGGTCGCCAAGGGGCTGATCTACTACTACTTCAAGAGCAAGCGCGGCTACTACCTCGCCATCGTCGAGGACTCCGTCACCGAACTCGTCTCGCTCGCCTCGGGCGGCGCCGAACTCCCGCGCACCCAGCGGGTACAGCGCACGGTCGAGGCGTATCTGCGCTTCGCCCAGTACAACGAGGCGGCGTACCGCACCATCATCACGGGCGGCGTCGGCTTCGACACCCAGGTGCAGGCGATACGTGACGCCGTACGGACAGGACTGGTCTCCACGGTCGCCCAGGGCGCGTACGGCCGCTCCGACATCCCGCCGATCGCCCGGCTCGCGCTGCTCGGCTGGCTCAGCAGCGTCGAGTGGCTCACGCTCGAATGGCTGGAGTACCAGCACGACCTGCCGAGGGAGATCCCGCGCGATCTGCTGGTACGGATGCTGCGCCACACGCTGAACACGATCGAGGAATTCTCCCCGGAGTGCCCCGCGCCGCCGCCGGATCTCGACTGGCGCCCGGTCACCGGGCTGGACGAGAGCCAGGCGCCTCCGGGAACCTGAAGTCGCCGGGGGCGGGGGCCGCTGAGGCTCCCCGCCCCCGACGGGCCGGTCGCGCGATCAGGTCGCGCAGCTTCAAGGTCCGGACAGGGCCTAGTTGATCGACTTGATCAGTTCACCGTCGGTGGTGTCCCCGCTCAGCTCCCAGAAGAAGGTGCCGCCCAGCCCCTGCTGGTTCTTGTACGCCATCTTCCCGGCGATGGTGGCGGGGGTGTCGTAGCTCCACCACTGGTTGCCGCAGAAGGCGTACGCGGTGCCTCCGACCGTGCCGTTGGCCGGGCAGGAGGTCTTGAGGATCTTGTAGTCCTCGATGCCTGCCTCGTACTTGCCCGGCGCCGCGCCCGTCGCGGTGCCGCCCGGCTCCTTCTGCGTGACGCCGGTCCAGCCGCGCCCGTAGAAGCCGATGCCCAGCAGCAGCTTCTCGGCCGGGACACCGAGCCCCTTGAGCTTGGTGATGGCCGCGTCGGAGTTGAAGCCCTCGGTCGGAATACCCGGGTAGGACGTGAGCGGCGAGTGCGGGGCGGTGGGACCCTGCGCCGCGAACGCGCCGAAGAAGTCGTAGGTCATCGGGTTGTACCAGTCGAGGTACTGCGCGGCGCCGGCGTAGTCGGCGGCGTCGATCTTCCCGCCGTCCGAGCCGTCGGCGGTGATGGCCGCCGTCACCAGGTCGGAGCCGAACTCGGTACGCAGCGCGGACGCCAGGTTCCTGAACGCGTCACGACCGCTGCTGTCACAGGTCAGACCGCAGGCGTTGGGGTACTCCCAGTCGATGTCGATACCGTCGAAGACATCGGCCCAGCGCGGGTCCTCGACCAGCGCGCGGCAGGACTGCGCGAACGCGGCCGGGTTCTTCGCCGCCTCGGTGAAACCACCCGACCAGGACCAGCCGCCGAAGGACCAGATCACCTTGAGGCCGGGGTGCAGCGCCTTGAGCTTGCGCAGCTGGTTGAAGTTGCCGCGCAGCGGCTGGTCCCAGGTGTCGGCGACGCCGTCGACGGACTGGTCGGCGGTGTACGCCTTCTCGTAGTCGGCGTACGAGTCGCCGATCACGCACTTTCCGCCGGTGACATTCCCGAAGGCGTAGTTGATATGGGTCAGTTTGGCGGCGGAGCCGGAGGTCTCGATGTTCTTGACGTGGTAATTCCGGTCGTAGACGCCCCAGTTGGTGAAGTAGCCGATCACCTTGCTGCCGGCCGCGGCGGTGTTGGCCGTGGTGGCCGTGGTGGTGCCGGCCGTGGTGGTGGAGGTCTCACCGGCGGACGCGCTGCCCGCTCCGGAGAGCAGCGTCACGCCGAGGACGGCGGTACACGCGGTGGCGATCAGCGCGCGGAACCGGGCGCGGGAACGGTGGAGTCTGAGCACGGGATCTCCTCGTGGGGGAGGAAGAGCGAGTGGGGGGACAGCGAAGCCATGGCGTTGACTTGGCATGAACGCGAAATGCGTTGGGGTGGACGTTAGAAGGACTAGACCACTGAGGTCAATGGTGCGGACCAAGTTCCCGGCAAGCCCGTTGCCCCCTCCCGCCGGTGACGAGAGGCGCCCGATCGGGCATACTCAACGCGCCACAGCCGCTGGTCAGCCGCTCCCGCGATCCGGAAGGGCAGCATCGGCTGGGCACCACTGCCGTCCGGGGGCACCCCCGGACTCCAGCCGGCGGCGCCGCCACACCCTGCGCGCGCGACCGCCGTAGCGCCCGACAGGGAGGAGAGCGCCGCCATGTCCGACCGCGCCCCGCAACCGGTGGAATGTCAGCTGCCCACCGAGGAGTCCCAGGACCTCGTAGCCCTCGTACGCGACATCATCCAGCGGGAGATCACCCCCAGCGCGGCCGAGGAGGAGGACGCCGGCCACTTCCCGCGCGAACTCTTCACCCTCCTCTCCGCGTCCGGGCTGCTCGGCCTCCCCTACGACTCCGCCCACGGTGGCGGGGACCAGCCGTACGAGGTCTACCTCCAGGTACTCGAAGAACTCGCCGCCGCCCGGCTAACCGTCGGCCTCGGCGTCAGCGTCCACTCCCTCGCCTGCCACGCCCTCGCCGGCTACGGAACGAAGGCCCAGCGGGCCGAGCACCTTCCCGCCATGCTCGGCGGCGGTCTCCTCGGGGCCTACTGCCTCTCCGAGCCCGCCTCGGGCTCGGACGCGGCCTCGCTCCGTACCAAGGCCGTGCGGGACGGCGACGATTGGGTCATCACCGGCACCAAGGCGTGGATCACCCACGGCGGCATCGCGGACTTCTACACCGTGCTCGCCCGCACCGGCCAGGAGGGCCCCCGGGGTATCACCGCCTTCCTCGTCCCCGGCGACGCCCCCGGACTGACCGCGGCGCTGCCCGAGAAGAAGATGGGCATGAAGGGCTCGCCCACCGCCCAACTCCACTTCGACGGCGTACGGGTGGCCGACGACCGCCGCGTCGGCGACGAGGGCCAGGGCTTCGCGATCGCGCTCTCCGCCCTCGACTCGGGCCGCCTCGGTATCGCCGCCTGTGCCATCGGACTCGCCCAGGCGGCCCTGGACGAAGCCGTCGAATACGCCACAGGGCGGCGGCAGTTCGGCCGGCCCATCGCGGACTTCCAGGGGCTGCGTTTCCTGCTCGCCGACATGGCCACCAGGATCGAGGCCGGCCGCTCGCTCTATCTCGCCGCCGCCCGGCTGCGGGACGCGGGCCGCCCGTTCTCCCAACAGGCCGCCATGGCCAAGCTGTTCTGCACGGACGCCGCGATGCAGGTGACCATCGACGCCGTACAGGTGCTCGGCGGCTACGGCTACACCGCCGACTTCCCGGTGGAGCGCTATATGCGCGAGGCGAAGGTGCTTCAGATCGTCGAAGGTACCAACCAGATCCAGCGCATGGTGATCGCCCGCCATCTGACGGGCCCGGAAACCCGCTGACCGGAACACCTCCGCGCGCACGCCGACGGCCCGTCAGCGTGCGCGACGAGGGGAGTTACGCCGCGTGCCGCTGGAGCGTCGGCACCTTGAACGGACGTGAGCCGGGACCGCCGACATGCGAGAACGGCTGTGTCCGCCAGTCGAGCCCCTGCGGCAGGGTCAGCAGCAGGGCGGTGTCCTGCTCCTGAGCCTCGGACGACGCGTCGGCGGCCGGAGCCTCCGACGCCGAACGGCCCGTACCGGCACACACCGAGAGCACGAACGGATTCCACGGGGAGGGGCACAGCGCGTGCTCCGGCAGGACATCCTCGTCCGCCAGCAACGCGATTGGCTGCGCACAGTCCGGGCAGACGACCCGGTACATCTCGAAGGTGTCGTAGAAATCGAGCTCGTCGGCGTCGACGAGATCAACGGGCTCCGGTTCGGTACGTCCGGCGCGCTTCAGGCTCTGCATGGAGACATTCCCCCTCGGGTGGGCCGACCAGGCTCTCGTGGTCTCGACCACAGCAAGCAATTCCCGTCGCGCGAGCCAGGTAACCGTAAGGTCTCGACGGACCCGCCCAGACGCCTGTGGTCTTCGTCACACGGCCCCTCGCGCGCGCCTTCGGCTCACTCCCGACTGTGCTGGAAGCGGCCCGGGGCAATAGGTTGATCCGTATGGAGGAGCTGGATCGTCAGATCGTGGAATTGCTTGTCAAGGACGGCCGGATGAGCTACACCGACCTGGGCAAGGCCACCGGCCTGTCCACCTCGGCGGTGCATCAGCGCGTACGCCGACTGGAGCAGCGGGGCGTCATCCGCGGTTACGCCGCGGTGGTCGACCCCGAGGAGGTCGGCCTCCCGCTCACCGCGTTCATCTCGGTCAAACCGTTCGACCCCAGCGCCCCCGACGACATCGCGGACCGACTCGCGGAGATCCCGGAGATCGAGGCGTGCCACAGCGTGGCGGGCGACGAGAACTACATCCTCAAGGTCCGGGTGGCGACCCCCCTGGCCCTGGAACACCTGCTCACCCGCATCCGCAGCCTGGCCGGCGTCTCCACCCGCACGACGGTGGTCCTCTCCACCCCTTACGAGTCCCGCCCGCCGACGCTTTGACCCGGGGCCAGGTTCGCCGCCGGAAAGACGGCACCCGGGAACGGAGCGACAGGGGCCCGTGGGCGTGAGGGGGTCGGGGTCGGAGGAGGTGCGTGTCCGGACGTAGAGCGTCGCAGCTCGCGCGAAGCGCGGTGAGGAGAGCAGTCCGGACACGCACCTCCGCAGGCCCCGGCACCCGGCACCACCCACCGCACCCGCACCACGCCCCCGCCGGGAGGCGCACCGCACCGCGACCCCCGCCGGAGGCGCACCGCACCCCGCGCCCCCGCCGGACGGCGCCCCGCGCGACACTGTCCGCATGACCAACCGCACCGCCCCCGACTCCCGCACCGCCTCGCACCACCACCGCACCACCCTCCTCCGCCGCGGCGAAGTCCACAGCCCCGCCGACCCCTTCGCCACCGCCATGGTCGTCGAACGCGGCCATATCGCCTGGGTGGGTTCCGAAGGCGCCGCCGACTCCTTCGTCTCCGGTGTCGACGAGGTCATCGATCTCGACGGCGCGCTCGTCACCCCCGCGTTCACCGACGCCCATGTGCACGCCACCGCCACCGGACTCGCCCTCACCGGTCTCGATCTGTCCGGCGCCCGCACCCTGCCGGAGGCGCTGAACCTCGTACGGGACCACCGCACCGCCCACCCCGGCGACCGGATCCTGCTCGGCCACGGCTGGGACTCCGCCCGCTGGCCCGAACAGCGCCCCCCGTCCCGTGCCGAGCTCGACGACGCGGCCGGCGGCCGGCCGCTCTATCTGACGCGGATCGACGTGCACTCCGCCGTGGTGACCACCGCCCTGCTCGATCTGGTCCCCGGCGTCACCGCACTGACCGGCTACCACCCGGACGCGCCGCTGACGGCCGCCGCCCACCACGCCGTGCGCGCGGCGGCCCACGGGTCGATCAGCGCCCGCCAGCGCACCGAGGCGCAGCGCGCGGCCCGCTCCCGGGCCGCGTCGCTCGGTATCGGCGCGCTCCACGAGTGCGGCGGACCGGAGATCTCCGACGAGGAGGACTTCACCGCGCTGCTGCGACTGGCCGAGGACGAGCCGGGGCCTCGGATCCACGGGTATTGGGCCGAACGGATCACCGACGGGAAGGGTGCCCGCCGCGTCCGGGAACTGGGTGCGGTCGGGGCCGCGGGTGATCTCTTCGTCGACGGCTCCCTCGGCTCCCACACCGCGGCCCTGCACGAGCCCTACGCGGACGCCTCCCACACCGGTACCGCCCAGCTCGACGCCGCCGCGGTCGCGGCCCATGTCGCCGTCTGCACCGAGGCCGGGCTCCAGGCCGGTTTCCACGCCATCGGAGACGCGGCGATCAGCACCGTCGTCGAGGGCGTGCGCGCCGCCGCCGAGCGCCTTGGCCTGGCCCGTATCAGGGGAGCCAGGCACCGGGTCGAGCACGCCGAGATGCTCACCCCGGCGACCATCGCGGCCTTCGCGGAGCTGGGCCTCACCGCCTCCGTGCAGCCCGTCTTCGACGCCCTCTGGGGCGGTGCGGAGGGCATGTACGCCCAGCGGCTCGGCGCCGACCGCGCCCGTACCCTCAATCCGTACGCCGCCCTGCTGCGCGCCGGCGTGCCGCTGGCCTTCGGCTCCGACAGCCCCGTCACCCCGCTGGACCCCTGGGGCACCGTCAGGGCCGCCGCCTTCCATCACACCCCCGACCACCGGATCTCGGTGCGGGCGGCCTTCACCGCCCACACCCGTGGCGGCCGGCGGGCCATGGGCCGTGACGACGCGGGTACGCTCGTGCCCGGCGCCCCCGCCGACTACGCCGTCTGGCGAACGGAGGAGCTGGTGGTCCAGGCCCCCGACGACCGGGTGGCCCGCTGGTCCACCGATCCGCGTTCGGGGACACCGGGGCTGCCGGATCTGACGCCCGGCCGCCCGCTGCCCGAATGTCTGCGGACCGTCGTCGGCGGGCAAACGGTCTTCCTGCGACCGAACGAGTGACGTACGGACATTTCGTGTCGCGGCCCGATCCCCGCCGGCCTCTGCCGCGACCTGCGGATCTTCCCCACTGACCAGGCGATTTGGGTCAACGCCGCAGGTCAAACGACTATTGACAGTAAGCAGCCACCGGCGGGTAGGTTCGGCCGGGTCCACCACAGGACGTCCGTCCGGCAACCTCCACGCAGTCGTCGAACGCCACTGGGTCATGGGGTGGTGTGCCGCACCGGCGCACCACCACTGGGAGCCAGGTCCAGCCGTCGCGTCTCGGGGGCGAGGGAAGGTTTCAGCCGGTCGGCGGGTGCGACCCCGGATGGGGCCCGGCGTTCAGTAGACAACGGCTTTCGGTCGACCCGCAGCCAGCGGGTCCCAGGTCGGCCCGAAGGACGCCGGGCCCCGATCCGCAGTACGCGCCTCCCTCCGTTCCCCTCCGTTTCCCTCGGGTTTCCCCGACGCGGGACGTGTTCCGTAACAAGATCTCCGGTTCCGTCCTCCATCTCCGGACATCACCGCCCATCCCCACCGACACAGGGTCACCATGGTGGTCGTCGGCCATGGCGTGCTCGCTAAGCTGGGGCACCTGCGTACGGCGATTAAGGGGCAGCAGTGAACGACGGTGGCCAGAGGCGGTACGGCCCGCTCGGTACAGCCTTGGTGATCATCCCGACCTTCAACGAGGCCGAGAACATCAGGACCATCGTCTCCCGCGTGCGCGCCGCGGTGCCGGCGGCCGACATCCTCATCGCCGACGACAACAGCCCCGACGGCACCGGCAAGATCGCGGACGAACTGGCCGCCGAGGACAGTCACGTCAAGGTCCTGCACCGCAGGGGCAAGGAAGGGCTCGGCGCGGCCTATCTGGCGGGCTTCCGCTGGGGGATCGCGCGCGACTACGGCGTCCTCGTCGAGATGGACGCGGACGGCTCCCACCAGCCCGAGGAACTGCCCCGGCTGCTGACCGCGCTCAAGGGCGCCGATCTGGTGCTCGGTTCGCGCTGGGTGCCGGGCGGCCGGGTGGTGAACTGGCCCAGGACCCGCGAGCTGATCTCCCGCGGCGGCAGCACCTACTCCCGTGTGCTGCTCGGCGTTCCGATCCGCGATGTCACCGGCGGCTACCGGGCGTTCCGCAGGGAGACGCTGGAGCGGCTCGGCCTCGACGCCGTCTCCTCCCAGGGATACTGCTTCCAGGTCGATCTGGCCCGGCGCGCCATCGAGGCGGGCTGTCATGTGGTCGAGGTGCCCATCACCTTCGTGGAACGCGAACTCGGCGACTCCAAGATGAGCAAGGACATTCTCGTCGAGGCGCTGTGGCGGGTCACGGCCTGGGGCGTCGAGTCCCGGACGAACCGGCTGCTCGGCCGGAAGCCCGCCGGACCCGCCGGAGCCGGACCCAGCGGAGCCGGACCCACCGGAGCCGGGTCGAACGGAACAGGATCCACCGGATCCGCTTGATCATTCCGCTCGCCCCCATACGCCATCCGGACGCTCCCCCAGGCACACTGGGAGTATGACGACCGCGCAATCGCCCCGGACCGTTCCCAAGCGCTCTCGCGCCCGCACCTTCATTCCGCTGGGCATCGCCGCCTGGCTCGTGCTGGAGATCTGGCTGCTGACCGTGGTGGCCGACGTCGCGGGCGGGCTGACCGTCCTGCTGCTGCTCGTGGGCGCCGTCGTGCTCGGCGCGGTGGTCATCAAGAGCGCCGGCCGCCGCGCCTTCCGCAATCTCACCGAGACCCTGCAACGGCAGCAGCAGCGACAGCCGGGCGACGCGCCCGAGACCGGTACCGGCAGCACCGGCAACGGCTTCCTGATGCTCGGCGGCCTGCTGATCATGCTGCCGGGGCTGATCACCGACGTGCTGGGGCTGCTTCTGCTCATCCCGCCGGTACGGATGGCCCTCGGCCGGTACGCGGAGCGGTCGTTGGAGCGCCGGATGCGCGAGGCGGCCGCGCCCGGCAGTCTCGGTGACGCCTTCCAGCAGAGCCGGATGCACCGGCCCGACGGCAAGGTGGTCCAGGGCGAGGTCATCAAGCACGACGACGAGCCGCGGAACCCGGGCGACCCCGGGGACGCGGGCCCGCGCCCGCCGCTCACCTCCTGAGGGACACCAAAGCCGCGGGCCGCGTCACATTCGGGAATGTGACGCGGCCCGCGGCTTTGGTGCTGTTCGCTTGTCGTGTGCGGTGGTTACGCGGTCAGGCGGACTTCCGGCTGTCCCGCGGATGCACGGCGATGTTCATGGCGCCGGAGCGCAGGACGGCCAGCCTCTCGGCCAGCACCTCCTCCAGCTCCTCGCGGGTGCGCCGCTCCATGAGCATGTCCCAGTGCGTGCGCGCAGGCTTGCCCTTCTTCTCTTCGGGGCCATCCCCGTCCACCAGGAGTGCCTGGGCGCCACACGCCTTGCACTCCCACTCCGGCGGAATTTCCGCCTCTACCGAGAACGGCATCTCAAATCGATGGCCGTTCTGGCATGCGTACTCCACCGCCTGGCGCGGGGCCAGATCGATGCCGCGGTCCGTCTCGTAGCTGGTAACCACGAGTCGCGTGCCGCGGAGAGCTCGCTCACTCATGAATCGTGCCTCCCGGGCTTGTCGCCCACAGGACAGGTGTCGCTGTCGTCGTCATCCGGTCAACGCCCGGTCGGCGGTAAAGATTCCCGTCCGGGTCATGCGTCGCCCGTCTGTGCCGCTGGTCATTCCAGGATTGCGTACCCGCCGGCGCCCGGTTTGTCACATCTAACGGGAGATGTCACCCAGCGTTTTCCTATCTCGACTACGCAGTAACGGTCCGCCTGGCAGGCCAAACGCGTACACTACCGCCCTTTGACTTCAACGTCTAAATCCGTTCCGGTACGGGGTTGCCCGCGGCGGCGATCGCCCGCCGTACGGGCACCCTCGCCAGCAGGACGAACCCGAGCGCGAAGAAGATCACCAGCGAGATGATCGCATCCCGGTAGCTCCCGGTGAGCTGGAACGCGAGCCCGAACACCAGGGGGCCCAGCCAGCTCAGGCCGCGGTCGCTCATCTCGTACGCGGAGAAGTATTCGGCTTCCTTGCCGCTCGGCACCAGATGCGAGAAGAGCGAACGGGACAGGGCCTGGCTGCCGCCCAGGACCAGCCCGATCGCGGCGGCCAGCGCGTAGAACGCGACCGGTGCCCCGGACGGCAGGAAGTACCCCGCTCCGAGGATGACCGTCCAGACTGCCAGTGAGCCGAGAATCGTCCGCTTGGCCCCGTAGGTCCTGGCCATTCGGCCCATTCCCAGTGCGCCCGCCACCGCGAGTATCTGCACCAGCAGCACGGCGGTGATCAAGGTCGTCTGGTCCAGGCCCAGCTCCTCCGAGCCATAGACCGAGGCCTGCGAGATCACCGTCTGGATGCCGTCGTTGTAGAGGAGATAGGCGAGCAGGAAGGACAGCGTCAGCGGATGGCGGCGCATGTCCCGCAGCGTCGCGATCAGCTGCCGCCAGCCGGTGCCCACCCCGCCCGCGCCGTCCCGCACCACCCGGCGGTCGCGCAGCCGGCGCAGCGGGACGAGCGTGAAGGCGCCCCACCAGACACCGGCCGAGGCCAGACAGATCCGTACGGCCGTCGACTCCGAGACACCGAACGACTCATGGCCGGTGTAGAGCACGAGATTGAGGACGAGCACCAGCGCGCCCGAGGTGTAGCCGAACGCCCAGCCGCGCGAGGAGACGGCGTCGCGCTCCTCGGGCCCGGCTATCTGCGGCAGATACGCGTTGTAGAGCACCATTGAGACCGCCAGTGAGGCGTTCGCCACGATCAGCAGCAGCGCGCCCAGCAGATAGCGGTCACCGTCCAGGAAGAACATGCCCGCCGTGGCGCCGGCCCCGAGATACGCGGAGAGCGCGAGCAGCGGCTTCTTGCGTCCCGAACGGTCGGCGGCGGCGCCGACCAGCGGCATCACCACCACCGCCACCACGATGGAGAGGGAGACGGTGTACGCGAACACCGAGCCCGCGCGGATGGGGATGCCCAGTGGCCGGACGAAACCGTCCGCGTCGGCCGCCGCCTTCGCCACCGACGTCAGATAGGGGCCGAGGAAGACCGTGACCACGCTCGTCGAATAGACGGAGCACGCGAAGTCGTAGAAGTACCAGCCGCGCTGCTCGCGTCTGCGCTCCGACGCCCCGTCGGCCGCCCCGTCGGCACGGTCCACGGTGTCAGCGGTCACCGGTGCTTCCTCGCTCTCCCCGTAGCCTTCCCGGCTGTGCCGGACTTCCCCGGTGTACGCCGCCCCGCCCGGTCAATGCCAGGCTCCCCGCGCGGTCAACACCGCGCGCAGCGTCTCCAGTTGATCAGTCATGATGCCATCCACACCGAGATCGAGGAGCGCCTCCATCCGATCCGGATCGTTGACCGTCCAGACATGCACCTGCAGACCGAGCGCGTGCGCCGTGCGTACGAAGCGCTCGTCGACCACCCGGATGCCGTTTTGGGACTCGGGGACCTGGGCGCAGACGGCGCCCTGCCGCAGCGGGGCCGGGATGCCGTACGAGCGCAGCCGCAGGCCCAGCACGCCCCGTACGCCGTACGAGGTGGCGAGCCGGGGGCCCGCGAGACGGGCCGCGCCGGCCACCCGGGCCTCGGAGAAGGAGCCCACGCACACGCGGTCCCAGCTGTCGGTCCTGCGGATCAGCTCGACCAGGGGGAGCTGGGCGGGGGCGGCCTTGATGTCCACGTTCCAGTGCGCGTCGGGGAATTCTTCGAGCAGCTCCTCGAAGAGCGGCAGCGGTTCCTTCCCCGCCACCCTCGCCCGGCGCACGTCCTCCCAGGACAGATCGGCGATCCGGCCGCGGGTGTCGGTCACCCGGTCCAGGGTCGCGTCGTGGAAGGCGACAAGCCGGCCGTCCGCCGTGGCGTGCACATCGGTCTCGAAGTAGCGGTATCCGAGCTCGGCGGCGCGGCGGAACGCGGCGGCGGTGTTCTCCAGGCCGTCCGCCGTACCGCCGCGATGGGCGAACGGGATCGGCGCCGGCCGGTCGAGATAGGGGTGGGGTACGCGAGTCACCGCCGCAGTATGGCCTGTTCCGGTGACCCGGTGGCGACCACTGTGCTGCCGTTGTCCACCGCCGGGATGGCGAAGACACGCAGGAACAGCTGGGCCAGCGGTCCGATGGCCAGGGCGTAGGCGACCGTTCCGACCCCCACCGACCCGCCCAGGACGAACCCGGTGGCGACGACCGCCACCTCGATGCCCGTACGGACGAGCCGGACCGAGCGGCCGGTCAGCCGGTGCAGCCCGGTCATCAGGCCGTCCCGCGGCCCCGGGCCGAAGCGGGCCGCGATATAGAGACCGGTGGCCACGCCGTTGAGCACGATGCCCGCGATCAGCAGCGGGACACGGACGGCCAGGCCATGGCCTTCGGGGACGAGGGCGAGCGCGGCGTCCATGGCGATGCCGACGACGAAGACATTGGAGACCGTGCCGAGCCCGGGGCGCTGTCTGATCGGTATCCAGAGCAGCAGCACCACGGCGCCGACGATGATGGAGACGACGCCCATCGTCAGCCCGGTCAGCTCCGCCAGCCCCTGGTGCAGTACACCCCATGGCTCCAGCCCGAGGCCGCCGCGTACCAGCAGCGCCGCGCTGGCCCCGTACAGCGCGAGTCCCGCGTACAGCTGGAGCAGCCGCCGGGTGAGATGTGGACCCCGGAGACCGGAGGTGATGGACATGGTGCTGCCCCCTGATGCGATGGTGGACTGATACGTGACACTCTGTGGCGGGGTGGCGGATGCCAACCATGGCCAATTCGGGGAAGGTGGACTGATTTCCATGGCCCAGTGGACTTCCGCCGTCGGCGCGGCTCAGCTCGCCCGGCAGCTCAAGACCCAGCGCGGACCCGCCGGACCCGGCGCCCGCAGACCGCCCGCCTACCGGGCCCTCGCCGACGGCATCCGGCTGCTCGTCCTCGAAGGCCGCGTCCCCGTCGCGGCCCGGCTCCCCGCCGAGCGCGAGCTGGCGCTCGCCCTGACCGTGAGCCGTACGACCGTGGCCGCCGCGTACGAGGCGCTGCGCGCCGAAGGGTTCCTGGAGTCGCGCAGGGGCGCGGGCAGCTGGACGGCCGTACCGGCGGGCAATCCGCTGCCGGCGCGCGGTCTGGAACCGCTGCCGCCCGAGTCGCTGGGCTCGATGATCGATCTCGGCACCGCCGCGCTGCCCGCCCCTGAGCCGTGGCTCACCCGAGGCGTCCAGGGCGCGCTGGAGGAGCTGGCGCCCTACGCGCACACCCATGGCGACTATCCGGCGGGGCTGCCCGCGCTCCGGCGGATGCTCGCCGACCGCTATACCGAGCGCGGTATCCCGACCATGCCGGAGCAGATCATGGTCACCACCGGCGCGATGGGGGCGATCGACGCGATCTGCCATCTCTTCGCGGGCCGGGGCGAGCGGATCGCGGTCGAGTCGCCGTCGTACGCCAATATCCTCCAGCTGATGCGGGAGGCGGGCGCGCGGCTGGTGCCGGTCGCCATGGCGGAGGGGCTGACCGGCTGGGATCTGGGGCGCTGGCGCCAGGTGCTCAGGGAGGCGGCCCCCCGCCTCGCCTATGTCGTCGCCGACTTCCACAATCCGACGGGCGCGCTGGCCGACGAGGACCAGCGGCGGCAGCTGGTGGACGCCGCGCGGTCGGCGGGCACGGTCCTGGTCGTCGACGAGACCATGTCCGAGCTGCGGCTGGACGCGGATCTCCCCATGCCGAGGCGGGTCTGCGCGTTCGACCCGGCGGGCAGCACGGTCATCACGGTCGGTTCGGCCAGCAAGGCGTTCTGGGCGGGGATGCGGATCGGCTGGGTCCGCGCCGCGCCGGATGTGATCCGGTCGCTGGTCTCCGCGCGCGCGTACGCCGACATGGGCACCCCGGTGCTGGAGCAGCTCGCCGTCAACTGGCTGATGCGGACCGGCGGCTGGGAGGAGGCCGTGGCCCTGCGCAGGGCCCAGGCGCGGGAGAACCGTGACGCGCTGGTGGCGGCCGTACGTGAACAGCTGCCCGACTGGGAGTTCGAGGTACCGGGCGGCGGGCTGACCCTGTGGGTGCGCACCGGCGGACTGTCCGGATCACGCCTGGCCGAGGTGGGCGAACGGGTCGGGGTACGGGTGCCGTCGGGGCCGCGCTTCGGCGTCGACGGGGCGTTCGAGGGGTACGTACGGCTGCCGTTCACGGTGGGCGGCCCGGTCGCCGTCGAGGCGGCGGCCCGGCTGGTGGCGGCGGTGCGGCTGGTGGAGACCGGAGCGAGCACCGGCACGGACGCACCGCGCACCTTCGTCGCCTGACGGGATTGTCGCCTGACGGGACTGCCGTCGACGGGACTGTCGTCCGAGGGGACATCGGACTCACTCGTCAGGGCCGCGCGTCAGCCCTCGGCGGGTACGGCGGCGCCGACCGGCCCCGGCGCGGGGGCTCCCGTGCGCCCGTGCCCCGGGTCGCGCTCCTGGTCGGGGACCGACCGCACGGCGGTGCGTTCCATGACGGACCGGTCCTCGGCGGTCCGCACCTCGGCGGTCTGTTCCTCGGTGATCTGTTCCGTGGCGGGCGCCGCGACCGCCGGGTGGCGCTCCGGAAGAAGCCCGAGAACGGCGCGGCGGTGCGCTTCGCTCGTTCCGTCGTCGTACGGGTCGGGCGTCGCCGGGACCTGGAGTCTGAGCACGGGTCCGGTGCCGAGCCGCGCGTACCCCCTGCCGGGCGGGACGTCCGCCGGGGGGGTGGTGCGCGGCGGTGCCCCGAGCACCGCTTCGATCTGCGCGGGCGCGGCGGCCCCGAGGATCACCCGAGCGCGGGTGTGGGTCAGTACGGCCTCGCTGAGCGTGTCCAGACTGTCGAGCTGGTCGGCCACGACCACCGTCACATGGGCGGATCTGCCGTGCCGCAGCGGTACTTGGAGCAGTTCCTGCGGATCGGGCCGTCCCTCGGCGGCGGCCAGATGACCGAAGACGCTCGGCCGGTCCAGCAGGATCCACAGCGGGCGCTTGGTGTCCTCGGGCGCGGGACGGCCCGACTGTCCGGCCCGGTTGGCGGCGATCAGCCGGCGCTCCGTCTCGCTGGCGGCCCATTCCAGACCGGCCAGCGCCCCGGCCAGTCCGCACTCCACGGCCAGTACGCCCGTACGCCCGGCCAGACAGCCGAACTCACCGGTCCCGCCGCCCTCCACGATCAGGACCTCGCCGTGCTGGGCGGCCTGGAGCGCCAGGGAGCGCAGCAGGCTGGTGGCGCCGCTGCCGGGGGGACCCACGACCAGCAGATGCGGCTCGGTGGAGCGCGGTCCCGTCCGCCAGAGCACCGGCGGCTCGTCCCGGCTCTCGCCGTTCGCCACGACCGGGATGGTGCGGCGTACCACGCCGTCGTCCGTGAAGCCGAGCACGGTCTCACCGGGGGCGGTGATGAAGGGCTGGGCCGCGATGGCGGTGGACAGCGCGGGAAGCACGGTGACCGTGAGTTCGTTGGCCTCCTCCTCCCACGCGAAGAGGTACTCGCGCCCGCGCCCGCACTTGGCCTGGAGCAGCTGCTCGATCCGGGCGCGCACATCGGGATCGCTGTCGGGGAAGTAGGGGGGATACCGCAGCCGGAGCCGGGTGAGCCGGCCGCCGGTGTCGAAGGCGTGGTCGTCGAACGCCGCACCCCACGTGCCGCCGTGGGCGTAGAGCGGACTGGGGTCTTCCGGTACGGCGAAGTACGGCACCAGCGCCTCGTAGAGGGACTGGAGCCGCTTGATCTCCGTGTCGTCGGGGCCGGTCGGTACGGGAGTGGTGTCGCGCCCCTTCCAGCCGGCGACGCCCATCAGCGCGATCAGGCCGAGCAGTGGCCCGTACGGGATGAGCGCGACGACCAGAACGCAGGCCGCCACCAGGAACAGCGCGGGACCGCGCCGGTCCTTCGGGGTGCCGGCCCACTTCTGGCGTGCCGCGGCGGCCAGCATCCGCAGCCCGCGGGAGACCGTGATCAGCGGATGGAGGACATCGGTGGCGCTGTCGGCGGCCGTGCGGGCCAGCTCGCGACTGCGGGCGATCTGGGCGCTGCCGCTGGTCAGAATGCGGGGGAGTGGTCGCCGGGCCACGTCTGTCTCCTGAAAGTGCGGAAGGGGGCGGGCGGGCGTCAGAACTTGATCCCGCCGATGAGCCCGGCGAGGCTCGCGCCGCCGGCCGTGATGCTCGGCGCGATGGCCGTGCCCGCGAGATAGAAACCGAAGAGGGCGCAGACCATGGCGTGCGAAGCCTTGAGTCCGTCCTTCCGGAAGAAGAGGAAGACGATGATTCCGAGCAGCACCACGCCTGACATGGACAGAATCATGAGAGTTCTCCTGGTTTGAGGGGACAGTCACCATGAGTTCTTCCAGGATCACCGAAAGTATCTATGCGATAAAAGGTGCAAATGAGTGAAATGCCAGGTATTTCACTGTGCTGGCCCAGGGGACGCGGTGGCGCCCGTGCGGGGCGCGGTCCGCAGTACCCTTTCGGTTTACTCGTACGGCGCCCAGGCCGTACGGAGCAGGTCAACGGCGTGCGAGCCGGCGTGTGAGCCGGCCTGAAAGGCGGTCCACCGATGAGTGAGACACCGGATCCCGAAGTGGTCGAGCTGGCCACGAAGGTCTTCGATCTGGCCCGGCGCGGTGAGACCGAGACGCTCGCGGCCTATGTCGACGCCGGTGTGCCCGCGAACCTCACCAATGACCGGGGCGATTCCCTCGTGATGCTCGCCGCGTACCACGGCCACGCCGAGGCGGTGGAGGCGTTGATCGCACGCGGCGCCGACGCGGGACGGGTCAACGACCGCGGCCAGACGCCACTCGCCGGGGCTGTCTTCAAGGGCGAGGAGGCCGTGATCCGCGCGCTGCTGGCCGGCGGCGCGGATCCATCCGGAGGAAACCCCTCCGCCGTGGATACCGCGCGGATGTTTGGGAAGACGGACCTTCTGGAGTTGTTCGGCGCCCAGTGATGCCCCGGGTGAGAGACGTCGTAAATGTGGTCGCGGTGGCGAAATGGCTGGGTCATCATGACGTCGGGCCCGCAACAACGGGTCACCGACGAGAGGCAGGGAAGATGGTCTGCATTAAGCGGAAGACGACGGTCGGCCGATCATGTCGCCGCGCGGTCTAGTGCCAGAAGGGTGCTACGTCCCCCGGTCGCACCCCCGGTTGCGTCGACAGCTTGATGTGAGGCTTTCCCCATGTTCGATCCAGTCATAGCGCCGAGCGGCACCCTGCTCGGGCTGTTGCAGAGAGGCCGCGGCGACGGCACGCTGCACGCGCTCGCGGCACCCCGGGCCGAGGCACTCGCCGCCCTCAATCACTGCGTACTGAACGACCCCCGCCACGACTGGCAGGTCGAGAACCGTTCGCTCTACTACGCACGCCTGTATCTGGATCTCCACGGTGGTCTCGACGCCCTCGACCACCATCTCTTCCGGGCCGAGGACCACTTCGACACCGAGGAGTCCAGGACCGGGCTCTCGCTCGCCGTGCTCGGCCATCTCGCCGCGTACGGCAGGCACGACGCCCTCGACCTGCTCAGGCGGTACGCGGCGACCGGCGCCAACTGGGCCTGGGCCCTGGACGAGCTGGCGCTGCGTGACGACGACACGGGGCTGCGCTCGCTGGCCGTGCCGATCCTCGCCAGATTCCCGGCGGGACCCGAGGGCGACGCCGAGCTGGCGTCGACCGTACGGGACGCCTTCGAGCCCCGGCCCTGGCGGCTCTGGGCCGACGATCCACGCCCCTCGGTCGGCGCGCGGATCAGGGCCGCCCGTGAACAGGGCTCGTTCGACCGCTGGCAGCGGCAGCTGCGACCGAGCGGTCCGCGCCCCGGCTGGAGCGTGCAGGCCGTCTTCGACTGGGCGGAGCAGGCTCTGGAGCGCGGCACGGAGATGCACGGGCCGGCGGCCCGCTGCCTCACCGCCGTCGCCGGACCCGACGACCGCCCGCTGATCGTCGAGGCCGCGCGCACCGGCCCCGACGGCGCCCGCTGCGCGGCCCTGCACTATCTCGCCGAGGTCCGTGACCCGGTCGTCCTCGATCTGATCGAGGCGGCGGCCGGCGGCCCGGACCGTACCGTCGCCGACGCCGCCGTCGCCGCCTTCGAGCGGATGTGCGGCGACGAGGCGGTCGACCGGGCCCGCGGCTGGGTGCACAGGCCCGACGCGCTCGGCGCGTCCGCCGCGGGCGTGCTCGCCTGCCGCGGCGGTACGAAGGACACCGCGCTGGTCCTCGGCGCGCTGCGGGAGGCCGTACGGGCCGAGGGCCCCGACACCCAGCGGCTGTGGACCCTCGTCGACGGTGCGGGACGCCTCGGCATCGTCTGCGCCGCACCCGTGCTGCGCCATGTCTACCGCGAGACCGCCTCCTCGCATCTGCGCGGCCGGGCGGCGCGTGCGCTCGCCGCCACCGATCCCTCCTACGCCACCGGATTCGCCGTCGAATGCCTGTGGGACTGCGAGGAGACCACCCGGGAAGTCGCCGCGCTGCACGCCGAGACCGTGGACGCGCGCGTGGCGGAAAGGCTACGGCGGCTGGCCGCCGATCCGGCCGAGGAGGCCGAGGTGCAGACCGCCGTACGCAGCAGGATGGGCCCGGACGCCGCCGCGCGGTGAGAACCGGCGGCCACCGCCGCCCGCCGTCGCGTACGGCCGGAAACCTTCGCTCCGTAAGTCGGTCCGTACCGTCTGTGCGCCTTCGTCGCGTCCGGGGAACGACCCGCGTCCAATGCTCACGGGACGTTCCCCACGCGGAAAGATCCACGTTGGCAGGGACACGCTCGGTGGGACGACAACACGGATATGCGTGTCGTCATCGTCACCGAATCCTTCCCGCCCGATGTCAACGGGGTGGCCCACTGCGCCCTCCAGACCGCCCGGCATCTCGCCGCCCGCGGTCATGATCCGCTCGTCATCGCCCCGGCGGTCGCCG
Organism: Streptomyces sp. NPDC051662; assembly: GCF_040681655.1. Classification (NCBI taxonomy): domain Bacteria; kingdom Bacillati; phylum Actinomycetota; class Actinomycetes; order Kitasatosporales; family Streptomycetaceae; genus Streptomyces; species Streptomyces sp. NPDC051662. Next base: position 400,747 of record NZ_JBFAZD010000005.1, read on the forward strand.
GTGATGCCGAGATCGACGCACCGTGCCCCGTGGTACGCGTGCCCTCACTCCCGCTGCCCGGCTATCCGCAGGTGCGGGTGGCGCTCCCCAGCCGGCGCATCGCCGCGGCCATCACCGCGCACCGCGCCGAGATCGTTCACCTGGCCGGGCCCTTCGTGCTCGGTGTACGCGGCATGACGGCCGCCGCCCGGCTCGGCGTCCCCGCCGTCGCCGTCTACCAGACCGACCTCGCCGGCTATGCCCGCACCTATGTGGGCGCGGGCGAGGCCGCCGCGTGGCGGCGGATCCGCGCCGTGCACTCCGCCGCCGACCTCACCCTCGCCCCGTCCAGCGCCGCCGCGAACGATCTCGCCGAGCACGGCATCCCCCGGGTACGGCTGTGGCCGCGCGGTGTCGACACCGAGCGGTTCCGGCCCGAACTGCGCGACGAGGAGCTGCGCCGACGGCTCGCGCCCAACGGCGAGCTGATCGTCGGCTATGTCGGCCGGCTGGCCCCCGAGAAGCATGTGGAACTCCTCGCCGGGGTCTGCCGGCTGCCCGGCGTCCGTGTCGTGATCGTCGGGGACGGCCCCAGCGAGACGTCGCTGCGCGGGGCGCTGCCCGGCGCGGTCTTCCTCGGCCGCTCGACCGGTGACGAACTGGCCAGGACCTTCGCCTCGTTCGACGTGTTCGCGCACACCGGCCCCTACGAGACCTTCTGCCAGACCGTGCAGGAGGCCATGGCCAGCGGGGTACCGGTGATCGCGCCCGCCGCCGGCGGACCGCTCGACCTCGTCGACCACGGACGTACCGGACTGCTGGTCACCCCGCACGACACCGACGCCGTCACCGCGGCCGTGGAGGAACTCGCCTTCGCCCCCGCGCTCCGTGCGGCCTACGGGCAGGCGGCGCGCACCACCGTCGAGGGCAGGACCTGGGCCGTCGTCGGGGACCAGCTGCTCGGCCACTACACCGAGGTGCTGGGCGCCCGTACGGCGGTGGTCGCGTGAGTGGGCTGAAGATCGTACGACTGGCCAACTTCGTCACGCCCGCCTCGGGCGGACTGCGCACCGCGCTCCATGAGCTGGGCAGCGGCTATCTCGCGGCCGGGCACCAACCGGTGCTGATCGTGCCGGGGGAGCGGGAGTCCGACGAGGACACCTCGCAGGGGCGGGTGATCACCCTCCCGGGCCCCGAACTGCCCGGCACGGGCGGCTACCGGGTGCTGAGCGCGCGGCGGCGGCTGCGGGAGGTGCTTGAGCGGATCGGGCCCGACCGGCTCGAAGTCTCCGACCGCACCACCCTGCGCTGGACGGGCGAGTGGGCACGCCGCCACCGCATCCCCTCCGTGATGGTCTCCCATGAGACGGCGGACGGGGTGCTGCGCACCTGGGGCGTGCCGGGGGGCGCCGCCGCCCGGGCCGCCGACCGGCTCAATCTGCGCACCGCCTGGGCGTATTCGCGGATCGTCTGCACCACCGAGTGGGCGGAGCGGGAGTTCCTGCGGATCGGGGCCCGCAATGTGGTGCGCGCACCGCTCGGTGTCGATCTGCGCCGGTGCACGCCGGAGCGGTGCGACGCGGAGCTGCGCTCCCGGTACGCGCGTCCGGGTGAGGTGCTGCTCGTACTCGGCTCCCGGCTGTCGGTGGAGAAGCGGCCCGGCACCGCGCTCGACACGCTTGCCGAGCTGCGGGAGCGGGGCGTACCGGCGGTGCTGGTCGTCGCCGGCGACGGTCCGCTGCGGACCGGGCTGGTCCGCCGGGCCCGCGCCGAACGGCTGCCCGCGCTCTTCCTCGGCCATGTCGCGGACCGCGCGGCGATGGCCGATCTCCAGGCCACCGCGGACGTCTGTCTGGCACCGGGACCGGCCGAGACCTTCGGGCTGTCGGCCCTGGAGGCGCTGGCCTGCGGCACCCCCGTCGTCGCCAGCGCGTCATCGGCGCTGCCCGAGGTGATCGGGGACGCCGGAATCGCGGCCCGGGACAACGCGGCGGCCTTCGCCGACGCGATCCAGGAGCTCATGGCCCGCCCCGAGGGTGCGCGCCGGGCCGCGGCCCGCGCCCGCGCGGAGCTCTTCAGCTGGGAGAACGCGGTCGCCGCGTTCCTGGCGGCCCACGATGTCCCGCTCGATGTATCGATGCTGAACAAGGTCCCGTCACAGGTCCAGCAGGTCCACCCGGAGGGAGAGGCGAGATGACGACGGAGGCGGACAGAGGCGCACTGCCCGCGGACGCGGCCCATAACCGGAACAAGGAACGGGACGAGGTCCCGGATACCGCCGCGCCGCCGCGGGCGCTGCGGTACGCCGCTCTCGGGGACTCGCTCACCGCGGGGATCGGCGACCCCGTCGACGGCGGATGGCGCGGCTGGGCCGCGCTGCTCGGCGCCGGGGTGGGCGACCCCGGAACGGGCGCACGGTTCCACAACTTCGCCGTCAGCGGCGCGCTCACCCGAGACGTGGAGGAGAAGCAGACGCCCGCGGCCGTCTCCTTCGCCCCCGACATCGCCTCCGTCGTCGTCGGCGTCAACGACACCCTGCGCCGCGCCTTCGACATACAGGACCTCGCCCTGCGCCTCGACCGCGTCTGTGGCGCCCTCGCGGCGCGCGGCACCGTCCTGCTGACCACCTGTCTGCCCGACCCCGGCAGCATGCTCGGGCTGCCCGCGCCGCTCGCCATGCCCCTCGCCCGGCGGCAGCGCGCCGTCAACGCCGTCGTCCACGCCCTGGCGGCGCGCCACGACACCGTCCATCTGCATATGGCGGAGGCGTCCTGGGTCGCCGACCGGTCCCTGTGGAGCGCCGACCGGCTGCACCCCGCCGAGCGCGGGCACCGGATGATCGCCGCGCGCTTCCACGCGCTGCTCGCCGAACGGGGACTGGCCCTCGGCCCCGAGCCCTCTCTTGAGACCGACCAGGCACCGCCGAGCCGCGCGGCCACCCTGCTCTGGCTCGCCACCTCGGGCACGGGATGGGTCGCGCGCCGCTGCCGGGATCTCCTGCCCGAACTGCTGCGGCTGGCGGGCGACGAGGTGGCGCACTGGGCCCGCGGCACCGGAGCGCGGCTCGATCTGCACGCAGAACTCGCCCTCTCCCGCGCGCTCGCCGCGCTGTCTCCGGGCGCTCCCCTTGCCAGAATGGGGGAATGACCGGGCGCTGGGAATTCTGGATCGACCGGGGCGGCACCTTCACCGATGTGGTGGGCAGGCGCCCCGACGGAGAGCTCGTCACACGGAAACTGCTCTCGCACCATCCGGAGCGCTACCAGGACGCGGCGGTGGCCGGCATCCGGCTGCTGCTCGGCCTCGGTCCCGACGATCCGGTGCCCGCCGACCGGATCGAAGTCGTCAAGATGGGGACGACCGTCGCCACCAACGCGCTCCTGGAGCGGCGCGGTGAGCCGACCGTCCTCCTCATCTCCGAGGGCTTCCGGGACGCCCTGCGTATCGCGTACCAGAACCGGCCCCGGCTCTTCGACCGCCATATCGTGCTGCCCGAGGCCGTCTACGAGCGCGTCATCGAGGTCCCGGAACGCGTCGACGCGCACGGCGCCACCGTACGGCCGCTCGACACGGACACCGTCGCCGCCGCCCTCCGCACCGCCCACGACGACGGCTTCCGCAGCGCCGCCGTCGTCCTGATGCACGGCTACCGCCATCCCGCGCACGAGAGCGCCGTCGCCGACGCCGCGCGCGCGGCGGGCTTCACACAGGTCAGCTGCTCCCATGAGGTCAGCCCGCTGATCAAGCTGGTGCCGCGCGGCGACACCACCGTCGTCGACGCCTATCTCTCCCCGATCCTGCGCCGCTACGTCGACGAGATCGCCGGTGAACTCCAGGGCATCCGGCTGATGTTCATGCAGTCCAACGGCGGGCTGCGGGAGGCCGCCCACTTCCGCGGCAAGGACGCCGTGCTGTCGGGGCCGGCCGGCGGGGTCGTCGGGATGGCCCGTACGTCGGGACAGGCGGGCTTCCGCCGGGTCATCGGCTTCGACATGGGCGGCACCTCCACCGATGTCTCGCACTACGCGGGCGAGTTCGAGCGCGAACTCGGCACCCAGGTCGCCGGGGTACGGATGCGCGCCCCCATGATGAACATCCACACCGTCGCGGCGGGCGGCGGATCCGTGCTGCGCTTCGACGGACAGCGCTACCGCGTGGGCCCCGACTCCGCGGGCGCCGTGCCGGGCCCCGCCTGCTACCGGCGCGGCGGCCCGCTCACCGTCACCGACGCACAGGTGATGCTGGGCCGCGTCCAGCCGGCCCACTTCCCCGCCGTGTTCGGCCCCCATGGCGATCAGCCGCTGGACGTGGAAGTCGTACGGGAGCGCTTCGCGCGCCGGGCCGAGGAGGTACGCGAGGCCACCGGCGTCAGCCGCACCCCGGAGGAGGTCGCGGCCGGCTATCTGGAGATCGCCGTCCTGAACATGGCCAACGCCGTCAAGAAAATCTCCGTACAGCGCGGGCATGACATCACCCGCTACGCCCTCACCAGCTTCGGCGGCGCCGGCGGCCAGCACGCCTGCGCGGTCGCCGACGCGCTCGGCGTCGACACCGTGATCGTCCCGCCGCTCGCGGGTGTGCTCTCCGCGTACGGCATCGGGCTCGCCGACGCCACCGCCATGCGGGAGCACTCCGTCGAGGCCGAGCTGACCGAGCGGGCCCTGCGCCGGGTCCGTGAGCTGTGCGACTCGCTCGCCGAGCGCACCCGCGCCGAGCTGCGCGCCGACTCCGTCCCGGACGAGGCCATCACCACACGCGCGCGGGTGCTGCTGCGCTACGCGGGGACGGACGCGAGCCTGCCCGTACCCCTGGCCGGGGTCGCGGCCATGACCGCGGCCTTCGTGGCCGAACATCTCGCGCGCTACGCGTTCACCATGGACAAACCGCTGGTGGTGGAGGCGGTATCGGTCGAGGCCGTCGGCGCCTCGGCCCCGCACGCCCCGTATACGCCCACGCCGTCCACCGGAGCCGGAGCCGGAGCGAGCGAACCGTACGCGACCGTCGGGATGTTCACCGAAGGACGTGTCCGGGACACCCCGCTGTACCGCCGTGCGGACCTGGGCCCCACCGACACCGTGACCGGACCCGCCGTGATCGCGGAGGCCGATGCCACGACCGTCGTCGAACCTGGCTGGCAGGCGGCCCCGGGTGAGCGGGGCCATCTGCTGCTCACGCGCGTACGACCGCGCCCCACGCGGGTCGCGGTCGGCACGGACGTCGACCCCGTCCTGCTGGAGGTCTTCAACAACCTCTTCATGGCCATCGCCGAGCAGATGGGCGTGCGCCTGGAGAACACCGCCCACTCCGTCAATATCAAGGAGCGGCTTGACTTCTCCTGCGCGCTCTTCGACTCCGACGGCAATCTGATCGCCAACGCGCCCCATATCCCCGTCCATCTGGGATCGATGGGCGAATCCATCAAGGAAGTGCTCCGGCGCAACGGGGGCGCGCTGCGGCCCGGCGATGTGTACGCCATCAACGACCCGTACCACGGCGGCACCCATCTGCCCGATGTGACCGTCGTGACGCCCGTCTTCGACGAACAGGGCGAGACGCTGGAGTTCCTGGTGGCCTCGCGCGGCCACCACGCCGAGATCGGCGGCATCACCCCCGGCTCCATGCCCGCCTTCAGCACCACCATCGACGAGGAGGGCGTGCTCTTCGACAACTGGCTGCTCGTCAGGGACGGCCGGCTGCGCGAGGCCGAGACCCGGGAACTGCTCACCACCGCCCGCCACCCCTCCCGGGACCCCGACACCAACCTCGCCGATCTGCGGGCCCAGATCGCCGCGAACGAGAAAGGCATCGCCGAACTGCGCCGTATGACCGACGAGTTCGGTACCGATGTCGTCCAGGCGTATATGGGGCACGTACGGCGCAACGCCGAGGAGTCCGTACGCCGGATCGTCGCCGGGCTGCACGACGGCTCGTACCGCTACGAGACCGATGGAGGCGCGGTGATCGAGGTCGCCGTCCGGGTCGACCGGGACGCGCGTGCCGCCGTCATCGACTTCACCGGCACCTCGCCCCAGCTGCCCGGCAACTTCAACGCGCCCAAGTCCGTGGTGATGGCCGCCGTGCTCTATGTCTTCCGCACGCTCGTCGCCGATGACATCCCGCTCAACAGCGGCTGTCTGGAACCCCTGGACGTACGGGTCCCGGAAGGATCGATGCTCGCGCCCACCCCTCCGGCGGCGACCGTCGCGGGCAATGTCGAGACCTCGCAGGCCGTCACCGGCGCGCTGTACGCCGCCCTCGGAGTGCAGGCGGAGGGCTCGGGCACCATGAACAACCTCACCTTCGGCAATGACCGGGTGCAGTACTACGAGACCGTGGCCAGTGGCTCCGGCGCGGGCGACGGCTTCGACGGCGCGGACGCCGTACAGACCCATATGACCAACTCCCGGCTCACCGACCCGGAGGTGCTGGAGTGGCGCTATCCGGTACGGGTCGACGCCTTCGCCGTACGGGACGGCAGCGGCGGTGTCGGACACTGGCACGGCGGCGACGGCGTCGAACGGCGGCTGCGCTTCCTGGAACCGATGACGGTCACGCTGCTGACCGGGCACCGCCGGGTCCCGCCGTACGGCATGGCGGGTGGCGGACCGGGCGCGCTCGGGAGCAACGCGGTGGAGCGGGCGGACGGTACGGTCACGCCGCTGCGGGGCGTCGACTCGGTGGAGGTGGGCCCCGACGACGTACTGGTCATGCGGACGCCGGGCGGGGGCGGCTACGGGACGGCGCCCCGCTGACGCCGGGTCACTGCCCCTCGGGGGGCTTGCCCTCGGCGGACGAGACCTCGACGAGTTCGGCGCGGCCCCGTGCGTTGAGGCTGAGGATCGGGACGGCCTTGTCGCGCGGGTTTCCGTTGCTCTGGAAGGAGATGAAGCCGCTCGCCCCGGCCACCCGCTGCGGTCCGTTCATCTGCTGGAACATCCGGCCCACCGTGCGCCCGGTCACCGCGCCGGTGCCGCTCGCCGCCATCCGTACGCCCTCGGCCGCGGTCAGGACCGCGTCATGGGCCATGAGGTCCTGGCCGTCGTAGCGGTCGTCACCCGGGAACCACTCGTCCAGCAGACCACCCTCCTGGAAGTACCGCGCGGAGTGTTCGGAGACCCGCCCCGGATCGGCCCGCCACATGTCGCGGTGGGCCAGGCCGGTGTAGAAGACCTGTACACCGGTCTCGACGGCGTGGGCGATCTGCTCGCGGTCCAGATTCGAGGTGTCGTCACCGGCGAGGACCGTGAACGTATGGTCCGTACAGCTGCGGTTGGCCAGCGAATCGAGGAAGTTGGTGAGATGCCGGCCGCGGCCCGCGAAGTAGATGACCTGCGGCCGTGTGTCGCAGAGCTGCGCGGGGAAGAAGCGCAGCTCGTTCTTCCACGCGCCGCCGGGCACCGACGAGTCGAACGTCATCCGCTCCGCCACCAGCCGATGGCCGGTCCTCTCGTCCGGGAACGCCTCGGTGAAGGCGGTGCCCAGGGTGGCGGCGTACAGATTGGGCTTGGCCGCGTCCTGGACAACCATCGCCGTGCGGAGCTTCGTGGACCGCTTCAGATAGGCCGCGGCGGCGTACGCCTCGTCGACATTGGTGGGCGAGACCCGTACGAAGTCGGTGATGCCCTGGATATTGGTGGCGGTCATGGTGCTGGCGACGGTGGCGAGGCCGCTCTTGGAGAGCTTCTTCAGCGCCTTCAGATTCCGATCGGTGCTGGGGCCCAGACCGGTGACGGCCACCAGCTTGTCGGCGGAGTCCTTCCGGTCGATCAGCTCGTTCACGGTGTGTTCCCAGTGCGCCGAGCTGCTGCCGGAGTTGGCGATCAGCAGCCGGATCTTGGGGGAGGAGGCGAGATCGCCGCGGTTGTGCCGGTACTGCGCGAGATACGCGCCCTCCAACTCGTGGCGTACCGAGTCTTCGGAGTTGCTGTCGTCGTTGGTGAGCGTGAAGGAGGTCAGATACGCGACGCTGACATACGGCTCCTTCTCGGCCTCCTTGCTGACCTCGTCGTTCTCGTGCTTGATCTTCTTCACCACCTCGGCGAGACGCTCCGTGAAGTGGTACGAGCCATCGGTGACACCGACGCACTCCTCGTCCTCGCCCCGCTTGACGACCCCGTCGTCGCAGCGGGCCAGGACGTCCCCGATCCAGCCGGCGCCCAGCGGGACCGCCACCGCGAGTACGGCGACGACGACCACGCCGATCACCACGCGGCGCACGATGTGCAGCGGCCATTCGAGTCTGCGCATCCCACTCTCACCCCTCGCTCGTGGACGTCAGCGGATGGCGCCAGTGGCGATAGCGCTCCGCCTCGTTGAACAGCGCCACGACATCGTTCCTGCGCAGCCGCGACAGCTGGTTGAACCCGTCGGCGATCAGATCGTTCAGCCGCATCCCGGGATCGGCGAGCGGATCGCTCCACACCCAGCGGGTGATGACCAGCTCCCGGATCACCGCCGCGGTGGTGACCGTCTCGCCGGGCTCGGCGGGCGCGAGCCCGGCGAGCAGGTCCAGCGGACCGCCCGAGGAGACGAGCCGGTTGGGCGCCGCCGTGATCGCGTTGAACTCACTGATCCACTGCGCCGCGGGCACCCCGGGGAAGCGCCCGACCAGATGGGCGGTCACCTCGTCGATCCGGCCCCAGGCCAGCCGGTGGTACATCTCCTGGACCGTGCGCCCCACGGAGGCGAAGTGCTCGGCGAGGAGTTCGTGCACGGTGTCCCAGTCGTCGGGGCGCCGGGCCAGCCGCCACAGCAGCAGCCGCCGCGGCCAGGGGTGGAGGGCCGGCGTCACGCCGCCAGGACTGAGCAGCAGCCAGCGGGCGCGCATCTCGCCGAAGAGCGAGTCCCCGGGGCTGAGCACCCGCGTACCGATCGACAGATCACGCGCGGCGGCGCACTCGGCGAGCGTGGCGCGCCGCGGCTCGTCGATGCCCTGGAGCAGATGGTCGAGCGCGGCGTCGGCGAGCGTGCTCGTCTCCTCGCCGTCGCGCAGCGTACGGTCGGGCAGGCCGCGCAGCCAGCGGTCCTGCTCGGGGCCGTCCTCGGCCGGTACGCCGGAGTGCCGGAGCACCTCAAGGACCTGGTGCACCGCGCTCGGCAGTCCGCAGGTCAGCCGGTGCACAAAGGGCGCGAGGCGGGTGAAGGGCGCCAGATCCGGGTGGCGGCGCAGCTCCAGCTCGATACGGATACGGACCTCGTCGAGGTTGAGGTCCCGCAGCCGCAGGGGATACCACCAGGTGTCGTCGCTGTCGCGGGTCGGCCGGTGCTCGCTCCAGTCGGTGAGCGAGGCCCGGTCAGGGCCGCGCAGCTGCCAGGGCCACTGATCGCCGGTGGCCGGACCCCAGCGGGGCAGCCAGCGGTTGGAGCTGGCCACGATGGTCAGTGGATCGCAGGAGAGCCCCGTCACCACGGTGTCGTCGTGCCGGGCGCGGATCAGCAGATCGAGGAAGCGACGGCCGTACTCCGAATGGGAGTTGTCGAGCAGCAGCAGATACGAGCGTGGCATGAACGAGTGGTCCGCGTTGCCCCGGAGATCCGCCAGGAACGCCGAGAACAGCACGCGGTCGAGTCGCTCCTCGTCCTCCGCGTCGCCGTCGTGCCGCCAGAGGTTGAGCTCGACCAGCGCCTCCCACGGGTCCTGGCTCCGGATCAGCGGATGGCCGCCGTACCAGGCGGCGCTTCCGGTGAACTTACGGCCGGGCAGCCGGCGACGGCCGCGCCGCAGGGCGTCCCGCAGCAGCGCGAGCGCCGCGGTCGACGCGCCGTCAGGGGCTCCCACGGCGCCACCCGCCACCTCGAAGAAGGCGGCCAGATAGTCGCCGTACCGGGCCTCGGCCCGCTCCTGGAACGCGTCCAGCTCACGCCGGATGGTGCGCCGTCCCTCGGCCAGGCTGGTCATCCGCAGCTCATGGTCGGAGGCGAGCAGCCCGAGGGTCAGCCGGGGGAAGTGGGAGCGGCGGTACCGCGGCAGCTTCCGTTCGAGCTGGCGGGCGAGCAGCCCCAGACCGTAGCGCGGCAGCAGCCCGTGCTCGGCGGCGAGATTGACATAGGCGAACGGGTTCTCGGGGCCGAACTGCTCCATCAGCGCGCTGTGCGCCTCGCTGGCACCGCTGCCGCGCGGGCCGAGCAGCATCGTCACCGGCCGCTCCGCGGTGGGCGGCTGTCTCAGACACTCGTCGACGAGGGAGATGATCCCGTTACGGCCCCTGAGACCCATGCGCACTCCGGACTCCGTCACGCGCATCAGCCCCCCCGAGCCATTCGCCCCGCACAAGTGGGGCGACACCGTCAAGTCTACCGGAGAGCCTCACAACTACTCATGATTTTAAGGGGGTTGATGAGAAGAACGGTGAACTTGCCGGGATCGCGCCGGCGCACATATCACCCCTCGGCCACTTTCAGGCCGGCCGCCGGCCATCGAGGCTTCGCCCCGGACGGTGCCGTACCGCGACGAACCGCACGGGCGTACCGGGCGCGGCCTGCGCCGCCGCCGGGAGATCGCGCTCCGCCACGACCGCGATCACCGGATAGCCGCCGGTGGTCGGACGGTCGGCGAGGAAGACCAGCGGGCGGCCGTCGGGCGGCACCTGCACGGCGCCCGTCACCATGCCCTCGCTGGGCAGCTCGGCGGCGACGGCACGTTCCAGGGGCGGGCCCTCCGTGCGCAGCCCGATCCGGTTGCTCGCCGCCGACACCCGGTAGACGCGGGTGGCCAGCGTGCGCAGGGCCGCGCTCGTGAACCAGTCGTCGCGCGGTCCGAGCCGTATCCGCAGCACCAGTTCGGCGGGCGGGGCCGGCGTGGGCACCCCGTCGACCGGCGCCGCGCGCCCCGTCACCGGGCCCAGCGGCAGGACCGTACCGTCGCGCAGCGGCGCCGGACCCAGGCCCGAGAGCAGATCAGTCGACCGGCTGCCGAGCACCGGCTCCACCGCCACCCCGCCGCCGAACGCCAGATAACTCCGGACCCCGGAGACGACCCTCCCCACCTCCAGCAGCGCGCCCGCCGGAACCCGCACGGGAGCGCCCCAGGGGGCGGGGCGCCCATCGACCAGGACCGGGCACGGCGCCCCGGCGACCGCCGCGGTCACCGCGCACCGCGGCCGTACCGCACAGCCGTCGAGCGTCGTCTCCAGCGCCGCGGCACCCTCCGGATTGCCCACCAGCCGATTGACCAGCCGCAGCACGGGCGGATCGAGGGCCCCGGAGCGTGGCACCCCCAGATGGGCGTGGCCGTACCGGCCGAGGTCCTGCACGGTGGTCAGCGCCCCTGACCGTACGACGGAGAGCGCCCGGTCCGTCATCGGCCGGCCGCCGTCGCCGTCGCCGTGGCCGTCGCCGTGGTTGTCGTCGTGGTTGTCGCCACGAAGCGCACCCGCGTCCCGGGCGCCAGCAGCGCCGCCGGCACCCGCTCCGGGTCCCACAGGACGGTGTCCGTCGTCCCGATCAGCTGCCAGCCGCCGGGCGAGGAGCGCGGATACACCCCGGTGTACGGGCCCGCGAGAGCGACCGAACCCGGGGGGACGGCGGTACGGGGAGTGGGCCTGCGGGGTACGGCGTACCGCGCGGGCAGCCCGGTGAGATAGCCGAAGCCCGGCGCGAATCCGCAGAAGGCGACCCGGAATTCGGCCGCCGAGTGGATGCGCGCCACCTCCTCGGGCGGCACACCCCACAGCGCGGCGACCTCCGCCAGATCCGGACCGTCATAGCGGACCGGCAGTTCCACGGTGTCCGGCAGCCGCACGTCCGGCGCCTCGGACCGCCAGCCGTCCAGCCCCACGGCGAACCCCGCCGGATCCTCCAGACCGTCGAGCAGTACGGTGCGAGCCGCGGGGACGATCTCCCGCACCGGCGGCAGGGCGCCCGCGGCACGGCGGCGCAGCAGCTCGGCGTGGAACGCCGCCGTCTCCTCGCCGTCGGCCAGTTCGACGAGGAGCGCCCGGTCGCCCACCGGCAGCGCCCTCATACGAAGGACTCCACCCGGACACCGGCGGCCTCCAGCCGGCGGCGCACCCGGCGGGCGAGATCCACCGCGCCGGGGGTGTCGCCATGCAGGCAGAGCGAGCGGGCGCGGACGCCGACGGACCGTCCGTACAGGGAGGTCACCACGCCGAACCGGGCCATCGACACGGACCGTTCCACCACCGTCGAGGCGTCCGTGATCACGGCGCCGTCCTGCCCGCGCGGCACGAGCGTGCCCTCCGAGGTGTAGGCCCGGTCGGCGAACGCCTCGGTGACGATGGGCAGTCCGGCCTTCTCCGCCACGTCATGGAGCAGGGAGCCGGGCAGCCCGAGCAGCGGCAGCCGCTCGCCGGTCAGCAGCACGCCCTCCACGACGGCCTCGGCCTGCTCCGCGTCATGGACCACCCTGTTGTAGAGGGCGCCGTGCGGTTTGACGTAGGCGACCCGGGCGCCCGCCGCCTTCGCGAACACCTCCAGCGCGCCGATCTGGTACGCGATCTCGGCGGCCAGCTCATCCGCGGGCACCTCCATCGAGCGGCGGCCGAAGCCGGCCAGATCGCGGTACGAGACCTGGGCGCCGATCCGGACCCCGCGCTCGGCGGCCCAGCCGCAGACCCGTCGCATGGTGGCCGCGTCCCCGGCGTGGAAACCGCACGCCACATTGGCGCTCGTGACGACGGAGAGCAGTTCCTCGTCGTCGGTCAGCCGCCAGCGGCCGAAGCCCTCGCCGAGGTCGGCGTTGAGGTCGATGGACGCCCAGGTCATGGAGTCACCTTCCGATCGGCTCGGATACGAGCAGTTCGCGGCCACGGGTCTCGGGCAGCCCCAGCAACGCGACCACCGCGAGACCGTAACCGACCGCCCCGAAGACCAGCGCGCCCCCTACCCCCCAACTGGTCGCCAGGAAGCCGACGAGAGTGGGGAAGAGCGCGCCCACGGCCCGCCCGGTGTTGTACGTGAAGCCCTGGCCCGTACCGCGCACCGCCGTGGGATACAGCTCGCTGAGGAACGAGCCGAAGCCGCTGAAGATGGCCGACATGCAGAAGCCGAGCGGGAATCCGAGGACGAGCAGCAGACCGTCCGCCCCCGACGGGATATTGATGTACGCCAGGATGGCGACGGCGGACAGGACGGCGAAGATCGCGATGTTCTTCTTCCTGCCCAGCCGGTCGGTGAGATAGCCGCCGGTCAGATAGCCGATGAAGGCCCCGCTGATCAGGAAGGCCAGATAGCCGCCGGTGCCGACCACCGTGAGGCCGCGCTCCGTCTTGAGATAGGTCGGCACCCACGTGGCGAGCGTGTAGTAGCCGCCCTGCACGCCGGTGGAAAGCAGCGTCGCGAAGAACGTCGTACGCAGCAGATCCGTGCGGAAGATCGCGGTGAACGAGCCCTTCCGCGCGCTCTCGCGGCGCTGTGCCGCGGCCTCGGGCGCGTCGTGGACGTTCCGTCGTACGTAGACGATCAGCAGGGCCGGCAGCGCGCCCGTCCAGAACATCACGCGCCACGCGGTGTCCGCGTCGAGGAACTGGAAGACCAGCGTGTAGACGACGACCGCGAGCGCCCAGCCGGCCGCCCAGGCGCTCTGGACGGCGCCGAGCGTACGGCCGCGGTGCTTGCCCGAGGCGTACTCCGCGACGAGGATCGCGCCGACCGCCCACTCGCCGCCGAAGCCGAGCCCCTGGAGGGCGCGGAAGACCAGCAGCGTCTCGTAGTTGGGCGCGAATCCGCAGAGCACGGTGAAGACCGCGTAGGTGATGACGGTGATCATCAGGGCCTTGACCCGGCCGATGCGGTCGGCGAGCACCCCGGCGATCGCCCCGCCGATGGCCGAGACGACGAGGGTGACGGTGGTGAGCAGCCCCGTCTGGCCGCTGTCGAGGCTGAAGTACGCGGCGATCGCCACCATGGACAGCGGCAGCGTGAAGAAGTCGTACGAGTCCAGGCCATAGCCGCCGAACGCGCCGGCGAACGCCCGGCGCCCCTGCGGCCCCAGGGCCCGCAGCCAGGCGAACGCGCCGTTGTCCTCGGGAGATCCGTCCTTGCTCAGACGTGCTTGGGTGATGCTCATCTGCACCTCGCAGGAAGGGGAGTGTGCTGGGACCGTGAGCTGAGAAGACCGTAGAGGATTGTTCAACGATCCGACAAGGCTCTTGTTGTTTCGTTCTTGCTTCTACGATGAGTCCGTACGCGAACGGAGACGGAAGAGGGCGCTGTGGCGACGAGCGGGACCGAACTCGGCGAGCTGGCGGACGACCGCCCCCTGCTGGGCCGTACCAGCACGGCGGAACGGGTCGCGGACATCCTCCGCACGCGTATCGCGGAGGGGTATTTCCAGCCCGGCGAACGGCTCTCGGAGGAGTCCATCGGCAAGGCGCTGGTCGTCTCACGCAACACGCTGCGCGAGGCGTTCCGGCTGCTCACGCACGAGCGGCTGCTCGTCCATGAACTCAACCGCGGAGTCTTCGTGCGGGTGCTCGCGGTCGAGGACGTCGAGGACATCTACCGCACACGCCGGCTGATCGAATGCGCCGTCGTACGGGGCCTCGGCGAACCCCCGTTCGCGCTCGACGGTCTGGAGAAGGCGGTCGCCAACGGCCGGCGCGCCGCCCGGGAGGGACGGTGGAAGGGTGTCTCGACGGCGAACATCCACTTCCACCGCGAACTGGTCGCGCTGGCGGGCAGCGTACGCACCGACGAACTGATGAGCGCCGTACTGGCCGAACTACGGCTCGCCTTCCATGTGGTGGACGACCCGCGCCTGCTGCACGAGCCGTACCTCGTACGGAACCAGCAGCTTGTGGAATCCCTGGGATCCGGTGACAGGGACGGCACGGAACGGATGCTCGCCACCTATCTGGACGACTCGCGCGAGCAGCTCGTGGAGGTGTACGCGAGGCTCGTCGCCGAGGACGGGACGGAGTGAGACGGGGACCGCTTCCGCACCGTTTCGCCCGTTGTCAGTGCGAGGACATAATCTGTGCAGCGTGACTTCGCCTGCCTCGACGGACCTCGTTCCGCCCCAGCTCAGCGCGGGGCCGCGACCCGCACAGGGCCCGGCCGCCGACGAAGGGCTCGCGCGGCGGCTGCGCGCGCTCGCCTGCACCGCACCGCTGCACGACCTGGACACCCGCAAGGCCAATCTCGCGGGTGAGTACTCCGTCTACGCGATGGCCGAGATCGCCCTCTCGGCCATCGACCTGGTCACGCTCAACATGGACTTCGACACCGGCGCCGACCACGAGCAGATCGTGTCCAGACTGCTGCCACGCGTCGCCGCGCAGGCGCCCCGCCGCCCGGTCGCGGAGCATGAGCGCGTCGCCCGCTGGGTGCTGGAGAATCTGATCAACGTCGGCAGCGTGGACCGCGGATTCCGCGCGGTCTACGGCACGTTCGGCACCGACGGCGTCTACACCCGCAGGGACTACGACTTCAAGCTCATCGAAGAGGTCCCGGGACACGGCGGCAGCGTCTTCCTGCGAACCACCGACGAAGCGGTCAATGTCCTGGTCGGCGCGCTCGACACGGACGTCACCAGCGCGCAGATCGCCGCCGAGGTCAAGCTCGAAGTGCTGATCAACCGCGGCCGGCTGGCCGACGCCCAACTCGCCGCCGAACAGGCCAGATACCGCACCGTGCAGTACGCGGAGACGCTCCGCAGGACACTGGAGGCGACCCGCCGCAATGTACGGGCGGTCGACTGGCTCAACGCCGTACCGGACCTGATCGACGAAGCCCTCGACCATGTCGCCGACCGGTACCGCCATGAGAACGCGATCCTGACCAATATCCGCAAGGCCCGCGACGAGGCCGAGACCGGCGCGGACCCCAGGACCGCGGAGCACAAGCGGCGCGCGGCCGAGCTGGTCGACATCGTCAAGGACTGCATCCGCCGGCACACCCAGCTCCAGTCCCGGCTGCTGGAGGCGGGCCCCCTCTTCCGCGCCGAACAGGACCGGCAGGCCTTCGCCCGGCCCACCGCCCACACGGGCCTCGACCTGTACGGACAGCTGCTCGCCCCGCTGCTGCCGCTCCCCGTCGAGCGCGCGACCCCCGTGACAGACGCGTTCTTCACCCACGGCACCGGTCTGCGCACACCCGTCTCCGTCCGCGTCGGCGATCTGATCGACCTGCTGCTGACGCCACCGGTCGAGCGGGAACACCTGGGCGCGGAGATGCCGGAACCGGACCTGATCGCGACCCCGGACGACAGCCGCTTCAGCGAAGAGCAGCTGGCGAGCGCGAAGGAACTGCTCGCCCTGGAACACGACGCCCCGCGCCGCCTCTCGGGCCTGCTGGCGGAGGCCCGCCGCCGCGACCCCGAACTGCCGTATCTGGTGGCCCTGCTGGCCATCCACGCGGCGAGCCCGCCGGTGGGGACGGCGTACCGGCAGGGGGAGGAGAGCCTGCTGTTCGCGGTGGACGACGGCACGCGGCTTGATGACTGGGAGTTCGGCGGGGCGGACCTGATCGTAGGCACGGTCCGCTTGGGCGCGGTCCGCTCGGGCGCGGCGCGTTTTGGGGACGCGTGAGTTGTGGCTGGGGCCGGTTTTCGTGTGCGGTGCGCCTCCGGCGGGGTGCGGGTGCGGTGCCGGGGCCGGTTTTCGTGTGCGGGTCCGTCGTGGTGCCGGGGGCGTTTCGGCTGGGCCGGTGGTTGTGTGCGGGTCCGTCGTGGTGCCGGGGGCCGGGGCCTCCGGAGGTCCGTGTCCGGACTGCGCTGCGTTCGATATGCGACTCCGTCGCGTGGTCACCGTGCTTCGCACGAGCTGCGACGCTTTACGTCCGGACACGCACCTCCTCCGACCCCGACCCCCTCGCGTCACCGACCACGCGGCCGTGCCCGAGGCGGGCGAATCCTCACCCACTCACCCCGCCGGGACGGCGATTGGCCGGGGCCACCGGGCCGCACCCGTCCCCAGCACCCCGCCGAGGCGGCGCTTGGAGGCGACCACCGGGGGGAGGGGGCCGGGGTCGTAGGAGGTGCGTGTCCGGACACTAAAGCGTGATTTGTGGCGCGCGGCCGCCCGAACCATCGTCTGGGCAGGGTCGCGCCGTAAATCATGCCGTCCGGACATGTACCTCCGGAGGCCCCGGGCCCCGGCACCAGCCACGACAACCGCAACCCGCACAGCGCACCCGCACGAGGAGACACCGTGAGCGACCACCCCGCCGCGTGGGCCGAGACCGGCGACGCCGACGCGACGGCCGAGACCGCGACGTCACCCGCGACCGCCGGCTCCGCCGGCCACGTAACGCCCGCCGACGCCGCCGACGCCGCCCGCCTCGTCTCCTTCGGGCTCCAGCCCAAGCTGCTCCCCGCCCGCGATGCCGAGTACGCCGAACTGCTTCGCCGCTACCGCGAAGACCCCGCCTTCGCCCGCGTCGCCGACGCCGTCGCCACCGGCTTCGGCCTCGTCGTCCTGGAGGTCTCCCCCCGTGCCGGCATGGCCGTGACCGCGGGCGAGGACTCGGTCTTCGCCGTCCGCATGGGCGACTACGCCCGCCGCGCCGCCACCGACTCCGCCGACCGCTTCCTGCACGGCCTCGCCCATCTCGCCGTCGCGGCCATGGCGTTCCCCCGCCCCGCCGACCTCGCCGATGACGGATACATCGGCCGGATCACGGTCAACGGCGTCGACGCGTTCGTACGGCAGGCCTGCCGCCGGCTGGAGGAGCGCGCCGAGGAGGAGGGGGAGAACACCGACCCGTCGACCGGCGAGCCAGGACTGGAAGCGGCGTGGCGGATCTACGCGCGGCGCAGTGCCACGGGCGCGACCAAGGACGCTCGCAGGCTGGCCGGTTCGACCACCGGCATCGTCGGCAAGGCCGTCGCGTTCCTCACCGAATCCGGTTTTCTCCAGCGCACCGGCGACGATGCCGGCGGCGCCTACCGCACCACCGCCCGCTACCAGCTCCAGGTCCGCGACATGGCGGGTCACGCTGCCATGGCCGAGCTGCTTGAGCTGGGCGTCGTCCCCGTCACCGACGGCTCCGCCACCCTGCTGCCCCCGCCCGAGGGCGATGATCTGGAGCTGGCCGCCGACGCCGGTCTGCCGTTCCACGCCTGAACCCGCCCCACCCCCCACCACGACGAGAGTCCCGCCATGTACGAGCTGTCCCGGGTCCGCCTCTACTCCATCGGGCCTGCCGGTGCGCGCTACGCCGACACCGTGCTCGATCTGCGTGGAGTGGGCGCGCCCGTGCCCCACCCCGCCCCCGCCCAGGCGGAGTTCTTCGAGGAGGAGCCGGTCGGTCCGCCGCGCCGTCCCGCCCCGGCGGGCGTGCTCTTCCTGGAGAACGGCGGCGGCAAGTCCGTACTGCTCAAGCTGATCTTCTCGGTGATGCTGCCGGGACACCGCAACACGCTCGGCGGCGCCAGCTCCGGTGTGCTGCGGAAGTTCCTCCTCGCGGACGACTGCGGCCATGTCGCGCTGGAATGGCAGCACACGCTCACCGGTGAACTCGTGGTGGTCGGCAAGGCCAGTGAGTGGCGCGGCCGTCAGGTGTCCAACGATCCGCGGAAGTTCGCCGAGGGCTGGTACTCCTTCCGGCCGGGCCCCGGGCTGAGCCTCGACTCCCTGCCGGTCGCGGAGTCCACCGCTGTCAGGCCGCCGGTGGAGGGTGCCTCGGGCGCTCGGGGGAGGCGGCGCACGATGAAGGGTTTCCGGGACGCCCTGACCGAGGCGGGCAAGTTCTATCCGCATCTGGACGTCCACTGGGAGGAGATCCACGACCGCTGGAACGAGCACCTCGGCGATCTGGGCCTCGACCCCGAACTCTTCCGCTACCAGCGGGAGATGAACGCCGACGAGGGTGAGGCGGCGGGCCTCTTCGCGGTCAAGAAGGACTCCGACTTCACCGATCTTCTGCTGCGGGCCGTCACCGACACCCGGGACACGGACGGGTTCGCGGACCTCGTCGGGGGTTTCGGCAACAAGCTCGGGCGCCGTGCCGAACTCACCGCGGAGCGCGACTTCACGGCCGGTTCGGTCGATCTGCTCGGCCGGATCGTGGAGGCGGCCGACACCCGTGCTCGCGCCCGTGACATCCACGCGGGCGCCGAGCGCCGGGCCCGTACGCTCGTACGGCGGCTCACGGCCCGTGCCGCCGAGGAGCGGGAGCGGGCCGCCGACCTCGCCCAGCAGATGACCGCCGCCGCCCATACGGTGACCTCCGCCGAGCAGGAGCGCGGCCGATGTGCGCTGATCGCGGCCGAACTGGCCTACCGGCACGCCTCGCTGGCCCTCACGGTGGCCGAGAAGCGCGCAGCCGCGCAGCGGCGCGAGCTGACGGACGCCCGTACGCTGCACTCCGCCTGGCAGGCCGCCGAGGCCGTACTGCGCCACCGCGCCGCCGCCGACCGCTCGGCGCGCGTGGCCGTCGCCATCCGGGAGGCCGAGCGTGACGCCGCGCCGGCGCTGGCCGCGCGGGCCACCGCGGCGGCCGATCTGGTACGCGCGCTGCACGCCGCCGCCGAGGACGGCGAGCGTCTGGCGAACGAGGAGGAGGAGCGTTCCGCCGCGCTCCAGGAGACGGGAGAAGCCGCCCACCGCGACGCGACCTCAGCCGCCACCGAAGCACAGCGCGCCCGCAGCGAGGCCGGGCATCTGCGCCAGCGTCTCGCGGAGGTGGGACAGGAGACGGCCGAGGCGGTACGGGCGGGCTGGCTCGACGACACGGCGCCCGACGCGGATCCGGCGCGCGCCGCGCTGGCCGCGAGCGACGCGGAGAAGTCCGCGGTCGCGGGCTGGGACACCGCGCGCGAGGCCGCGCGCACCGCCGCCGACCGGGCGAGGGAGGCGGCGTCCGAGGAGTCCCGCGCCGAACTGGCCGCCGCCCGCGCCGCCGACGCCGCACAGGCCGCGGAGCACGCGTACGACGCGGAGCGCCGCGCGGCGGAGTCGATCGCCCAGGACGAGCGGCTGGCCGGACTGCTCGGCCTGTCCGCGACGGCCGCCACCCCGGCCGCGGTCCCCGCACCGCGCGACGGCACCGGGGACCGGGAGACGGACACCCCCGCCAGGCACTCCTCCCGGCGCCCCGCCGAGGGGCCGCTGAGTCCGGAGGATCTCGACCGGTACGCCGACGAGCTGCGCGAACTGCTCGACCAGGGCATCACCTCGGCCGAGCGGCAGCTCTTCGAGCTGCGCACCGCCGCCGCCGACGACTCCCGTATCCTCGGCGCGCTCGGTGACGGCGGGCTGCTGCCGCCGGGGCCCGATGTCCTCGCCACCGTCGAATACCTCGGCGAGCACGGCATCCCCGCCCTCCCCGGCTGGCGCTATCTTGCGCAGGCCGTCGACCCGGGCGACCACGCCGCCGTGCTGGCGGCGAGACCCGAGCTGGTCGACGGCGTCGTGATCACCGACCCCGCCTCCCACGCCCGTGCCCGCGACGCCCTCGCGGGCGCCGCCCTGCTGCCACGCTCGGCCGTCGCCGTGGGCACCGCCGCCGCGCTGCTGGCACCCGTACCGGGCCCCGGCTCCGACGGCCCCGCGGACAGCGGGGTGTTCCTCGTACCGCCGAACCCGGCCATGCACGACGAACACGCCGCCGACGAGGAACGCCAGGCGCTGCGCAGCCGGGCGGCGGCCCGCGACGAGGAGATCCGGGTGCTCGCGGCCCGGCTCACCGGCGACCGCTCGCTCGCCGCCCGGCTCGGCTCCTGGCGCGCCGACTGTCCGCCCGGCATGCTCCTGGAGCTGGCAGCCGCCGCCGGGGCGGCCAGGGAAACGGCCGAGACGGCAGGCGCGACCCTCGCCGAGGCCCGTACGGCGCGCGCCGAGGCGGACGAGGCCGCCGCGGACACCGCGCGGGTGCGCGACGAACGGCAGGAGGCCGCCCAGCGCGCCCGCCGCGCCGCCGACGCTCTGGCGGGTCTCGCGTTCCGGCTCAGGGAGCGCTCGGGATGGCAGGCGAAGCTGCGCGAACTGGCCGACGACGCCACCGAGTCCGAGGCGCGCGCGACCGTGTGCCTGGAGCGGGCGCGCGCCGCCGACGAGGACCGCAGGGCCGCCCAGCGGGCCGCCGACGACGCCCGGCGCACCGCCCGTGCCCTGCGCGCCGAACGCGCCGAGATCGCCGGCGCCCCGGAGAACATCCCCGCACCGGACGCGGATGCCCCGCGTGCCGCGCTGCCCGCCCTGCGCGAGGCCTATCGCGCGGCCTCCCAGCTCTACGAGAAGGTGGGCGTCGGCGCCGATCTGCGGGCCGAGCAGGCGCGCGCGGAGAGCGACGAGAGCGCCGCGCTCGCCGAGCTGGACCGGCTCACCAACAAGGTCCGTACCCGCGCCGCCCAGCTCCTCGAATCCACCGACGGCGCCGACGGCCCGTCCCGGCAGGCCGCGGCCGCCCGCGCCGAGTCGCTCGTCCAGATGCTGGAGTCGCGCGCGTCCACCGCGAGCGAGCAGCTGGGCCGGTTCCGTGGCGAGGCGGAGCGGCTCGCCCCCGAGGACGGCGACGCGCACACCGAACTGCCCGCGGAGCTGGTCCCGGCCGACGCCGAGCAGGCGCAGACCCTGCTCCGTACCGCCACCACCGAACTGGCCGTACGGACCGACGCGCTGGAGACCGCGCGGGCCGCGCACGGCGAGCTGCTGTACGCGCACCGCGCCGCCGAGGACGGGGCGGGCGGCTTCGACGAGACCGCCGCCCTGCTGCGTGATCTGCTGCGCGGCGCGGCGGCCGACGAGCACGACCCGAGGCGCGCCGACGAGGAGGCGCGGACACCTGAGCCGTACCCCGGCACGCCGGAGGAGGCGCGGCACTCCACGGCCGAGGCCCGCCGTTCACTGCGGGCCTGCGCGGCCGACCTCTCCGCGGCGGAAGCCGGCGTACGGGAAGCCTGCGATGTGCTCGTACGGCACGCCAACGCCACCCGCTACGAACAGGTCCGCACCCCCGCCCGTCAGCAGATCCGCGAACTGCCCGCGTCCGCGCTGCCCGAGCACGCCGCCGCGTGGGCCCAGGCGTTCGCGCCCCGGCTGCGCGTACTGACCGACGAGCTGGCGCAGTTGGAGCGCAACCGCGACTCCATCGTGGACCGGCTGCGCGGGCTGGTGGAATCCGCGCTGACGACGCTCCGTTCGGCGCAGCGGCTCTCCCGGCTGCCCGAGGGGCTGGGGGAGTGGTCCGGCCAGGAGTTCCTGCGGATCCGCTTCGACGAGCCGGACCGTACGACGCTCACGGAGCGGCTCGGCGAGGTCGTCGACGAGGCGACCCGCGCGGCCCTGAGGAAGAACTCCGATCTGCGCAGGGACGGAATGTCCCTGCTGCTGCGCGGAGTTCAGGCGGCGCTCCAGCCCAGAGGCGTCGCCGTCGAGATCCTCAAGCCCGATGCCGTACTGCGCGCCGAGCGGGTCCCGGTCGGACAGATGGGCGATGTCTTCTCCGGTGGCCAGCTGCTCACCGCCGCGATCGCCCTCTACTGCACGATGGCCGCCCTGCGCAGCAATGACCGGGGCCGTGACAAGCACCGTCACGCGGGCACGCTCTTCCTCGACAATCCGATCGGCCGTGCCAACGCCACCTATCTGCTGGAACTCCAGCGCGCGGTCTCCGACGCCCTGGGGGTGCAGCTCCTCTACACCACAGGACTCTTCGACACGACCGCGCTCGCCGAATTCCCGCTGGTCATCCGGTTGCGCAATGACGCGGATCTGCGCGCGGGGCTGAAATACATCAGCGTGGAGGAGCATCTGCGCCCCGGCCTGCCGGAGCAGGACCCGGACGGCGAGACCGTGCACGGGGAGATCACCGCGACACGGATGTTCAAACGGACGCCGGAGCCCGTCGCGGAGTAGCGCCACCGGCCGCCGGGGCGCCGACCGTCGGGGCACCGGCGGTCTGAGCGCCGGCTGCCCGGGAGTCGGCTGCCCGGGATTCGCCCTCCGCGGGGTCGCCCTCCGCCGCGTTCATCTCCGGGGCACCGGCGCTTTTGTCCGTCCGGGCCCCGCGGCCTATTCCGCCCCCTCCGCGGTCCGCACTCCGCGCGGCGGCCCGCGCCGCGCGCCTGGCCCTGCGCCGCTCCCGGCGCAACTGGCGCGCGGTGCTGCTCGGTACGGACACCACGCCGTTGCGCTGCTTCCACATCTGGCGCGTCACCCATACGTCCAGTACTCCCCAGGTCGCCACCACCGTGGAGGCCACACTGCTCAGCACCATCGGAAACGCCAGCCAGGAACCGGCGAGCGTACTGAGAAACGCGATGGTGGCCTGAATCAGTGTGACCGCGGCGATGATCACCGCGCGTACAGCGGCCGTTCTGACCGCGTCCGGCATGCGATACCGCTTCGCGGGCTCCTCGACCCAGAGTCCGCGGGACACCTCCGCGAACCCCTCAGCCGACGCCGCACCACGCCGCTCATCCGTCCCCATGGACCGTCACTCCCCACCCAAGTCCGTCTCAAGGGTGACTGCCCGGCTCGCTCCGCTTCACGCCGGCCATGGAACCGAATGTGATACGCGAAACCGCCCGCAGTGCTCCCAACCAACCCCTGATCCCCGCACACAAGGACGAATGGGAGCGCCGGAAGATTCCCGGAACGATCGGCGAACATTGAGTTTCGGCCATCTGCTCCGGCCGGATATCTACCGTCCCGTCTGCTCTTTGCCCTCCACGTCAAGGAAGCCAACTCGCCGAATACCAGGACAACTCATGATCAAGGTGCCAGGGGGCGGCCGAAAAACATCCGGATGTGTCTTCGAGTTGCCGGTGCGACAGTAGTAGGCTCGCGCCGTTTGTTGACGGAGAATCTCCCGCAACCGGGCGGGAGATCGAGCTGGGGGAGGCCATGCGCTTTCGCGGGAAATCCATCCGCCGGAAGATCGTGGCGCTGCTGCTCGTGCCGCTCGTCGCGCTGACCGTCCTCTGGGGACTGGCCACCACGCTCGCCGGCAGCCAGGCCAAGCAGCTCATCGATGTCAGACATGTCATCAAAACCGTCGGCAACCCTGTCGAGGAGATGGTCGGTGTTCTCCAGAGCGAACGACGGCAGTCGCTCATCTTTCTGGCCGACCCCACGGCCGCGGACTCACTGACCGAACTCCGCGCCCGGCGTGGTGACACCGACCGGGCCCTGGACACGGTCGGCAAAGCCGAATCAGCGGTGCTCAACCGCATGGATGACATCTCGACCGAGCGGTACACCCGGCTCGGCGACTCCCTCGAAGGCCTCGGGCTGATGCGCCGCTCCGTGGACGAGTCCACGGTCACCCGCGAGAAGGCGCTCGCCTTCTACAACGGACTCATCGACCCCAGCCATAACTTCCTGGCCTCTCTGTACGGACACGAGGACGTCGACGGCGACAACTGGGGCCGGGCGCTGATCGGATTCGACCGCGCACGGGAGATGCTCTCCCGCGAGGACGCGCTCGTCGCCTCCGCGCTGATCGCGCGCAGAATGTCACCCGAAGACATCCGCGGCACCTCCGACCTGGTCGCGAGCCGCACGCTGCTCTACGAGACCAACCTCGCCGACCTGCCGCTCTCGGACCGCGCGACGCTCGAACAGTACTGGCGGACCCCCGCCACGCTCGCGCTGCGTGAGGCGGAGAACCGTCTCATCGCGGCGGGCGCCACCGAGCGTCCGAAGACGGTCGACGCAGCCGGCTGGCAGCGGATGACGGCCTCGGTCCTGGAGGACCTGACCCGCGAGAGCGACGAGGCCACCGAGCTGTACCGGGAGCACATCGACCCCGTACGCACCGACATCTTCGTACGGGTCGGCTTCGCCGCCGCGCTCGGACTGATCGCCCTCCTCGTCTCCATCATCGTGTCCGTACGCGTCGGCCGTGATCTGATCCGCGACCTCTCCGCGCTCCGCAAGGAGGCCCACGAGGTCTCCGGCGTACGCCTGCCCAGCGTCATGCGCCGGCTCGCCGCGGGCGAACCGGTCGACGTGGAGACCGAGGCGCCGCGGCTCGACTACGAGAGGGACGAGGTCGGCCAGGTCGGCCAGGCGCTCAATACGCTCCAGCGCGCCGCCGTCGAAGCGGCCGTGAAACAGGCCGACCTCCGGCGCGGTGTCTCCGAGGTGTTCGTCAATCTCGCCCGGCGCAACCAGGTCCTGCTGCACCGTCAGCTCACGCTCCTGGACACGATGGAGCGCCGTACGGAGGACACCGAGGAGCTGGCCGACCTCTTCCGGCTCGACCACCTCACCACCCGTATGCGACGGCACGCCGAGGGTCTGGTGATCCTCTCCGGAGCCGCCCCCTCCCGGCAGTGGCGCAAGCCGGTCCAGCTCATGGACGTGGTGCGCGCGGCGGTCGCCGAGGTGGAGGACTACGAGCGCATCGAGGTCCGCAGGCTGCCGCGCATCGGCGTCGGCGGCCCCGCGGTCGCCGACCTCACCCATCTCATCGCCGAACTCCTGGAGAACGCCACGGTGTTCTCGCCCCCGCACACCGCGGTGCAGGTGCACGGCGAGCGGGTCGCCAACGGATTCACCCTGGAGATCCACGACCGCGGTCTCGGGATGGCCCCCGAAGTGCTGCTCGACGCGAATCTGCGGCTCGCCGAGACCCCCGAGTTCGAACTGTCCGACACCGACCGCCTCGGGCTCTTCGTGGTCAGCCGGCTCGCCCAGCGGCAGAACGTACGTGTCTCGCTCCAGCCCTCCCCGTACGGCGGGACCACCGCGATCGTGTTCCTGCCGGTCGCGCTGCTCACCGACGCGCCCGAGACCGAGGGCATCGGCTTCCGGCTCGACCGCAAGACCACCACGGACCGTGGCCGCCATCGCGCCGACGGCGGTGGTGGCGGTGGCCGCCGCACCGCGCTCGCGCAGGTCCCCGCGGGACTGGGCAGCGACCCGTCCGTGCTCGACGGTCCGGTCGAACTCGAACCTCCGGTACGCGCTCTCGAAAGGGAGAGCGGGCCACTGCTCGGCGGAGGTGACGGCATCACCGATATCGATGACACGGAGAGCGAGCGCGGCGGACTGTTCCGCGCGCGGGAACATCTCCGCGACTCCAGTCTTGAGGTTCCGTACGTCGGCGACGACGCACGCGACGCGTACGGCGGCCGGGACACCGGCGACGCCCGTGACGGGCTGCTGGGCCGTGACGACGCGCGCGGCCCCCGGGACGACGCGAGGGACTTCCGCGACCGGCGCGACGGCCGCCCCGTCCCGCCGCCGCGCGGCCGGCACGGACAGCCGCCGCGCCCGACGGACGCCACCGCGGGTCAGTCCGAGCGCCCGGCGGGACTGCCACGGCGCAAGCCCCCGACCCTGGTCGTGGACCGCGGCCGGCGCGTGGACGAGCCGGGCCGCGCCATGCCCGCCGCGGCCCCGGACCCGGCGGCCGGCGGAGCGGGCCGCACCTGGTCCGGCGTACCGGCACAGCCCACGCGCTCCTCGGCACCGGGCGAGCCGGCGGCCGACGGGCCCCCGCCCACGATCGACGGACTGCCCCGCCGGGTTCGGCAGGCCAGTCTGGCCCCGCAGTTGAAGGACACCGCTCAGGACCGTGGCACCGACCGCTCGCCCGCCACGGGCCAGGACGCCGAGCGGGACGCGGACGAAGTACGCAGCCGCATGGCTTCGCTCCAGCGGGGCTGGCAGCGTGGCCGTCGGCAGAACGATGCCGAGGACTCCACCGGCCCCGGCGAGATACAAGGAACCACATCGGAGGGGGACGGTCGATGACCGCACCGAACGCCGCAGCACGCCACTCCATGGACCCCAACGCCGTCGGAGAGCTCAACTGGCTCCTCGACGAACTCGTGGACCGGGTCGCCAGCATCCGTAAAGCGGTGGTGCTCTCCGGTGACGGACTCGCCACCGGAACGTCCAAGGACCTCACACGCGAGGACGGCGAGCATCTCGCCGCCGTCGCCTCCGGCTTCCACAGCCTCGCCAAGGGCGTGGGCCGGCACTTCGAGGCGGGCAAGGTCCGGCAGACCGTGGTGGAGCTGGACGACGCGTTCCTCTTCGTCACCGCGGCGGGCGACGGCAGCTGTCTGGCCGTCCTGTCCGACGCGGACTCCGATGTCGGACAGGTGGCCTACGAGATGACGCTCATGGTCAAGCGGGTCGGCGTCCACCTGGGTACGGCGCCACGGACCGGCCTGCCCGCCGGAGGGTGAGCGGGCCCCGATGAGCGACGGAGATCAGGATCAGCAGCACTGGTTCGACGGTGAAGCCGGACCGGTAGTACGCCCGTACGCGATGACGCGCGGCCGCACCAGCAGCACGACGCGCCACCGGCTCGACCTGATCGCGCTCGTCGTCTGTGAACCCGCGGCCGGTGACCCCGGCCGGGACCAGACGCTCTCCCCCGAGCACGTGGAGATCGTCGAACGCTGCTTCACCAGCCCCCAGTCGATCGCCGAGCTGGCCGCGGGCCTCGACCTCCCCGTCGGGGTGGTCAGGGTCCTCGTGGGCGATCTGGTGGAGGACGAAATCGTGCACGTAACCCGTCCCGTTCCGCCGGCCGAACTGCCGGATGTGAGCATTCTCCGCGAGGTGATCAATGGTCTTCGGGCGCTCTAGCCACAGGCAGCGTCCGGCCGAACCGGTGACGCTGAAGATCCTGGTCGCCGGGGGCTTCGGGGTGGGTAAGACCACCCTCGTGGGCGCGGTCAGCGAGATCAGACCGCTCCGTACCGAAGAGGTGCTGAGCGAGGCCGGCCGGCCCGTCGACGACGTCGAGGGGGTCGCAGGCAAGACGACCACCACGGTCGCCATGGACTTCGGCCGGATCACACTCCGCGAGGACCTGGTGCTGTATGTCTTCGGCACCCCGGGCCAGGACCGCTTCTGGTTCCTCTGGGACGAGCTGGCCCAGGGCGCCCTGGGCGCCGTCGTGCTGGCCGACACCCGCCGCCTCGCGGACTCGTTCGCCGCCGTCGACTACTTCGAACGGCGCGGCATCCCGTTCACCGTCGCCGTCAACTGCTTCGAGGGCGCGGACCGCTTCCCGAGCGAGACCGTACGGTCGGCACTCGACCTCGACCCGGAGGTCCCGCTGGTGATGTGCGACGCGCGCGAACGCGAGTCCGTCAAGGAAGTGCTGGTGGCGGTCGTGGAGCACGCCATGACGCTGGCCGCGCGGCAGCGCGAGCACGCGGCCACGACCTGACCCGGCGCGTCAGGGGCGGTTCGCGGCCAGCCACTTGGCGGCCGTCTCCGCCAGCTCCCGGTCGCGGCCCGCCAGCATCATCCGGATCATCCGCGCATCCCCCCTCAGCGACCAGGCCGGATGGCCGAAGGTGGCGGGATTGTTCTTCTCGATGAGGAAGTGGGCGGGCCAGGCCGTCCCGTAGCCGATCAGCGGCAGCGCCGCCACATACCGCTTCCGTCCGCGTGCCAGCCCGTAGGCACTGACCGCGAGCCCGGTGAGCGTGCCGGTGAGATGGAGCCAGCGCGTCGCCGACTTGGAGTGCATGGCGACGTAGTAGGGCCAGAACTCCTCGTACGAATCGAACGTCCGCGGCTCGACCGGCTGTCGCTCGTTCGTCTGCCGCTCACTCGTCCGATGCTCATATGTTCGCTGCGCCATATGGGCACCGTAATGGCTTTCCCGTGAACCGGATACGGGTCCAGCGCGTCCCACTGGGAGATGGTCGGCCGGAGCGCACGGGG
This sequence comes from Streptomyces sp. NPDC051662, assembly GCF_040681655.1. Lineage (NCBI taxonomy): Bacteria > Bacillati > Actinomycetota > Actinomycetes > Kitasatosporales > Streptomycetaceae > Streptomyces > Streptomyces sp. NPDC051662. Next base: position 429,270 of record NZ_JBFAZD010000005.1, read on the forward strand.
GTGGCCCCGGCCGGCCGTCGTGTTCCCGTCCCGCCGCCGCTCTCAGCTCCCCATCACCGAACGCCATGCCACCGGGAAGTCGAAGTAGCGGTCAGGGAAGACCTCCGGCTTGTGTGTGAAGTGCCACCACTCCTCGGGCAGATTGGTGAACCCCACACCGGCCAGCGTCGACTTCAAGAGCTGCCGGTTCGCGCGCTGCTCGCCCTGGACGCGCGGATCATCGGTGTGCGCGAGCGTGTCGAAGCAGTCGAAGCCGGTGCCCATGTCGACGGAGTTGTCGGGGAACCGCTCGGCCTTCGGCCCGTAGCAGGGAGCCAGCTTCTCGCCCGGCACATAGGGCCGCGTCGGCGGGGCCGGCAGCTTGACGAGCGTCAGATCGACGGTGCTGCCCCGGCTGTGCCCGGACTTCTCCGCGATGTAACCGTCCGCGAACAGCCGCGACTTGTCGACCCGAGGATAGAACTCCGGCTTCATGCGCTCGTCCTGGAGATCCTCGGCCCACTGTACGAAGTGATCGACGGCCCGCTGCGGCCGGTAGCAGTCGTACACCTTCAGCGAGTAGCCCTGCCGCAGCAGCTTCCGCTGCGCGGTGCGCAGCGCCTCGGCGGCGGGGCGGGTGACGAGACAGACCGGCTGCCGATAACCGGCCACGGGCTCGCCCACGAAGTTGTGCGGAGTGAGGTAGCGCATCTCCTGGATGATCGTCGGCGCGACCGTGCGCAGGGCCACGAACTCCTTCGGTGCCACCGGTTCCGGCGTGGCCCGCGCGGCGGGTGCGGTGGCGGCGACCGTCAGCAGGGCGGCGGCGGAGGCGGCCAGGACGCGGAGTGCGGATATGAGACGTGTCATGGGCACCTTCGTCTATCAGCTCCGGGGACCGCGGGGAAGAGCGATCGGATACGGTCCGCGCGCGTCCGGTACAGTCCGCGCGTGTCCGAGTCCCAGAAGAAGCCCGCGAAGGCGCATTCGCACTGCGGCAGCTGCGGAACGCCGTACCCGCCGGGAGCCGGCTGGCCCCGCACGTGCGCGGCCTGCGGTGCCACCGCCTATCTCAACCCGCTGCCCGTCGCCGTCGCGCTCCTGCCGGTGACCGACGAGAAGGGCACCGCGCTCGTCGTCATCACCCGCACCATCGAGCCCGCGTACGGCGGTCTCGCCCTCCCCGGCGGTTTCATCGAACGCACCGAGGACTGGCGGCACGCCGTCGTACGGGAGCTGAGGGAGGAGACCGGTATCGAGGCGTCCGCGCACGACGTACGGCTCGCCGACGCGCTCAGCTCTCCGGACGGCCATCTGCTGCTCTTCGGGCTGCTCCCCGAGCGTCGGGCGGACCGGCTGCCGCCCTCGGTCCCGACCGAGGAGACCGCGGGCCGGCACCTGCTGCGCGGCCCGGCCGAGCTGGCGTTCCCGCTGCACACGGACGTCGTACGGGCGTGGTTCGCGGGCCGCTACGGGACGGCGGGCACGGCGGTACGTCCCTGAGCGACGAGCGCCCCGACGGACTCACCGATCCGGCCCCGGCGCCTACAGACCTTGCCCGGGGCCCCTGCCTACGGGCCTTGCCCGCCCTCCCGACTACAGGCCTCGCCCGCGGCCCTCGCTCCGGGCCCGGCTCACCGTCCGCGTACCCGGACCGCCCACTCCGGCTCCACCGCGCCCCCGTCCGTCACCCGCTCCACCCGGACCTCGCCGTTCACCAGCCGCGAGGTGTAGCGCTCCACCTCCGCCACCTCCGCCACCCCCGGCCCGTCGCCCGGATCCCGTACCACCAGACCACCCCCCGAGCGCCCCGCGGCGGGCGCCCACACCTCCAGTTCGGGCCGGCCGTCCTCGCCCTGTACCGGAATCACCGCACCCGCCCGTGCCAGGACGGGGATATGTGACCGGGGCGCGTCAAGCAGCACCTGGCCGGGGCCCTCGTACGCCTTCTCCGTGACCGTGTCGTACCACCGGCCGCGCGGCAGGCGCACCGCCCGCCGGTCCGTGCCGCGCTCCAGCACGGGCGCGACCAGCAGCGCGTCGCCGAGCAGGAACTCGTCCTCGCAGTCACGCAGCGCCCGGTCCTCCGGCGCCCCCCACCACACCGGACGGACGTACGGCGCCCCGGTGAGCCGGGCCAGCTGAGCCAGCGTCACGAAGTACGGCCGCAGCCGCTCCCGCCCGGCGAGCGCGGCCCGCGCGTGTTCGAGCACCTCGGGGCCGAACTCCCAGGGCTCCCTGCGCCCCGCGTCGATCGCCGCGTGGGTACGGAACAGCGGCAGATACGCGCCCAGCTGGAACCAGCGCAGATACAGCTCGGGGCTCGGACTTCCGTCGAAACCGCCCACGTCAGGACCCGAGTACGGCACGCCGCACAGCCCGAGCCCCAGCACCAGCGAGAGCGACGCCCGCAGCCCCGGCCAGCCGGTCGACACATCGCCGGACCAGGTGCCGCCGTACCGCTGCATCCCGGCCCAGCCGGAGCGCGAGAAGAGAAAGGGCCGCTCGTCCGGCCGCAGTCGCCGCAGCCCTTCATAACCGGCCCGCGCCATGGTGAGTCCATACACATTGTGGGCCTCGCGGTGGTCGCCGCCCCTCCCCTCCAACTGATGCCTGGCCGAGCGCGGCAGGGTCGTGTCGCCGAACGGCGCGAAGGACACCGGCTCGTTCATGTCGTGCCACACCCCGGCGAACCCCTGCGCCAGCCGCTCCTCGTAGAGCCCGCCCCACCAGTCGCGCACCGCCGGATCCGTGAAGTCCGGATAGACGCACTCGCCGGGCCAGACGACACCGTGCACCTCGTGCCCGCGCCCGTCCCGTACGAACGCGCCGGCCGGACCGACCGCGCGCCCGCTCTCGTACACCTCGTTCCCGAGCTCCGCCTTCACCGCCGGATCGACGATCGAGACCAGCCGGACCCCGTCCGCGCGCAACTCCTCGGCGAGCCCCGGCAGATCGGGGAAGTGTTCGCGGTCCACGGTGAAGACCTGATGCGCGTCGTAGTGGTCGATGTCGAGATGGAGGGCGGACAGCGGCAGCCCGCGCTCCCGGTACCCCGCGACCACCCGCCGCACCTCCTCCGCGCTGCCGAACCCCCAGCGCGCGTGCTGCGGCCCCAGCGCCCAGGAAGGGGGCGGTACGGGCGCTCCGCTCAGCGCCGTCCAGCTGTGCAGCACCCGCGCGGGTGTACCGGTCACCACCCAGCAGCGCAGCGGTCCGCCGTCCATCCGGAGCTCGCTCGTGCCCGGCCGGTCGTGCCCGGAGCCCGCGCCCTCCTCGCCCTCCCGGAGCGTGACCCGGCCGTCCCACGAGTTGTCGTGGAACGCCAGATGCGTTCCGGCGTCGGCGACCACCAGCTGCACGGGCATCGTCACGTACAGCGGATCGTCGTCGGGGCCGAAGGCACCGCCCGGATCGGTGTTCCACAGCCGGTACGTCCCGTCCCGCAGCCGGGGCCCGGAGCCGCGCCCGCCCAGGCCGAAGAAGCGCGCGTCGGCGGACACCTCGCTCCGCTGCACCCAGCGCGCCGTCCCGCCCGCGACCGGCTCCCACCAGCGTGGCGGCAGCTCCCGGCGCAGCACGACCCCACCCGGGGTACGGACCTCGACCCCGCCGTTGCGCGAGATCGCGACCGTCACCCGCTCCGACACGACCCGCCAGCCGCCGTCCTTGTCGGGTTCGAGCCCGGCCCGCGGATCCGGCTCCGGTGGCTCGTCGGCGAGCGCGTACGAGGGCAGCGGCTCCGCGCCGTCCCATCCCCAGAAGACGGCGCCGCCCACCATGACGCACACATGCAGCTCCGCGCGCTCGAACCGTACGGTGCCCCCGCCGGGCAGCGGCTCGGCGCCCGTGACCGGCCCGGGCACCCGGGCCCGCTCGGGACCGCGCGGCGCCAGCTCCCTGGCGTCCGTCCGCCGTTGGCGCCAGGCCGACCGCACCGCGCGCAGCCCTCGCACCGAACCGAACAATTTTATCGAACGCACCAGTTCACGACCGTCCATGCTGCTCAGCCTGCCATCCGTCCGGAGCCTCGGATGCTCCGTTCAACTCCCGTTCACCTGTGGTGGGAGCACATATCTGCCTGGCCGACCATAGGGAAGCAACCCTGGTGTGAAAGACGATCACATGGCATTGTCCGTCTCGGTCGCATACACGAGCACACCCCGCACGTGTGCGCGGCCGACGCACACCCGCGTCGAGTACACCCGCGTCGAGTACACCAGCGTCGAGTGCACAAGCGTCGATCATCTCAGCGCCGAGTCAGCCCGGGAGCCGCACCATGACCGCAGCAGCAAGCCCCGCACCCCTCTGGCAGCCGGGCCCCGACCGTATCGCCGCCGCCCGGATCACCCGCTTCCAGGCCTGGGCGGCCGACCGGTACGGCGCCCCGGCGGAGGGCGGCTACGCGGCGCTGCACCGCTGGTCCGTCGATGAGCTCGCCACCTTCTGGGCCGCCGTCGCCGACTGGTTCGACGTACGGTTCACCACCCCGTACCAACAAGTCCTCGGCGACCGCACCATGCCCGGCGCCCAGTGGTTCCCCGGCGCCACCCTGAACTACGCGGAACACGCGCTCCGTACCGCTGAGGACCCGGCGCGCGCCCATGAGCCGGCGCTCCTCCATGTCGATGAGACACATGAGGTGACCCCGGTCAGCTGGACCGAGCTGCGCCGCCAGGTGGTGGCACTCGCCGCCGAGCTGCGCGCCCTCGGCGTACGCCCCGGAGACCGCGTCAGCGGCTACCTCCCCAATGTCCCGCAGGCCGTCACCGCACTGCTCGCCACCGCGGCGGTCGGCGGCGTCTGGACCTCCTGCGCGCCCGACTTCGGCGCCCGCAGCGTGCTGGACCGCTTCCAGCAGGTCGAACCCGTCGTCCTGTTCGCCGTCGACGGTTACCGCTACGGCGGAAAGGAGCACGACCGCACGGAGACCGTCGCCGAACTCCGGCGCGAACTGCCCACCCTGCGCGCCGTGGTGCATGTCCCGCTTCTCGGCACCCCGGCCCCCGAAGGCGCCCTGGAATGGGCGGACCTCACCGCCGGCACCGCCGCGACCGAAGACACCCGGCCCGTCTTCGAACCGGTCCCCTTCGACCACCCCCTGTGGGTCCTCTACTCCTCCGGCACCACCGGTCTGCCCAAGGCGATCGTCCAGTCCCAGGGCGGAGTCCTCCTGGAGCACTTCAAGCAGATCGGCCTGCACTGCGACCTCGGTCCCGAGGACCGGTTCTTCTGGTACACCTCCACCGGCTGGATGATGTGGAACTTCCTCATCTCCGGCCTGCTCACCGGCACCACGATCGTGCTGTACGACGGCAGCCCCGGCTTCCCCGCCATCGATGCCCAGTGGGCCATCGCGGAACGGACCGGCGCCACTCTCTTCGGCACCTCGGCCGCCTACGTCATGGCGTGCCGCAAGGCAGAGGCACACCCGGGCCGCGACCACGACCTCTCCCGGGTGAAGTGCGTCGCCACCACCGGTTCACCCCTGCCGCCCGACGGATTCCGCTGGCTCCACGACGAGGTGGCCGAGGACCTGTGGATCGCCTCCGTCAGCGGTGGCACCGACGTATGCAGCTGCTTCGCGGGCGCCGTACCCACCCTCCCCGTCCATATCGGCGAACTCCAGGCGGCCTGTCTGGGGACGGATCTCCAGGCCTGGGACCCGCACGGCAGAGCCGTCATCGGCGAGGTCGGCGAACTGGTCGTCACCAACCCCATGCCGTCCATGCCGATCCGCTTCTGGAACGACCCCGACGGCAGTCGCTACCACGACAGCTACTTCGAGATGTTCCCCGGCGTCTGGCGCCACGGCGACTGGATCACCCTCACCGACCGGGGCTCGGTCATCATCCACGGCCGCTCCGACTCCACCCTGAACCGGCAGGGCGTCCGTATGGGATCCGCGGACATCTACGAAGCCGTCGAACGTCTTCCCGAGATCCGTGAATCCCTCGTCATCGGCCTGGAGGAGCCGGACGGCGGCTACTGGATGCCGCTCTTCGTCCATCTCGCCCCGGGCGCCGTGCTCGACGACACGCTCCGTGCCCGGGTCAAGGCGACGATCCGTGAACAGCTCTCGCCACGCCATGTGCCGGACGAGATCATCGAGGTCCCCGGAATCCCGCACACCCTGACCGGCAAGCGCATCGAAGTCCCGGTCAAGCGCCTCCTCCAGGGCGCGGCGCTCGACAAGGCGGTCAACGCGGGGTCCGTGGACAACCTCGAACTCCTCCGCTTCTACGAGAACCTCGCCCGCGAGCGCCACTGACCGCGTTGTCAGACCCGCTGGTTACTCTGAGTGAGCAATGATCGACCGTGCTCAGGGGGAGCCATGGCGCACACCGACCACAGCGACCGAACACCACAGCGGACACCACACGGAACGACCGGGACCGCGCGGCGCGGACTGCGCCGCGAAGTCCCCAGCACCGTCGGCCTGCTGGCCGACGAGCAGGACTTCACCGCGATGCGGCGCTACCGCACCTTCACCTTCGACGACCACGCCGCCTATCTGCGAGGGATCGACGGACTGCTGAAATCCCTGGCGTCCCAGGGCGTCCACACCACCGTCGCCCTCTTCGACCCGGAGGAGTACGCCGAGTACTGCGCGGCATCGGGTCTCGACCCCGACACCGCGGACAGCCGCGGCCGCTTCACGGCCCGCATCCCCGGGAGCGGCGCCGCCATCGCCTATACCGGCCAGCCCATCGACAGCCTCGTCCCACAGCTCATCAGCACCGCTGTCCGCAGGGCCACCTGGGAGTACGCGACCACGCTCCTCGCCGATCTCGGCGAGTGCGCCGACTGTGGGCAGGACATCGGGCGCGCGGCCTTCGACCGCGCCTCCCACCTGCTGCTCCGGCTGCTCGAAGGCGCCGGCTCCGGCACACACCACCTCGTCTGCAGCGTCCCCGCCGTCGACGAGCGACTCCTCGCGGTCCTGTGCACCGAGCGTCCCGACAGCGGCTCCGAAGGCAGCCCTGGCAGTAGCCCCAAGGATCCTGGTGGCGGGCCCGCCCGGCTCGACTCGTCCCAAGCCACCGAATTCGTGACCGTGCTGGCTGTCGGTATCGCCCTGGAGAGCGCCGGGGGAGTGGTGCTCCGTACGACCCGAGCCGATGACCCCGACCGGCTCCACGGCTGGCGCCTCCAGCACGGCAGCCTCGTTCCCCTCACCGCCGGCGAGGTCTTCAGCGCCTACTGCACCGACGCGGACACGGGAGAACCGGTCTCCCCCGAATCCGGCGTGGAGTACTGCCCGGGATTCGACCTCGGCCCGGACGACACCGGGACCCACCACTGAACGGAGCCAACGACAGAGGGGCTTCCCGCCCTGTACGGCGGGAAGCCCCTCCAGAACCCCGACCGGGATCCGGCCGTCTCGGATCACTCCCCGGACAGCACCGCCCGCGCGGCCTTCCGCGCACCCTCGGCGGTGTCCGCGGCACGCGCGGCGGCGGCGGCACGCTCACACTGCGCCAGCGTGTGCTTCGCCAGGGTCGACCGCACATACGGGATCGACGCCGCGCCCATCGACAGCGACGTCACACCCAGCCCGGTCAGCACACAGGCGAGCAGCGGATCGGCGGCGGCCTCACCGCACACCCCACAGCTCTTGCCCTCGGCCTTGGCGCTCTCGGCCGACAGCGCCACCAGATCCAGCAGCGCCGGCTGCCACGGATCCTGGAGCCGGGACACCGCACCCACCTGCCGGTCGGCCGCGAAGGTGTACTGCGCCAGGTCATTGGTCCCCAGCGAAAGGAACTCGACCTCCTGAAGAATCGAGCGCGCCCGCAGAGCGGCCGACGGAATCTCCACCATGGCCCCGAACTTCGCGTGCAGCCCCGCCTCACGACAGGCGTCCGCGAACGCCTTCGCGTCCGTGCGGTCGGCCACCATCGGCGCCATGACCTCCAGATACACCGGCAGACCCTCGGCCGCCTTCGACAGCGCGGTCAGCTGCGTCCGCAGCACATCCGGATGATCCAGCAGACTCCGCAGACCACGCACACCGAGCGCCGGATTCGGCTCATCGGCGGGCGTCAGGAAGTCCAGCGGCTTGTCCGCGCCGGCGTCCAGCACCCGTACGACCACCCGGCCCTCGGGGAACGCCTCAAGCACCGCGCGATACGCGGCGATCTGCTTCTCCTCCGACGGGGCCTGCTTACTGTCGTCCAGGAACAGGAACTCCGTACGGAACAGCCCGACGCCCTCCGCACCCGCCTCGACGGCCGCCGGCACATCCGCGGGACCGCCGACATTGGCGAGCAGCGGCACCTTGTGACCGTCCGATGTCGCACCCGGCCCGGTGGAGGCGGACAGCGCGGCCTTCCGCGCGGCGGCAGCCGCCTCCAGCTCGGCCCGCTTCTCGGCACTCGGCTCGACAAAGATCTCGCCCGTGCTGCCATCCACCGCGATCACGGTGCCCTCGGCCAGCTCACCGGCGCCCGGCAGCGCGACCACAGCGGGCACCCCGAGCGCACGCGCCAGAATCGCGCTGTGACTCGTCGGCCCGCCCTCCTCGGTCACAAAGCCGAGAACCAACGTCGGGTCGAGCAACGCCGTATCGGCGGGCGCGAGATCACGCGCGATCAGTACATAGGGCTCGTCACTGTCCGGCACGCCCGGCATCGGAACGCCCAGCAGCCGGGCGACGATACGATTCCGCACATCGTCCAGGTCCGCGACCCGCCCGGCCAGATACTCGCCGGCACCGGCGAGCAGCGCGCGATACGAGGCGAACGCGTCGTACACCCCGCGCTCGGCCGTGCTCCCGACGGCGATCCGCCGCTCCACATCGGCCATCAGCTCCGGGTCCTGTGCCATCAGCGCCTGTGCCTCAAGCACGGCCTGCGCCTCGCCGCCGGCCAGATTGCCGCGGGCGATCAGATCGGCCGACACCGCCTCGACGGCCTGGTGAGCACGCCCCTGTTCGCGCTCCGCCTCCTCCGCCGGGATCGACTTGGCCGGGGGCTCCAGCATCGCGGTCCCCATGTGCCGGACCTCGCCGATCGCCACTCCGTGGCTGACCCCGACGCCTCGCAGCGTTGTCTCCATTTCACCCGTCTCCGGTTATGCGGCGACCCGGTCGCCGCGATGGATGTACGACGAGCGCACCGCGCCCGCCCCTGACATACGTCGACGGCGTCACTGCCAGCCGAAGAGTGAGTCGCCGGTCTTCACATCGCCGTCCTCGCGGAGCTCGGAGAGGGAATCGGCGGTGGCCTCCAGCGCCACGACGGGACAGATGGGCGACTTGCCGGCCTCTTCCACGGCGGAAGGGTTCCAGCGCACCACGGCCTGTCCGCGGGTGACCGTGTCGCCCTTGTTGACGAGCAGTTCGAAGCCCTCGCCATTGAGCTGCACGGTGTCGATACCGAGGTGCGTCAGCACTCCGTGCCCGTCGGAGTCGACCACGACGAAGGCGTGCGGATGCAGGGAGACCACCACACCGTCCACCGGGGAGACGGCCTCGCCCGGCTCCCGTACGGGATCGATGGCCATACCGGGCCCCACCATCGCACCGGCGAACACCGGGTCGGGTACAGCGGGCAATCCGATGGCGCGTCCGGCGAGCGGGGCCGTCACGATGGTCATGGGGAGCCTCCAGGGGCGGAGAAAACGTACGGGCCGTCGTCACCGTCCGTGAGGGGGCGACGTGCTGTTCAGAAGGGTAAGTCATAGGAAGTGACGGTTCCGCGTGAGTGCTGTGGGTTGACGGGCCATGGGACCACCGAAACCGATTTGCCTGCGTCGGCCGCCCGCATGTACTGTCGTACTCCTGCCTGACCCCAACGCGACTTTGAGTCGGGGGTCGGCGGCGCCTATCAAGCCTCGATCCCAACCCGGATTCCGCTTTAGCATGCCTGCGGAACGAGTGGTCAGGAACAGCAAAAAGGCCTGATAGAGTTTGAAACACGAAATGCCGAAGGGAAGCGCCCGGAGGGACCGGAAACGGGACCAAAGGAAGCGTCCGTTCCTTGAGAACTCAACAGCGTGCCAAAAGTCAACGCCAGATATGTTGATACCCCGACCTGCTGGATCATCCGGTGGGTT